>JAJKJU010000036.1 GCA_021153565.1 Rhizobacter sp.
AGCGCAGCCATAGCTTGGCTATGGCGAGCATTTGCAACGACGAGCAGGGGGCTTTTGGCGTGATGAGCGGGCATGATCGAAATACTCTCAGCCTCTGAGCCGGATCCACGGGTGTTGCTTGATGTGATGGCACTGGCTTGGTTGCTTTCTACAATGGCGACCTTCCTCATCGAGCGAGCCATTCCATGCCCGTCAATCTCAATGCCCCTGACCCGAATGACCTGCATCCCGTTCCCGGCGTGAAGCTAGGCATCGCGATGGCGGGTGTGCGCAAGGCCAACCGCCGCGACCTGACAGTGGTGACGCTCGACGAAGGTTCGCAGGTCGCGGGCGTTTTCACTCGCAATCGCTTTTGCGCGGCGCCGGTGCAGTTGTGCCGCCAGCATCTTGCGGCCGATTCGGCTTCGCGCGCGATCCTTATCAACACTGGCAATGCAAATGCCGGTACCGGCGAAGATGGCTTGGTGCGGGCGCTGTCGACTTGTGTCGCGCTGGCCCGAAAGCTCGAGATCTCGCCGCAGCAGGTGCTGCCGTTTTCCACTGGCGTGATCATGGAGAGCCTGCCCAACGATCGCATCGAGGCGGGCCTGCCCGCGGCGCTTGCCGACCTGCGCGAAGACAACTGGGGCGCGGCGGCCGAGGCCATCATGACCACCGACACCGTGCCGAAGGCCGCGTCGCGCCGCGTGCGTATCGGCGGCAAGCAAGTCACGATCACCGGCATCAGCAAAGGCGCGGGGATGATCCGTCCGAACATGGCGACGATGCTGGGATTCGTTGCGACCGACGCTGTGATCGCGCCGGCGCTGATGAAAGCGCTGGTGCATGAAGCTGCGAACCGGTCTTTCAACCGCATCACCATTGACGGCGATACGTCGACCAACGATTCCTTTCTGCTCATCGCGACGGGCAAGGCCGGCAACGATCCGGTCACGCGGTTCGACACCGCCGACGGCGACGCGTTACGCAAGGCGATCATCGAGGTCTGCGAACAGCTCGCCCAGGCCATCGTCCGCGATGGCGAGGGTGCGACCAAGTTCATCACCGTGCAGGTCGACGGTGGCAAGTCGGAACACGAATGCAAGCAAGTGGCCTATGCCATTGCGCACTCGCCGCTCGTGAAGACAGCCTTCTTCGCCAGCGATCCCAACCTCGGCCGCATTTTGGCAGCGGTGGGCTACGCGGGCATCGACGACCTCGACCAGACCTGCATCGATCTTTTCCTCGACGACGTCCACGTTGCGAAGGATGGGGGCCGCAATCCGACTTACCGCGAAGAAGACGGCCAGCGCGTGATGAAGCAAAGCGAGATCAATGTGCGTGTCGATCTGCATCGCGGGGACGAGACGGCCACCGTGTGGACCTGCGACCTCAGCTACGACTACGTGAAGATCAACGCGGACTACCGCAGTTGATGCTTGTGACTCCCTCTACCTCTTGTAGAACCTCTGGTAGAGACTGGTAGAGGGAGGACAGTCCGCTGTCTTCAAGTCAAATACTTCGAAAATCTTCCGCAGAAAAGCGGTCGACTGCATCCGTGATGATGCCGTAGATGCCACAGTTGACCAGCCAGTGAGCAGTGGCGGGATCGTTGACGGTGTAGGTCAGGACCCGCATGCCGGCCCCATGGATCTGCGCAATCACGGCTGCATCGAGCACTCCGTGGTTGGCGACGATGGCGACGCAGCCGAAGTCTTGTGCCTCCTTGAGCCAGCCCTTGCACAGTGTGTCGAGCAAGAGGGCGCGAGGCAGATCAGGTTGAGCAGCTCGCGCTGCGGCCAATGCGTCGGCGCGGAAGGAGCTCAAGAGTGGCTTTGTCTCGCTCTGCGCCCAGTGCCGCGCTGCTTCATCGGCAACCACCCGGCCAGTCTCTGCTTCCGCACCCGGCGTGGGCTTGATCTCGATGTTGAGCGCGAAGCCGTTGCGCAGGCAATAGCCGGCGATGCCCGTGAGGCTCGGAATCGGCTCGCCGAGGAATGCGGGGCTGTGCCAGCCTCCCGCATCAATGCACGCGAGTTCGTTCCATGCCCTGTCGGCAGCCACTCCGCGTTCCGACGTCGTACGTTCCAGAGTTGCGTCGTGCAGGAGAAACGGCACGCCATCGGCGCTCAGCTTCACATCGCACTCGAAGGCGCGATACCCATGCGCCGCCCCGACACGGAATGCCGCGAGTGTGTTCTCAGGTGCCAGCTTGCCGGCTCCGCGGTGCGCAATCCAGAACGGGTAGGGCCAATCCTTCATCCCGATCACACTCGTTGCTGGGTCGCAGCGTCGAACCAATGCAGATGCTGCGCGTCCATATGCGGAGTCAGCATGTCGCCGATGTGCGGCGACATGCCCATGCCATCGATGCGAACCGTGAAGAAATGGAACACCATGGCGATGTCACGTTCGCACGGCTCAATGTCATTGGTTCCTGCCGTTGTTGCTGGATGACGAAGAGTGTCGTGGAGAAGAAGACGGAGCAACGGGGGATTACCCCGCTGAAGAAACCTCAGTACGCGAGCCCGCAGAACTGAGGGAAAACACCCGTGCGTTACCATGGCCCCTTAAGTGCTGGCACGGGCCCGTTGAGGCTCGAATTTCGATGAACGCACCCACGATCCTGAACGAAATCGCCGGCGCTGCGGAGCTGGCCCACGGCGCGCCACGTCTGCGCGAGATCCCGTACAACTACACGTCATTCTCCGACCGCGAGATCGTGATCCGCCTGTTGGGCGTGAGGGCCTGGGAGGTGCTCAATCGCCTGCGTGAAGAACGCCAGACCGGGCGATCGTCTCGCATGTTGTACGAGGTGCTGGGCGACATCTGGGTGGTCCAGCGCAACCCGTATCTGCAAGACGACATGCTGGACAACCCGCGTCGTCGCAAGCTGCTCATCGATGCGCTGCATCACCGGCTGCACGAGGTCGAAAAGCGGCGCAATCCGACGGCCGACGCAGAACGCGATCGCCATGTCGGCGAGTTGCTCAAGGCAGCCTCAAAGGCGATCGATTCCTTCGCCGAACAGTTCAAGGCCATTTACGACCTGCGCAAGCGCTCGACCAAGGTGCTGGGCAGGCACACCGCCAAGGACAACATCAAGTTCGACGGCTTGAGCCGTGTATCTCACGTGACCGATGCGACCGACTGGCGCGTTGAATATCCCTTCGTGGTGCTTACACCAGACACCGAGGCCGAAATGGCCGGGCTGGTCGGCGCGTGCATCGAGTTGGGCCTGACCATCATTCCGCGTGGGGGCGGCACGGGCTACACGGGCGGTGCGGTACCGCTGACCTGGAACAGTGCGGTCATGAACACCGAGAAGCTCGAGGCCATGACGGGCGTCGAGATGATGACACTGCCCGGCATGGACCGCGAGGTGGCCACCATCTGGACCGAAGCCGGCGTCGTGACGCAGCGTGTGGCCGATGCGGCCGAGCGCGGCGGCTTCGTCTTCGCTGTGGACCCGACCTCGGCCGAGGCCTCGTGCGTTGGCGGCAACGTCGCGATGAACGCCGGGGGCAAGAAGGCCGTGCTCTGGGGCACTGCGCTCGACAACCTCGCGTCGTGGCGCATGGTCACGCCCGATGCCAAGTGGCTGGAAGTGGTTCGGCTGAACCACAACATGGGCAAGATTCACGACGTTGACGTGGCGAGCTTCGAATGCCGCTACTACGATGCAACGGGCAAGGTTCTTGAGAGGACAGAGAAGCTCGACATCCCGGGCAAGATCTTCCGCAGGGAAGGCCTGGGCAAGGACGTCACCGACAAGTTCCTTGCCGGGCTGCCCGGCATACAGAAAGAAGGCTGCGACGGCCTCATCACGAGCTGCCGCTGGGTCGTGCACAAGATGCCGGCGCACACTCGAACGGTGTGCCTTGAGTTCTTCGGCAACGCGAAGGATGCCGTTCCTTCGATCGTCGAGATCAAGGACTTCATGTTCGCGGAAGCGAAAGCAGGCGGTGCGATTCTGGCGGGCCTGGAGCATTTGGACGACCGCTATTTGAAGGCCGTCGGCTACGCGACCAAGAGCAAGCGCGGGACGTTGCCAAAGATGGTGCTGGTGGGCGACATCGCCGGCGACGACGGCGACGTCGTGGCGCGCGCGACGAGCGAAGTGGTCCGCATTGCCAACAGCCGCGCGGGCGAAGGCTTCGTCGCGGTGAGCGCCGAAGCGCGCAAGAAGTTCTGGCTCGACCGCAAACGCACAGCGGCCATCAGCAAGCACACGAACGCGTTCAAGGTGAACGAGGACGTGGTGATTCCGCTGCCGCGCATGGGTGAGTACACAGAGGGCATCGAGCGGATCAACGTCGAGCTGTCCTTGCGAAACAAGCTGGCGCTGGTGAATGCGCTGGAAGAGTTTTTCCTGAGCGGGAACCTGCCACTGGGCAGGAGCGACGACGCCAACGACATTCCGGCGGCTGAGTTGCTGGAAGACCGTGTGCAGCAGGCCTTGTCCATGCTGCGCGAGGTGAGGGCACTGTGGCAGTGGACGATGGTGAATCTGGACGTTCCCGTTCAGGACGCATTGTCCAAGGCCGCAACGCCAGCGAGCGCCAGCATCCATGCGGCAGTGGAGCGGGCTCTGTCCAAGTCGCAGGCTTCCACTGCGGAGACGGTATTCCAGATCGTTCAAGATCACCGCCTTCGTGCCTCATGGAAAGCGCAAATCCGCGCCCCCCTCCAGCAGATTTTCTCGGGCGCCGCCCTGTCGACCATCGTCGACGCTGCCCAGAAGATTCACAAGGACATTCTCCGCGGACGCGTGTGGGTGGCCTTGCACATGCACGCAGGCGACGGCAACGTGCACACCAACATCCCCGTCAACAGCGACAACTACCAAATGCTGCAGACGGCGCACGAAGCCGTGGCGCGCATCATGAAGCTGGCGCGTTCGCTCGATGGCGTGATCTCGGGCGAGCATGGCATCGGCATCACCAAGATCGAATTCCTGACTGACGACGAGCTGGCTAACTTCACTGCCTACAAAAGGCGGGTGGACCCCGAGGGGCGATTCAACAAGGGCAAGCTGCTGCGCGGCTTCTCTGTCGACGGAATGGCGCTGCACGCCGACCTGACCAACGCCTACACGCCGAGCTTCGGGCTGATGGGCCACGAGTCGCTCATCATGCAGCAGAGCGATATCGGCGACATCTCAAATTCCATCAAGGACTGCCTGCGCTGCGGCAAGTGCAAGCCGGTGTGCGCAACACATGTGCCTCGCGCCAACCTGCTCTACAGCCCGCGCAACAAGATCCTCGCGACTTCGCTGCTCGTCGAAGCCTTCCTGTACGAAGAGCAGACGCGCCGTGGCGTGTCGATCAAGCACTGGGAAGAGTTCGAGGACGTGGCCGACCACTGCACGGTCTGCCACAAATGCGAGTCGCCATGCCCGGTGGACATCGACTTCGGCGACGTGTCGATGAACATGCGCAACCTCTTGCGCAAGATGGGCAAGAAGAGCTTCCGTCCCGGCAACAAGATGGCAATGATGATGCTCAACGCCACCAATCCGGAGACCATCAAGCTGATGCGAACCGCGATGGTCGAGGTGGGCTTCCGTGCGCAACGTGCTGCCAACACCCTTCTGCGCGGTCTCGCGAACAAGCAGACGGCGGCACCGCCGTCGACAGTGGGCACGGCTGCGATCAAGGAGCAGGTGATCCACTTCATCAACAAGAAGCTGCCGGGCAACCTGCCGAAGAAGACGGCGCGTGCCTTGCTCGACATCGAGGACAAGAACTACGTCCCGATCATTCGCGATCCAAAGGCGACGACTGCGGAGACGGAGGCCGTCTTCTACTTCCCGGGGTGCGGGTCGGAGCGCTTGTTCTCGCAAGTGGGTCTCGCCACGCAGGCGATGCTCTGGCATGCCGGCGTGCAGACCGTGCTGCCGCCCGGCTACCTGTGCTGCGGCTATCCGCAGCGCGGCTCAGGCCAGTTCGACAAAGCCGAGAAGATCATCACTGACAACCGTGTGCTGTTCCATCGCGTGGCGAACACGCTCAACTACCTCGACATCAAGACCGTGGTGGTGAGCTGCGGCACCTGCTACGACCAGCTTCAGGGCTACCAGTTCGACAAGATTTTTCCGGGCTGCCGCATCATCGACATCCACGAGTACCTGCTCGAAAAGGGCATCACGCTCGACGCGGCGAACAGCGCGGGCGGGTATCTCTTCCACGACCCCTGCCACAGCCCCATGAAGCTGCAGGAGCCGATGAAAACGGTGAAGGCGCTCGTCGGCGACAACGTGAGGAAGAGCGAGCGCTGCTGCGGAGAAAGCGGCACGCTCGGCGTGACGCGGCCTGATATTTCCACGCAGGTTCGCTTCCGCAAGGAAGAGGAATTGCGCAAGGATGAAGTGGCCTTGCGGGCAACTGGAGCGGTGCCGGAGAAGGGGGCGGTGAAGATCCTGACGTCATGCCCGAGCTGCTTGCAGGGCTTGTCGCGCTACACGGGCGACCTGAACAATGGGCTGCTCGAGGCGGACTACATCGTGGTCGAGATGGCGAACCAGATTCTCGGGCCGGATTGGATGCCGGAGTATGTGGAGCGGGCGAACGAGGGCGGGATCGAGCGGGTTTTGGTGTGAAGACCGGTCCCGGCGTTTCACAAATGAAAACCGGGATCGCGTTTGCGTCAAGACCCTCGAGTCAGAGGCTGAGAGTTTTTCGAGCGTGCCCGAGCAGCACGTCAAAAGGCGCCTGATCGAGGCGCAAAGCGCAGCCATAGCTCGTGCTATGGCGAGCATTTGCAACCACGAGCAGGGGTCTTTTGGCGTGATGAGCGGGCATGATCGAAATACTCTCAGCCTCTCTCACTCCGCCGACAACCCCCGCTCCTTGATCAGCTTGTGCCAGAACGCCGTCTCGTTCCGCAGGAACGCAGCCAGCGCAGGCCCGTCGGACGGCGTCACTTCCAACCCAAAATCCTCCAACCGAGCCTTCACATCCGGCGTCGTGATCGCCTTGTTCATCTCCGCCGTCAGCCTCGCCACAATCTCCGGTGCCGTGCCCTTGGGCACGAAGAGCGCCTGCCACGCCGTCACGTCGAAGTCCTTGATGCCGATCTCATCCAGCGTTGGCACATCGGGTTGCGACGGGATGCGCTTCTTTGACATCACCGCCAGCGCCTTGACCTTGCCGCTGCGAATCTGCGGCAAGCCGGCGGCCGTGTCGAGCACCATCATCGGCACCTGCCAGCCGATGACGTCTTGCACCGCCGGTGCCGTGCCGCGATAAGGCACGTGCACGACGAAGGCCTTGGTACGGTCCTTGAGCAGTTCCATGGCCAGGTGGTGCGGGCTGCCGATGCCCGGCGATGCATAGCTGTACTTGCCCGGGTTCTTCTTGATCTCGTCGAGCAACTGGCTGGCGCTCGTGAAGCCAGAGTTCGGATTCACCGCGAGGATCAACGGAAAGCGTGCCATGAAGCCGACCGGCACCAGGTCTTTCGGGTCGTAGGGCAGCTTCTTGTACATCGCACTGTGGAACACCATCGCGCCGTTGTCGCCGGTCACGATCGTGTAGCCGTCGGGCGCTGACTTCGCTGCGTTGTCCGTGCCGATGATGCCGGCCGCGCCGGGGCGGTTGTCGATCACGATCGTCTGGCCGAGTTGCTTGCCGAGTTGCGGCGCCAGCTGACGTGCGAGGAAATCGGATCCGCCGCCTGCCGGGTAGGCCACCACCCAGCGGATCGGCTTTGCGGGCCAGCCCTGCGCAAAGCTGCCGAGAGGCATGGCAATAGCGGCGGATGCCGCGGCGAGGGCGAGCGCGCTGCGGCGCGTGATGGGCTGCGTCATGGAGTCCTTCCGCGATGAGGTGGCGCATCTTAATCATGCCCTTCGCGTGGCCGTGCGCCTGCCGACGCCATGTGCAGAGCGCCGAAGGGTACGCTGATAATGCGGCGATGCCCGCGCCACCCGTCTTCAAACCCGCCCACGATGCCATTGCAGGCTGCGATCTTTGCGTCGCCCCTGGCGGAGTCCTTGTCTGGTCTCAGGCCGATTGGCGTGTCATCCGCGTCGATGATGCGGCGCATCCCGCCTTCTATCGCGTGGTCTGCAATCGCCACGTGCGCGAATTCTCGGACCTGGCACCCGCGGAACGCCGGCGATGCATGGACCTCGTCTGCGCAATCGAACGCGTGCTGATCGACAAACTCACACCGACCAAGATCAACATCGCCGCCTTGGGCAACATGGTCCCGCACCTGCACTGGCATGTCATCGCGCGCTTCGAATGGGACAGCCATTTCCCGAATCCCGTGTGGGGTGACAAGCTGCGCGATCCGTTGCCGTCGCCCATGCAGCGCCTTGCGATGACCACGGAGCAACTCGACACTGCTGTCATTGCCGCCTTGTCGACCTGCTGATCAGGGCATTCCCCTTCGCTACACTGGCTAAGAGGCAAAGAGTTTTTCGATCATGCCCGCTCATCACGCCAAAAGACCCCTGCTCGTCGTTGCAAATGCTCGCCATAGCTAAGCTATGGCTGCGCTTTGCGCCTAGATCAAGCGCCTTTTGACGTGCTGCTCGGACACGTTCGAAATACTCTCAGCCTCTCAGACGCTTCATCGAGCACATCCCGAGCAAGAGCCCATGGCCGGCCTGACCCCTCAAACACCCCAGCCCACCTCGATTACCGTTCATCAGCAGTCGCGGGTGCTCGAGGTCGGTTTTGCCGATGGCCAGCAGTTCCGCATTCCTTTCGAGCTGATGCGCGTGTATTCGCCGTCGGCCGAAGTGCAGGGCCACGGACCGGGGCAGGAAGTGCTGCAGACTGGCAAGCGCGAGGTGGACATCATCTCCCTCGCCCCGGTTGGCAACTACGCCGTGCAACCGACGTTCTCCGACGGGCACGATACGGGCATCTTCTCCTGGGACTACCTCTACCATCTCGGCTCGCAGCAAGTCGATTTGTGGCGCAAGTACGAGGCACGGCTGGCCGAAGCTGGCGTGTCGCGTGATGCCGATATGCCAGCCAAGGCCGGATCGGCCTGCGGTCACCACCACTGAGCAGGACCATGAGCGAAACCCATTTCGGCTTCCAGAAGGTCGACGAAACCCAGAAGGCGAGCCGCGTGCGCAGCGTCTTTGATTCCGTCGCGTCCAAGTACGACGTGATGAACGACCTCATGTCCATGGGCTTGCACCGCGCCTGGAAGGCCTACACCGTGGGCGTCGCCAACGTCCGCTTGGGTGACCGGGTGCTGGACATTGCCGGCGGCACCGGTGATCTGGCCAAGGCCTTTGCAAAGAAGGTCGGCCCGACCGGCACCGTGGTGCACACCGACATCAACGAAGCCATGTTGCGCCAAGGCCGTGATCGCCTGCTCGACGAGGGGCTGGTGCTGCCCACATCCATCTGCGATGCCGAGGCGCTGCCTTTCGCGACTGGCAGCTTCGATCTTGTCACGGTGGCCTTCGGTCTGCGCAACATGACGCACAAGGAGCGGGCCCTGGCCGAAATGAACCGCGTGCTGCGCGTCGGTGGGCGCTTGCTGGTGCTCGAGTTTTCGAAGGTGGCCGCGCCGCTTCAAAAGCCCTATGACTGGTACTCGTTCAAGGTGCTGCCTCGCCTGGGGCAATGGGTGGCTGGCGATGCCGAGAGCTACCGCTACCTGGCGGAGTCCATCCGCATGCACCCGGGGCAGGCCGAGCTCAAGGAAATGATGAAAGCGGCCGGGTTCGGGCATGTGGATGTGCACAACCTGAGCGCGGGCGTTGTCGCCCTGCATGCCGGCATCAAGTGCTGATCTCCGGGGCGCGCTCGTGCCACCGAAGCGCCGTCCTGGTCTGAGAGGCTGAGAGTACTTCGATCATGCCCGCTCATCACGCCAAAAGACGCCTGCTCGTCGTTGCAAATGCTCGCCATAGTACGAGCTATGGCTGCGCTTTGCGCCTGGATCAGGCGCCTTTTGACGTGCTGCTCGGACACGCTCGAAATACTCTCAGCCTCTGCCTGACCCCCAAAGTTGAAGCTTCTGCGCCCCCTCGTATGCGGGGGAAGCGCGCATGAACTTGGGGTTCTAATCGGCGCTCACAAGGGCAGGCTGGCTTGACGTGTTCCGCCTTGCTTCACCAGTACACTCGAAGATTGCCCGCGCGCTGTGCGAAATCTCTCTTGAATGCGGCATTTTTTATTGCCCCCACTTCCGCACAGTTGTCACCACACTTTGCAGCACACGATGACAGAAGGCTCCCGGAGACCGCCCACGATGACTTCCACTCTCATGCTTTCTCGCCCCCTGACGACCGCCATGCGTGTTGCGGCCGTTGCCGTCGCTGTCTCGGCGGTGATGCTGGCAGGCTGTGGCAAGAAGGACGAAAAGAAGGCGTCGCAAACCGCGGCGCGCGTCAACAAGGAAGAAATCACCGTTCACCAGATCAACCATGTGCTGCAGGCGCAGCGTGGTCTGCCGCCCGAGCAAGCGGCTTCGGCGAGCAAGGTTGTTCTCGAAAAGCTCATCGACCAGGAGTTGACTGTTCAGAAGGCTGGTGAGCAAAAGATCGACCGCGACCCGAAAGTCGTCGCCGCCGTCGATTCCGCCCGCCGTGAAATCATTTCGCGCGCCTACATGGAAAAGATCGGTGCCGGTGCGCCCAAGCCGAGCCCGGAAGAAATCAAGAACTACTACGAGGAGAATCCCGCGCTCTTCAAGGAACGCCGGATATACAACTTGCAGGAAATCGTCATCGAAGCCAAGCCCGAACAGCTCGCCGAACTGCAATCCCGCCTCGCAGCGTCGAAGGACATCAACGAGTTCGTGGACTACCTGAAGGCCAACAACATCAAGTTCGGCGCGAACCAGGCCGTCCGCCCCGCAGAGCAGTTGCCGCTCCCCCGCCTCGACGCCATCTCCAAGTTGAAGGACGGCCAGGCGCAGTTCGTGCCCACGGCACACGGCGCGCAAATTCTGGTGCTCGTGAGTTCGCGCAGCCAGCCAGTTGACGAGGAACGCGCGCGTGGTCCCATTGAAAGCTATCTCGTCAGCGAGCGCCGCCGCAAGCTCGTCGAAGACGATCTCAAGGCCCTGCGCAGTTCGGCCAAGATTGAATACGTGGGTGATTTCGTTCGCACCGACAAGCCGGCTTCCGCGCCGTCGACCGAGGTCAAGCTGACCAAGTCCCCGCTCACGTCGACGCCGTCGTCGGCACCGGAACCGATTCTGCCCGTCCAGCCCGCTTCCATGCCCACGGGCAGCACGCTGGAGCAAGGCATCAAAGGTTTGAAATAACGAGAACGTCTGGCAGCGGGAGTGCCGATGCAGTGCTGGGGGCACGCTTGACACCAGCCGATGAAATATGAGGACCACCATGAGATCTTTTCTGAAGTACCTGCTGCTGTTCTGGTTTGGCATTTCCTCCGCGATCGCGCAAACCGCACTGCCCACTCAGCCGCGGCCTGAACACACCCTTGGTCCAGGAGACGTGATTCGGATCGCGGTCTACCAGAACCCCGACTTGAGCGTCGAAACGCGCTTGTCCGAAAACGGCCAGATCACTTTCCCGCTGATTGGCGCCGTGTCGCTTGACGGCCTGTCCATCACGGCCGCCGAGCAGCGGATCGCCAAGGCTTTGCGTGACGGCAACTTCGTGCTGAAGCCGCAAGTCACGGTTTCGCTGCAGCAGGTTCGCAGTGCGCAGATTTCCGTGCTTGGCCAAGTCGGCAAACCCGGGCGCTACCCGATCGAAACTGTCGGCAGCAAAGTGTCAGAGATGATTGCCGCGGCCGGCGGTGTTTCACCGACAGGCTCCGACATCGTCACGCTCGTCGGCGCGCGCAATGGCAAGCCGGTGCGGCTCGAGATCGATCTACCTGCCATCCTGCAGGCGGGCAAGAACGAGCTCGACATCGTGGTCGCCAACAACGACATCCTGTACGTCGACCGCGCCCCAATGCTCTACATCTACGGCGAGGTGCAGCACCCCGGTGCCACCCGCGTCGAACGCGGCATGACTGTGCTGCAGGCCCTCGCGGCCTCCGGGGGTGTCACGCAGCGCGGCACCGAGCGCGGCCTCAAGATTCATCGCCGCGATGCTTCCGGCAATGTGCGCATCATTCAACCCAACATGAACGACATGGTCGAACGTGACGATGTCATCTACGTGCGCGAGTCGCTGTTCTAAGGCAAGGCCATGAGTCCCCTGCAGGTGTTCCGGGCCATCTGGTCCAAGAAATGGCTGGTGCTGCTGATCGCGGTGATCGTGGCGGTGATCGGTACGGCGGTCACCCTGAAGCTTCCCAAGCAGTTCATTGCCGAAGCGTCGATGATCGTCGACGTGCGGGTGGACCCGATCATGGGGGCGCTTGCTCCGGGCCTGGCGTCGCCGGCGTACATGGCAACGCAGGTGGAAGTGCTCAAGAGCGACCGCGTGGCTTCGCGCGTCGTCAAGATGCTGGGCGTCGAGCGTTCGCCTGAAGCGGTGCGGCAGTGGCGCGAATCGACTGAGGCCAAGGTGCCGCTCGAACGCTATTTCGCTGGGCTATTGCAGCGCGGCCTGACGGTCGAGCCGGCACACGGCAGCAATGTGATCAGCATCAGCTTCGCTTCTCAGGACGCGGCTTTTGCAGCAAGCGCGGCCAACGCATTCGCGCAGGCGTATATGGACGTCTCGGTCGAACTTCGCATCGAACCGGCGCGGCAGTCGGCGGTGTTCCTCGACGAACAGGTCAAGCTCCTGCGTACCAACCTCGAAGCGGCCCAGGCCAAGCTGTCGAAGTTTCAGCAGGACAAGGGCATCATCGTCAATGACGAGCGGCTCGACCAGGAAAATGCACGCCTGGGCACGCTGCTCGCGCAGCTCGGAACGGCTGAGGGCGAATCGGTCGAGGCACAGACTCGCCAACGCAACACTGGCGGTGACACGTCGCCCGACGTGATGAGCAACGCTGCAGTTCAGGGGCTCAAAGCCCAACTGTCGCTCGCGGTAACCAAGCTGAGCGAACTCAGCAGCATCGTCGGCAAGAACCACCCGACTCGTGTACAGCTCGAAGCGCAGATCGCCGAACTGAAGCAGCAGATCGCCAGCGAGATTCGTCGCGTTTCCGGCGGCAGTTCGGTCGTGGCTCGCGGTACCGGCCAGAAGATTGCTGAGTTGCGTAACCTCGTTGAGCAACAAAAGAAGCAGGTACTGTCGCTGCGTTCGCAGAAGGACCAGGTTTCCGTGCTCCTGCGCGACGTTGAAACGGCACAGCGCGCCTATGAGGGTGTCAGCCAGCGAGTGAGCTTGCTAAACCTCGAAGGACAGAACATGCAGGCCAACACGCGACTTCTGAGTCAGGCGGTGGAACCACTCTACCCGGCGCGACCACGCGTCTTTGTCAACATCATCGGCTCGATCGTCGGCGGCTTGCTGCTGGGTATCGGTGTCGCGCTGTTGTGGGAAATGCTTGATCGTCGCGTGCGAGGCCCGCAAGACCTGCTTGCGACTGCTGGTGTGCCGGTGATCGGGGTCTTGCGTCCTGGTGACTCCAAGCGTCCGATCTTCCGGCAACTGACCTCCGGGCAACGACTCGCCAAGCCTATGCTGAACGCCCCGGGAGCGCGTTGATGAAGATGACAGTATCAGTGGCCACCGGCGCGCCGAGGGCCAACCGCTCAATCGGCGCGATCCTGATGGACAGCGGCGTGCTGACTCCGGAAAACGCAGAGCGAATCATCCTGTTCCAGAAAGAGAATGACATTCGCTTTGGCGAGGCGGCGATACGCCTGGGCATGCTGACCGAAGCCGACATCCAGTACGCGCTGTCGCGCCAGTTCTCGTACGCTTACCTGCGTGCAAGTGCAGAGAAGAAGTCGCTCTCCGACGAGCTCGTGGCGGCGTATCAGCCTTTCAGCCCGCGGGTGGAGCAGCTGCGCGCGATCCGCAGCCAACTGATGCTGCGCTGGTTCGACAAGACCGAACAGCGTCAAGTGCTGACTGTCGTCGCAGCGGATGCCCGCGTGGGCCGCTCCTACCTCGCTGCCAATCTCGCGATCATCTTTTCACAGCTGGGCGAGCGAACGCTGCTGATTGATGCGGACATGCGCAATCCGCGACAGCACGAGATGTTCCTGTTGCAGAACAAGGTTGGGCTGTCCACTGTGCTTGCGGGCCGCTCGCGCGACGAGGCCATCATTCGCATTACCGACCTCGCGGGGCTGTACGTGCTGCCTTCGGGGCCGATCCCGCCAAATCCACTCGAGCTTCTCAGCAAGATGAATCTGGATGAATTCCTGATTCACGCGCGCGCAAGTTTCGACGTGATCATCATCGACACGCCTTCGTTGTCCGTGGGCGAAGATGCTGCCATGATCGCCGCGCGCACCGGCTCGGTTCTCGCCCTGGCGCGTGCGGGCAAGACGCGCATCAGCGCATTCAACGACATGGTGCAAGGTCTCATCGAATCGGGTGTGGCCGTGGTGGGTTCCGTCCTCAACGACGTGCCCGAGCCCAAGCAGGTCAAGAAGAAGTGAGCACGCAGTGAGCAGTACCGCCTCCGCCCGGAACAGCTTGCTGGTCGGCTCCGACCGCTACATGCCGTGGTTCGTCGTGCTTGTCGGCTTTTGCGCGATGTACGTGCCTGTTTACTGGTGGGCGGCTCAGGGCATCTGGCAATCGGATGATCACGGACACGGTCCCATCATCCTCGCGGTGGTGGTCTGGCTGTTCTGGTCGATTCGCGGTCAACTGCTTGACACGCCTTCTGAACCCTCGCGCGCGTGGGGCTGGCCGATTTTTGCATTCGGCTTGCTGATGTACTTCACCGGGCGCGTCTTCAACATTTCCATTCTCGAAATCGCCTCGCAGATTCCTGTTGTCGCAGGATTGCTGCTCCTGATGAAGGGGCCTGCGGCGCTGCGCCTCGCGTGGTTCCCGGTCATCTACTTCATCTTCATGATCCCGCTGCCGGGCATGCTGGTCGACGCCATCACTGGCCCGCTCAAGCAATGGATTTCCGCGATCGTCGAAACCATTTTGTACGCGGCAGGCTACCCGATCGCACGCAGCGGCGTGATCATCAGCATCGGCCAATATCAGCTCCAGGTGGCCGATGCCTGCTCGGGCTTGCACTCGATGTTCAGCCTCTCCGCTCTGGGCACGTTGTTCATGTTCATCATGGCCCGCAAGAGCCGCTTGCATAACGCAATCATGCTGGCCTCGCTGCTGCCAATTGCCTTTGTTGCGAACATCGTGCGCGTGATGGTGCTCGTGCTCATCACCTACTACCTCGGCGACGAGGCTGGGCAGGGCTTCCTGCACGGCACCGCGGGCATGGTGCTGATGGTCATCGCTTTGCTGATCTGCTTCCTGCTCGACGCCATGCTGGTGAAGGTGTTGCCTTCGGCCGAGGCTCGTCGGCTTCGCTGACCTGAGAGGCTGAGAGTATTTCGACCATGCCCGCTCATCACGCCAAAAGGCCCCTGCTCGTCGTTGCAAATGCTCGCCATAGCACGAGCTATGGCTGCGATTTGCGCCTAGATCAGACGCCTTTTGACGTGCTGCTCGGGCACGCTCAAAAAATTCTCAGCCTCTGATCCCTCGTGCGTTTCTAGGTCATGCCCGTTCATCTTCGAGCTCTCGTCGTCCTCCTGATCTTCGGGGTCGTGGTGTTCGCCTTGTCGCGGCGGGCCGCGACCGAGTTTGCGGTGGACCACAGCGACTTCAACCGTCGACGAAACCTGTGGTTCATCATCACAGCCGTGGCCTTCGTGTCGCACAGCTTCTGGCTGTTCATCTTCGTCGCTGCCATGACCATTCTTGTCATGCGCAGAGAAGAGTCGAACCCGCTGGCGATGTATGCGGTCGTGATGTTCGCCGTTCCGCTCATCTCATCGCCGGTGCCGGGGCTGGGGGTGTTCAACCAGCTGCTGGAATTCGACTACACGAGGCTGTTGTCACTGGTGCTGCTTCTGCCCGCCTATTTGCACGCAAGGCGCGAGGTCAAGTCGCACGGTGAAGGGTGGGCCATTGCGGACTTTTGCCTGCTTTCCTATGTTTTGGTGCAGTTGGGGTTGCGGCTGCAGTTGGACACGCTGACCAATACGCTGAGGTATGCCTTGTACGCGGTCATAGACGTCGGGCTTCCATACTATGTGGCAAGCCGCTCCTTGCGAAGCGCACGTGCATACCGCGACGTCTTCATGAGTTTTTGCCTGGCGAGTCTTGTTCTCGGCCTGGTTGCCTGCTTCGAGGCAGTGAAGTACTGGCTGCTCTATGGCGACCTCATCCACGCCTGGGGTCTGCACTGGAGCTATAGCAACTATCTGGGTAGAAGCGCATTGCTGCGGGCTCAAGGCCCGACGGGCCAGCCGATCGTGCTCGGTTGCATTTTCGTCGTCGCCATCGCGCTCTGCTTGGCGATGCAACGCTATGTCGTTCAGAACAGGCGGATCTGGTGGCTTGGGTTGTTCCTGCTTTTTGGCGGGCTCATTTCTACAGTTTCGAGAGGGCCTTGGGTCGCAGCGTTGGCCACACTCACCGTTTTCAAATTAACGGGGCCGAAGGCAGTGGGGGGGCTGTTCAAGTCGGGCCTCGTGCTTGGCGCGATCGTGGGTCTCGTGATGATGTCGCCGATGCGTGACACAGTCGTCGACCTCCTGCCGTTCATCGGCACCGTCGAAGCCGAGAACGTCGTGTATCGGCAACGCATGCTGGAGTCGTCTATCCAGATCATTCTTCAGAACCCCTGGTTCGGTTCCACCGACTATGTGTCGGAACTCATTGCCATGGATCTCGTGATCGGCGGCATGGTGGACATTGTCAATACCTATGTCGGCATCGGCTTGGCTAATGGCCTTGTCGGTCTTTTCAGTTTCATGGGTGTCTTCATCCTCGGTGGCATCTCCGTGTTCTGGAACATGATGCGTCTGCCTGACCCCGAATGCGAAGAGCGCACGATCGGTCAAGCGCTTCTCGCGTCACTCGTGGGGATCGCCGTTTCCATCGGGACGGTCAGCAGCATCACCTTCATTCCGTTGCTGTATTGGTTTGTTGCTGGACTTTGTGTTGGCTACTCGTTCATGGTGAAGCGCACGCTCGACACCATGTCGGCACCCGTCGAGAGGCCGGTCGATCTGCCGCAAGGTTTCCGTGCCGCCCCGAAGTCGCGGCCAACATGAAGCTTGCCGCCATTGCCTATCGCCGACTCTTCATCTGTCTTGCAAGCGTTGTTGCTGCTTGCCTTTTTGGGGGCGCGACCAGTGCCTCGCCCACGTCGATCGATGTGATCGACTGGACGTCCGCCCAGGTAGACCTGTCGTTCCTCAACAAGCCCGAGCAGCCGGCCGGCAAGCGCGGATTCGTAAGCGCCAAGGGCGAGTCGCTGGTATTCGGCGACGGCAGTATTGCAAGGTTCTGGGGTGCGAACCTCACGGCTGCAACGCTGTTCATGTCCGATACCGCATCGGTGAAGCTGCACGCTCAGCGCCTGTCACGACTCGGGTTCAATCTGGTTCGTCTGCATCACCACGATTCGTCGTGGTCGCGTCCGAACATTTTCGGACCAGCAGGCACTGCCGGCTCACGAAAACTCGATCCGGCAATGGTCGAAAAAATCGACTGGTGGATCAAGTGTCTCAAGGACGAGGGCATCTATGTCTGGCTCGACCTGCACGTGGGGCGTGAGCTTCGCCGAGCTGACGGCATCGTGGGCTTCGACGAAATCGCCAAGGGAAAGGATGCCGTCGACCTGAGAGGCTTCAACTACGTCAACGACGACATCGAGCGGGCCATGAAGGCGTTCAACGAGGCTTATCTCGGCCACGTCAATGCCTTCACCGGCGTGGCCTACAAGGACGACGCGGCCATCGCGGCCGTGCTGATCACGAACGAGAATGACTTGACGCATCACTTCGGCAATGCCCTGCTGCCGAACCAGGGCGTTCCGAAGCACAGCGCGCGCTACATGGCTGAAGCGAGCGTGTTTGCGAAAGCACACCAACTGCCAGAAGAACGCGTGTGGCGCGCGTGGGAAGCGGGCCCGTCGAAGATATTTCTAAACGACCTCGAACAGCGTTTCAACGCGCGGATGATTGCCCATCTGCGCGGCTTCGGCGTGAAGGTACCGATCGTCACGACCAGTCTCTGGGGATGGCAGATGTCTTCGCTGCCGGCCCTGACAAGCGGCGACATGATCGACGTCCATGCGTATGAGGAGGCCGGATTTCTGCGACGCAATCCCGCCGCTGCACGGACCACCGTGCACACGATCGCTTCGGCGCAAGTCCCGGGCATGCCCTTGTCGGTGACGGAATGGAACATGGGCCAGTTCCCGGACGCAGATCGAACCGTGCTGCCGCTGTACGTGGCGGCCAGCGCAAGCCACCAGGGATGGGACGCGCTCATGCACTATGCGTACGCGCAAAAGCCACTGCAGTCGCCCGCTGCTGCATCGAACTGGCATGCCTTTAACGATCCGGACCGTCTTGCGATGCTGCCTGCCGCTGCCTTGCTTTATCGACAAAATCATGTGCGCGAGGCCTCGATAACCTATTTGTGGACGCCGAACATCGCGCAGTTGTTTTCGGGAGGCATGCCCGCCCCGCAGGCAGCAGCCTTGCGCATCGCGGCGGAGCGAGGGCGTTTGCTGACGAGTTTGCCGAAGGTGGAGGCACTGCCATGGGTGCGCGCCGCCTCGGCCCCAGCCGGTTCGATCAACATTGAAGCACTTGCCGCTGACCCGGTGCTGTCCCGCCGAGCCGGCGAGGTGGTTTCCGATACGGGGGAATTGCGCCGGGACTGGTCCGCAGGCGTGTTCAAAATCGACACCCCTCGAACCCAGGCGGCCGGTGGAAACCTGGCTGCACACGTCGTCGAACTGTCCAGCGTCACGATCCGAATGAGTGGGCCGCACGTCAGCGTTGCGGTGCAGTCGCTTGATGGCGAACCTGTCGCGCGGTCGAGCAACATCCTGGTGTCAGTCGCTTCAATGTCGGTGCCGTCGAAGGGCTCGCAACTGCCATTCGTTGGCGAGCCCGCCGGTGGTGATGTCGAGATTCGAGCAGACACCGGGCTCACGGCAACTGAGCAAGCGGGTGTTCGGATCAAGAGCGAGGCTGGGCGCTGCCTTATCCATTTTGATGGGACGGCGCCGATTCACTGGGTGCGATTGCGTCGCCCAACCCTGGTGTCGCGTCAAGCCACAAATGCCGGTTGCTCGCTTGCTCTCGAAGCGCATTGCGGCGTTGCGCCTCCTCGCCATAGCGACGGCCATGACTCGGCGGCGCGCCTTGCACTGCGCTCCGACAGCGGCGCGATCAATCGACATGTGTGGCTTGACGCGACACTAGGGGCGCAATGAGCACAACGGTCATGTCCACGGAAACCTTGAAACAGCGAGTCTTCCGCGCGGGCGGATGGACGCTGATCGGCTATGGAGCCACACAGGTGCTGCGCTTCGGCAGCAACCTCATCCTGACTCGTCTGCTCTTTCCCGAGGCCTTTGGGTTGATGGCCATCGTACAGGCCGTCCTGACCGGTACTGCGCTGCTTTCGGATGTGGGTATCAGCCAAGGCATTGTGATCAGTGCCCGCGGAGGCGAACGGCGCTACACGAATACGGCGTGGACCATTCAAGTCTGCAAGGGAGCTCTCATCGGTCTGGTGCTCATGGGCCTGGCCCAGCCGATCGCTGCCTACTACGGTCAGCCCATACTCGCGCAGCTCATTCCGATGGTGGCCTTGGTCGCATTTGTTGACGGCTTCTCGTCGACCAAGGTGGCATTGTCCAGCCGCAATGTCGACGCTTTGCGCGTGACGATGATCGACGTGGGGACGCTCGTTGTGAACATCGTGGCTGCCACGCTCCTTGCCTGGCACGACCCAACTCCCTGGGCCTTGGCCTGGGGCTATCTTTTCGCAGAGCTGATGAAGATGCTGGCGGGCCACCTGTTCCTGAAGGGCCCCGTCAACCGCTTTGCGTGGGACAAATCCGTTGCCCGCGGCATCTTCTCTTTCGGCCTATGGGTCATGCTGAGTTCGGGGCTGACTTTCCTGGGCGGAGAGGGAAATCGCCTGATCTGGGGATCGCTGCTCGATGTTCGATTGCTGGGGCTGCTGGGGCTCGCTACCGCCATCAATCTTGTCGTCTGGCAAGCGGCCAGGCAGCTCGCGGCACGTGTGCTGTTGCCGGCGTACTCCGAAGTGCTCCGCACGAACCCCTCGCGCTTCTCCAAGGTGGTTGAACGCGCACGTCTCGTACAGATCGCTCCCACGTGGTGCATGGCCTTGATGCTGGCCTTCGGCGGCCCGAAGATTTTTTCCATGCTCTATGACGCCCGTTACGCGGAAGCCGGCGTGATCCTTCAGATCCTTGCACTCGGCCTCATGGTCGACATGCTCAACGGCTCGTTTTCAGGTGTGCTCTGGGCGATGCAGCGAGTGGGACTCAGCACCGTGATTCAAGTCGCACTCTTGTTTTGCCAGATTGGAGGAATGCTGGTCGGGTATTGGATTTGGGGCAAGCCCGGTGCAATCATCGGCTTTGCTTCCGCTGGCTGGGTGTTGTATCCGCTCCATTCCACGGTTTACGCCCGACTTGGCCTGTGGCATCCGCGCATAGACATCCCCGTGTTGATGGCCTCGACGGCCGCCGCGGTCGGGTTGGCGCTGACGAATGACTGGAGTCCGCTCGCGGCATTCAAATGAGCGTGACGAATATGGATCAGACAAGACCGACGGTCAGCGTCATTGTTCCGATGCTGAACGCGGACGCGTA
Organism: Rhizobacter sp.; assembly: GCA_021153565.1. GTDB lineage: Bacteria > Pseudomonadota > Gammaproteobacteria > Burkholderiales > Burkholderiaceae_C > Albitalea. The sequence goes on from JAJKJU010000036.1 coordinate 20,691, forward strand.
CATCGAGGACGCGCTGCGTTCAATCCTGCAGGAGCGCGACGTCTTGATCGAAGTCATTGTCGTGGACGATGGTTCCATCGACAACTCGCGACAGCTGGCAGCGTCGCTCGGGGATGCCAGGGTTCGAATTGTCGATGGGCCCCGCAAGGGGATATCGGCGAGCCTCAACACTGGCATCGAGGCGAGCTGCGGCAGCATCGTGATGCGATGCGATGCCGATGATCTGTATCCCGAGGGGCGCATTCGACGCCAGGTGGCTTGGCTCGAAGAAAATCCAGAGCATGATGCCCTGTGCGGCGCGTTCAGCACGATCGACCGCGCCGGAAGAGTCATTTCTCAGCTCGTCCCGCGTGACACGAAGACTTTCAAGAGTATCGAAGGTGAGCTGCGTCGTGGAAAGAGCCGTACTCATTTATGCACCTTCGCGATACGCAAGCGCGTGTTCGAGCGAATTGGCATGTTCCGCGAATACTTTGAGACGGGAGAGGACATCGATTTCCAGTACCGCTTGGGCGAAGTGTTTCGTGTCGCCTATGAGCCAATGGACAACTACTTCTATCGCTTGCACGGGGCATCGATCACGCATTCGCGAAGCAGCCGTCGCCGAGTCTTCTTCGATGACATGGCATTAGAGTTTCAGCGGCAACGCCTGTCGGCGGGCGCGGACGCACTCCAGTTGGGAAAAGCCCCGGCACCTCCCGTCGACACGAATTCTCCGGCGGGCAGCTTGTCCATGCAGATGCACGGCATGCTTGTCGGGCAATCGTGGCGCGATCTTGCTGAAGGACGTGTACGCGCAAGCGTGGGTCGCGCTTGGCGAGCGGTCGAAACGCATCCGCTCCAACTGAGTAGTTGGATGAATTTCGCGAAAATCCTGTTTCGGGCCGCCTTTCCAAAGCAATGAAAAACTGAACGGCGCTTCACAGAAATGAAAATCACGTTCCTACTTCCGCCGGTGAACATGAGCGGCGGCATTCGGGTCATCGCTATCTATGCAAAGTGGCTGGCCGATCACGGCCATGCCGTCACGATCGTGTCGACACCCAAGGAAGCATCGCGCCGGCTTCATCGAATTCAGGATGCGTTCGGATTGCGCAAGCCATTGAAATCGCATCTCGACGGACTCACGCTGGACCATCGGATTCTCGAGACGGCCCGACCGATCGTCGATGCGGACGTGCCGGATGCAGACGTGGTCGTCGCAACGTGGTGGGAGACGGCCGAGTGGGCTTCGCGTCTGTCGCCCTCGAAGGGCGTGAAGGTGTATTTCGTGCAAGGGCACGAAGTCTTCCACAGTGAAGGTGCACAACGGTGCCGTGCCACCTATCGGATGCCCTTGCGAAAAATCGTGGTCGCCCGCTGGCTTGCTCGCGTCATGGAAACCGAATACGGCGATGGCAACGTCGACGTTGTTCACAACAGCGTCGACCATTTGCAGTTTCACGCGCGGCCGCGTGGAAAGCAGACTCAGCCGACGGTCGGTTTTTTGTACTCGGAAGCTGCAGTCAAAGGTGTCGATGTTGCCATTCGAGCGGTGGAGACTCTGCGCAAGCAGATTCCGGGGCTCAAAGTGCTGAGCTTCGGTTCGGCTCGTCCCAAGACTGAGCTCGCGAAGCTGGGTAACTTTCATTTCGACCCGCCGCAGGACACATTGCGCGATCTCTACGCACGTTGCGATGTATGGATTGCGGCGAGCCGAAGCGAAGGTTTCAACCTGCCTGCCATGGAAGCCATGGCTTGCCGTACACCGGTGGTCTCCACCATGACGGGTTGGCCTGAAGAAGCGCTGGTGAACGGCGTGAATGGTGCGCTCGTCGAGATCGACGATGCCGACGGATTGGCAGCCGCGGCAAAGTCGATACTGATGCTGCCGGATGCACAGTGGCGCCAGGTTTCGCAGGCTGCCTTCGATACCGTGCGAGATGGTTCATGGGAGCGTTCTGCCGAACTCTTTGAAGCCGCGCTTCGCCGCGCCATCGATCACGACAAAGACAATTTGAGGAGGACGGCACGAGGATGACAATACGTGATCACGCAATTGAAGATTCGACTGGTCGCGTGTCGGCCACTCCACCCATGCAGGGGCTGATTCACACCTTGCGCCGCTTCTGGCGATGGTCGTCGCCAGTCTGCGGGCAAAAGGGATTGCGCCGTTTGCGTGCACGAGTTTCCTTCGTCCTCAAGGCATGGTCTGCACAGGATTTGCTGCGCCCGTTCGTGGCGCCGCCAAGCGGTGGTTCGCTGCAACGAGCCTTCCAACAGCGTCCGGAAATCGTCGGCGCAATCGTGTGGCCATACATGTGCTCGACCTGGAGTTCGAAGGAGCGGATTCAGCGTATTGATGAGCACTTCAGGCTCATTGATTCAATGGGGGGCGCGCTGGACTTTCCCATTGACCAGTCCTTTGAACTCATCGACCTCGGCGACGTACAAGAGTCTTTGCGTGTGGTGCTCGATCGGCCGCAATGGTTCATGCGGGAAGGGCAACTTGTTCTCAATCTCTTCATGGCGGATGTCCGCATTTATTCGATCGCTTTTTCGTTCGCCTTCGAGGGTGAACGCACGGTTGCATTCGTGGGCGCCATTCAGGGCGGAAATGCCGATGGCGCGATGGCCGACTACAAGGATCTGACCAAGACGCTGCACGGCATGCGGCCGAGAGACTTCCTGGTCGAGTTGCTTCGGAGCTTTTGCCGCACCCTGGGTGTCTGGAGGATCTATGCGGTCGCGGACGCGAGCCGGCAGCATCGCAGCAGCTATTTTGGAAAAGCGAAATCGGACACGCTGTCGCTCAATTACGACGAGATATGGTCGGAGCGCGGCGGTATCAGGCACGATGCGGACTTCTTCATGCTGGGGCCCGAGGCGCCGCTCAAATCGCTCGAAGAAATTCCGTCCAAGAAGCGATCGATGTACCGCAAAAGGTACGAGCTGCTCGACTCCCTGCATGCTCGCATTGCCACAGCATGTGCTGGCATTCGTCCATTGGTGCACGGGCAACCGGCAGAGCATGAACGATGACGCAGGCAATGGCACCCAGCAAGGTCGATGTCTCCGTGATCGTGGTGAACTACAACACGGCACATCTGCTCAAGGGCATGCGCGACGCATTGACAGCCTCGAGTGAGGGCCTGTCGATTGAACTCATCATCGTGGACAACGCCTCTCGCGACGACTCCGCCGATGTATTGCGCCGCGACTTTGACGATGCCACCGTCATTCTCAACGACAAGAATGTGGGCTTCGGCCGGGCGAACAACCAAGGGCTGGCGCACGCTCACGGGCGCCACGTGCTTCTGTTGAACACCGATGCCTTCGTTGCACCGGACACGCTGATGAAGACCGTGCAATACATGGATGCCCACCCTGATTGCGGCATTCTTGGCGTCCGCTTGGTCGGCCGCGATGGCGTTCTTCAGCCGTGCTGCCGGTACTTCCCCACCCCCTGGAACCTCTTTCTCAATCGCACGGGCTTGCATTCGCTCTTTCCCGGCATACGTTTGGTCGATGACATGCATTGGGATCATGCATCGGTGCGCGAGTGCGACTGGGTGGTCGGCTGCTATTTCTTCATTCGGCGCGAAGTTGTTGACCAAGTGGGCTTGTTCGACCCCCGCTACTTTCTTTACAGCGAGGAGGTGGACCTTTGCCGCGCCGCCAAATCGTTCGGATGGAAAGTGGTGTTCTTTCCGAAGACGACGGTCGTGCACATCGGCGGTGAAAGCGCAAAGAGCGACAGTCATCTCACACCGGGCAGGCAGATTTCTGCATTGCAGATCGAAAGCGAACTCCTCTACTTCCGAAAGAACCACGGCTTCGGTGGCCTGCTTGCGGCACTCGCGCTTTCGACCTTGGGTGACATCATGGATGTCGTCAAGGGCATCGTGAAGCGCCGAGGGGTGATTGCCTCCGCGGCGCGCAAGCACTTGGCGCTGTATTGGTCATCTGCCGTGCAGACCAGGCTCGGCTTGCGCTCGACGCGGTGATTCGCACGAATGGCACACCGGTGAAGCTGCGAAGAATTGCCTTGAGACTGAGCATGCAAGCCTCCCGGTCCAGCGTTTTGCACCGCGAGTCCGACGAGGCGTCGATCCACGTCGCCTTTTCAAGTTTGCACCCTCATCCGAGAACCAAATGAAACAGCTGGGTGTAGTCGTCATTGGGCGCAATGAAGGCGAGCGCCTGCAACGCTGCCTTGATTCGCTGAGCAGCGTCGAGTCAGTCATCGTCTATGTCGATTCCGGATCCACCGACGCTTCGGTCATGAGGGCGCGTGCCAGGGGCGTCGAAGTCGTTGAATTGGACATGTCAGAGCCTTTCACCGCTGCGCGCGCTCGCAACGCGGGTTTCGCGCGACTCAGGCTGGTCGAGCCTGGCGTCAGCTTTGTTCAGTTCGTCGACGGAGATTGCGAAGTCATTCAAGGCTGGCTTGAAGAAGCGATGCGCTTTCTCGGGAGCCGCGAGGACATTGCCTGTGTCTGCGGTCGTCTGCGCGAGCGCTTTCCAGAACTTTCGGTCTATAACCGGCTTTGCGATTTCGAATGGGACCGCGCACCGGGCGAAACCGACGCCTGCGGCGGCATTGCGATGATGCGCGCCGATGTCCTGTCCGAGGTGGGCGCGTTTCGCGAGGACATGGTTGCCGGGGAAGAGCCAGAACTGTGTCAGCGGATGAGGGACAAGGGCTGGAGAGTGTGGCGCTTGTCCATGGCAATGGCTTGGCATGACGCCGCCATGACGCGGTTCGGCCAGTGGTGGAAGCGAACAAAGCGCACTGGCTTCGGCACGGCGCAGCGGCTCTGGCTGTCGGGTGTGGCCACCGAAAAAAGCATCGTTCGGCAGTCGATGAGAACTTGGCTGTGGGCTGCGCTCGTTCCCATGCTCTTCCTGGCTGGAATTCTGTGTTTCGGCCGAATGGGCTTTTTGCTCTTTCTGGCGTACCCGATTCAGGTTTTGCGCATCGCGGCGTCCACGGATCGCGGATGGCGCTTCAATCTCGAGCGAGGCTTCTTTCTTATGCTTGGAAAGCTTCCCGAGTTGCTGGGGCAAATCCAGTTCTGGGCCGGGCACAAAAGGCGGCGTGGTGCCACTTCGTTCGATTACAAGTCTTGAGGGGAGCCAAGCGTCCGTGCGAGTCGCCTACTTGATCAACCAGTACCCCGCCGTTAGCCACACCTTCATCCGGCGAGAGATCCATGCTTTGGAGAGATTGGGCGTGTCGGTCGACCGCATCGCATTGCGCGGCTGGAACATTCCGCTGGTCGACTCTGTCGACCTCGCGGAGCGCGTATTGACGCGCTATGTACTCAAAGGCGGTGTAGTGCCTTTGCTCGGTGCCGCTTTGAGCACGGCCGTCTCAAAGCCCATGGCTTTCCTTCGGGCGCTGAAATTGGCCTGGGGGATGTCGCGCCAATCGGAGAAGCGGTTTCCTGTCCACGTGGCCTATCTGCTCGAAGCATGCGTTATCAAGAAGTGGATGCAGCAAAGTGGCGCAACCCACTTGCACGCTCACTTCGCCACCAATCCCGCCGAAGTTGCCATGCTGGTTCGCGCGCTGGGTGGGGCACCGTACAGCTTCACGGCCCACGGATCAGACATCATGGACCGGCCGGCTCAAGTCGGACTCGCAGAAACCGTCGGCTGATCGGTATTCGCCGTCGCAGTATGTTCGTACGGCCGCAGCCAGATCTGCAGGTGGATTCCGCAAGCCTTATGGCCACGCGTGCAAGTCGTCCGATGTGGCCTGGAAGCAGGGTACGGTGCGCAGTCGACGACATCTTCCACCGACGCCGTGCGCTTCGTCTGCGTCGGCAGGCTATCAAAGGAAAAGGGGCAACTGCTGCTGATCGAGGCGATGGCGAAAGCCGTGCGGCTTTCGTCCAAGCCTTTCGATCTCGTCCTGGTCGGCGATGGTCCTCAGCGTCTTGACGTGCAGGCCTTGGTCCAGCGTCTTGGCGTGGCCGATCGCGTGCGGATCACCGGCTGGCTTGATGCACAAGGTGTCAGGGCCGAGATGTCTGCCGCGACTGCTCTCGTCGTTCCGAGTCTCTCCGAGGGCCTGCCTGTCGCCATCATGGAGGCCATGGCGAGCCGACGTCCAGTCATCGCGCCCTACCTTGCGGGCATTCCGGAGTTGGTCTGCGCGGGCGACACTGGATGGTTGTTTCCGGCGAGCGACGTCGATGCGCTGGCGGATGCCATGCTGGCTTGCGTCGAGGCGCCTGCCAACACTCTGGCGGCAATGGGTGATTCAGCGTTTGAGCGCGTATGGCGCATGCATCACGTCGATGTCGAAGCAGGCAAATTGAAGACACTGATGGCGGGTTGAATGCCTGGCTGAACGCCCTGCGAAGCCAAGGCACAACGGGCGACGGGGCAGTGGGCTTGATGCCGCCTCATGCGGTGAGCTTCTTGACTGTCACTCGAGGCGCGGGCGTGATGTTCTCGAACAATTCGCCAAGCGCGTCGAGAAGCGTTTGCGCCAGCGGGCGTTCAGTATGAATCACCATTTCGAAGAGTCCGCCGAAACTCATTTCGCGATAACGTGCCAGCACATCCGTATCGCTGCGTTCCTTCGGAATGCCGATGTGCAAGGTAAGTTTCGCGCCTCGCAGTTGCGCCGAAAACAGAGGCGTATTCCATAGGAATGAGCAGGCGCCTCGCTCGGGAAGTCGCACGTAAAACCACTCCTGACACTGGCTTGCGTCGAGAATGCCGCCGCGGCGGCGCTTCCAGTGCAGCAGACCGTCGTCAGGACGTGCGAGGCAGTCGCCCAAGCCGTAATAGTCAAAGCCGTTCTCTTTCGCGTATTTCGTTGCGAGGAAAACATTGACCGAATTCACTTCGTGAAGTCGCTTTGAATTGGTGAATATCGCTTCCGCGAAACCGAACCGGATCGCATTCCAGTAGAGTTTGCCCTTGCGTATTCTCTTGAAGCCCAGATGGCATGCCGCGGCTTCTCCATCGGAGTGAAGGATGTCCATCCGACCATCGGGGCGGGTGGCGATGTTCATGACGGTCGTGCGCGACAACTGGTCCGCGCCCGGCCCATAGCGGGCTCGGGCGTATGGTTGCAGCATGGTCTCGTCGGCGTGCGCGATCTCTTGAGGTGTTGCCGCCCGTACGATCGTCGCTTTCAGGAGTTGCTGCCGTACGACGCGTCGCAGTTTGTCGCCGTAGCACGCGAGCAGGTCGTCCAAGGGCAAGTCCAAAGGCACGACAGGCTGAATGAAGCGCGGGACGCGCAGCGAGCCTGGCAATGGAAATTCACTGACTGCGACAGGGTCGCAATCATTCATTCTTTGGGATGAGCCGCTGAGTTGCAATTCGACGACTTCGGTTTGAGTGCCTCTGCCCGAATAGCGGACTTCGTGCGTGCAGCCCGGAGGCGAAAGGTCCACGCGTACCCATTTCCAGAATTGGGCCTTCCGGCGCAGCTCTCGCAATGCTTCCTGAATCCATTTCAGCTCGGCGCGAAGTGACGGGGGTATCGGCTGATAAAGCCGATAGAGCAGTGCATGAACGGACATTCCGCCAAGTCCTCCTGAGTTTTTGTATTGGTTCGCGAACCCACCATTTGAGAGTCTCGACTCCACAGGGCAAGCACCAATTCGATCGAGGCTGCATCATGGCGACTTTGTCCGCGCCGCAATTAGACCTCATTGTCGCCAACGCATGACTCAGTTGAATATGTGGAATCCATGGGATTCCATTGATGGTGCAGTTCGTCTACGCGGAATTCGGGACTTGAATGATTCTTGCCGGTATGCCGACTGCCGTCGCTCCGGCAGGAACGTCGGACAGCACTACCGCGTTTGCGCCGATGCGGACATCGTCGCCAATAATGACTTGCCCAAGGATCTTCGCGCCGGCGCCGACGTAGACCCGCGAACCGATTCGCGGGACGCAGTGGTCCTCAACCATGCCGATGGTGACCTGCTGCATGAGCATGCAGTCATCGCCAAGAATTGCTTCGTGATGAATCACCACTCCCACGGGATGTGGGAGTCGAAGGTTGGATCCGAACTTCGCGTCGATGCCGATGTCCGCACCCGTCATGATGCTCAGGACTTCATAGCGGACACGAGCCAGCCGACGAAGCACACGGGCAATGATGCCCGAGCGGGTCTTGTAGACCTGATAGCTACGGATGCTGTTGAGAAGTGCTCGAACCAGAATCCGCTGCGGATTCGAGCTCTCTTTTCCTGCTGCTTTCACCAACGACCCTGTCTTCTATTACTGGCACTTGCGCGTCGATTCATCGAGTTCCCGGCGGTCGGCAGCCAATGCTGCGATAGTCACGCCACCGACGGCAAGCGCCGAAAGCGCGACGGCCGGCCAAGGAACCCCCGCCACGAATGCCAGCCAGCCCAGGCCTGCTGTGAAGACCGCCACCCCTAGCGCTGCGTAGTAGGGAAAGACCGAGTGAGCCGTGCCATTCTTCTGAGGATTGTCTGGGGTTTGCTGCATACGACTGCCATGTCTGTCGGGGCGCCTTTTACACCAGGCTGATCATCGTCGATGCCACGATGACGGCCGATGCCGGCCAAGACGGAAGGATACCTTTCAATCGCCGAAACTCAGCGCCTTGACCGTCACCGATCAGTCCCAGGGGGCCGATTCAGGGGTGGCGGCCAGGCCACGGCATTGCCGGCCTGCGACTATGGATGCGCCAAAATGGACAGGCTGAAACAGTTCCTCAAGCGCGCAGCCTGCACATTGAATAGGCCGATGGAACTGTTGCTGCTCACGGAATCAACGGGAGAATGAATTGCAAGGCCCAGTAAAGAAGACCAGCGTCGAAATTGCCGGTAAGTCAGCGCGTGAATCAACCAACCTATCGGAAGCCGACGAAACATGGCTCGTACTGCCCCCTGACCACGGCCGCTGTGACCCGCAATCCGGGCGGATCGAACTTGAGGCAACGCTTGACTCGCAAGCCTCGGCAACTGTTGGCTTGGCGTGCTTCCTTTCAATCTTGCACCGCCATACCAACCAGTCTTCCTTGACCATTGGCGTCTGGCGCAAGGCTGATGGCATGAAGCCGGTGTCATGCGAGATTCACGAACAGACGAGCCTGACCGATGTCGTGGCGGCGTGCTCCTCATCAAAAGAGACCGACGCGGGAAAGTCCAACGAGGGTGTAGTGCCCACCGTGTTTGTGTTCGGGACTGGCGAAGAGGTGTCCGCCGCCACTTCGTTCACGGCAGTTGCAGGCGTGTCCTTGCTGTGGGTGGAAAGCGGCCTGTCGCTCAGCGTCAAACTCCAATTCGACGGTAAGTTGTTTCTCGTCGAGCGCATGAAAGAGTTCTTGGCGCAGTTCGAGATGCTGGTTCGCCAAGCCATCGCGTCGCCGCATCTTCGCGTGCTCGACTACTCGCTGATGACCCCACTGGCGTCGACATGGCTGCCTGACCCTACGGCGGCCATCGACGTTCCGCGCTATCCACTCTTGACGGAGTCCTTTGCTTCGATCGCGGCGACCCGGCCAGATGAAGTCGCCATTCGCCAGTCGGGAAAAACCTGGTCTTACGCCGATCTGGATCGCAGTTCTGGCCAACTCGCTGCCCACTTGTGTGGGGCCGGTGTCGCGCTCGGCAATGTGGTGGCTGTTTCAGGCCCGCGCAGCTTTGGTGTCGTCAGTTCTGTCCTTGGCGTATTTCGAAGCGGTGCGACGCTGCTGACCATCGATCCCAAGCTTCCTTTCGAGCGCCAAGCTGTGATGATGAAACAGACCGGCGCCAAATTCCTGGTGCGCATTGGAGAGCCCGGTGGCATCGACGATAGCGTGCAGGTCATCACCGTCGATCCGGAGACCGGGCTCGTTTCCTCGAAAGCATGCGCCGCATCGCCCGCGACGCAGCTACCTGTGCTGATTCCCAATGCGGCGGCGTACATCTTCTTCACCTCCGGCAGTACTGGTGTGCCCAAAGGTGTCGTCGGCTCGCATCAAGGGCTTGCGCACTTTCTCGACTGGCAGCGCAAGACCTTTGACATCGGCCCAGGCGATCGCGCGGCGCAAATCACGACCCTGTCTTTCGACATGGTGCTTCGGGACATGTTCCTCGTCCTCACCAGTGGCGGCACCTTGTGCATCCCCGCCGAGGCCGAGGTCCTCGATCCGTCCGCAATCCTGATGTGGATGGCGTCGGAGCAGATCAGCATCCTCCACGTGGTCCCGTCGCTCTTGCGCGCCTGGACCAATCATGTGCCTGCACAACTGCGCCTGCCAAGTCTGCGGCGCGTGTTCTTGGCGGGAGAGCCGCTGACCGATGCGCTGATCCTGAATTTTCGAGCGGTTCTCGGTGACGGGCCGCTGATCACCAACTTCTATGGTCCGACAGAGACGACCCTGATCAAGTGTTTCCACAAGGTGTTTCAGCCGGAGCCAGGCGTGCAGCCGATAGGCCGTCCGCAGCCCGAGACGCAGATATTGATCCTCAACCGCAATCGAAGGCTTTGCGGCGTGCACGAAATTGGCGAGATTGCCATCAGGACGCCATTTCGCACTCTCGGCTATCTGAACGCGCCGGAGGCGACGGCAAAGGCTTTCATTCCCAACCCGTTTCGCAAGGACTGCGACGACGCGGCCGACTTGATCTACCTCACTGGTGACAGCGGCTGTTACCGCGCGGATGGGCTGCTCGTCATGCGAGGCCGCATGGACAACCAGGTCAAGATCCGCGGCGTGCGCGTGGAACCGGGCGAGGTTGAGGCGGCCATCGGGCTTTGCGCGGGAGTCAAAGAGGCCGCCGTGGTGGCGCACGAGAATGCGAAAGGCATCAAGTACTTGGCGGCCTATGTTGCGTTCGACCAAGAGTCAACGCGGGCCGGCAACGCGGCGGCGACGAATATGCTGCGCGACTACCTGCGTGCCCGGCTGCCGGAAAACATGGTGCCATCGGTCTTCGTCATATTGGACGCCTTGCCTCTGTTGCCCAATGGAAAGGTCAACAAGAAGGCACTCAAGCCCACGGACGTGTCGTCGTCCGTTGAACCCGTGGCTGCGTCCGGTGCGTGTGACGGTCCGCGCAACCCGCTTGAGGCCGAACTGCTCGCCATTTGGAAGGGCGTGCTCGGGCATGAGCGCGTCGGTGTGAACGACAGTTTTGTCGAACTCGGCGGGGATTCTCTGACCGCGATCAGCGCGCTGGTGCGGATGCAGCGCCTGGGAATCCCCGATGCTTTTGCCCGTGGCATCTTTCAGGGCTGGTCGATTCGTCAGATATCGGACATGGCGGACGGGAATGCTCCGTCGCTGGAGGGGGTGCGGATGCCTCCGAAAGTGAAGACCAATCTCCTGGTCAACGTCCTGCGCGGCATCCTGGTCATCATTCTTGTGGCCGGACACTGGATCGACGGGTTGCTCAATCGCCTGCCCGACTCTTTGCACGGGACGGTGGAAGTGCTGATGCCATTGTTCAACGTGGCCACGCCGGGATTCGCAATGCTGTTTGGCCTGAGCCTGGGCTATATCTATCTGCCGATGTATCTCACCGATCCAGCGCAGTCCAAGCGGGGCTTGCGCCAGGGCGTGGGGCTGGTTGCCATCGGCGTGATGATCCGTGCGGCCCTTGACATCAGCATGCTGATGATGAGCGGCGATCCGTTCGACTCCACGACCTTCTTCGCCAGTTTCTATAGTGCACTGCTGTATTACCTGCTCGCACTCGCCACGGCCCCGCTGTGGTTCAAGGTCATCGCGTTGAACCGCAAGCACATCTACCGGACCATGAGCGTGATGTTGGTCGCCACCTATGTGCTTTATCAAACGGCGCAATGGCTTTTTCTGAGCCATGAGCAAGTGGGTTTTGTCCAGCTTTGCCGTCTGATGCTGGTGGCCAAGTTCAACTACTTCAACATGTCCGTGGGCGCATTTTCGGGCTTGGCGGCTGGGTACTACCTCTATCAATGGTCCTTGGGCAAGCAGCCGCTGGCCGACTTGACGCGTCGCCTCCTGCTGTCCGGATGCGCGGTGACGATCGTGGGGCTGATTTCTGTGTACATGGATACCGGCAGTTTCTGGGCGCTGCACGACGCCGCGCGAATGCCTTTGTGGAAGTGGATCTTCTACGGCGGAACTTTGCTGCTTGCGGCGTCCTTGATCAGCGTCGCCTTGTCGAACTACGAACGCTACGTCGCACCGGTCAGGGTGAGCATCAACCTCTTGAGCGTGCTCGGGCAGATATCCTTGGTCGTATTCGTCTTCCACAACATGGTTCTTCGGGCCAAAGCGCTGCTGGTCCATTTCGGAGTGCCAGGTTCGCCAGCTCTGCTGATTCCGCTGGGCCTGTTCTTCGGCGGATGCGGCTGGTTGATGTTCAAACTCTACGAGCTCTACTACGGCGCCATCGGGCCGCAGCAAGACGCCGCAGCGCGTGTCGGAGTGGCGGCATGAAGGACTTTCTGGGCGTGCTTGGAGGAATGGGGCCGCTGGCCACCGCCGATTTTCTCAGGAAGCTCGCTCAGGAATCGGCGGCCACCTGCGATCAGGAACACATTCCCATCCTGCTTTATGGCGACTGCTCGACGCCGGATCGCACGGACAACATCATCGGTGCGGGCTTGTCACCTCTGCCGAAGTTGCTCGAAGGCGTCAGATTTCTGAGTGACGCTGGTGCACGGGCGATCTGCATCCCGTGCAACAGTGCTCATCACTGGTTCGATGAGGTCGAGGCCGAGTCCAGCGTTACCGTGCTTCACATTGCGCGGGCGAGCGTGGCCTGCGTGAGCAAGAAGAATCCATCGGCCAGGCGTGTGGGCGTCATGTCGACCCTGGGAACCCATCGAACCGGCATTTATGCAAGAGCATTGAGTGAGATCGGTTACGAGGTTCTTGCTCCGAGGGAGCAGGAATTCGCCGATTTTGTCTCTCCCGGCATCGCCTTCGTGAAGGCCAACATCATCGACAAAGCTGAGATAGCCTTCGAAGCCGCGGCGCAGCGGTTGTTGGATCGCGGGGCGGACATCATTATCCTGGGCTGCACGGAGATTCCAATCGGAATGCAAAGGCAGTGCGCCTTGGTGCCGTCGTTGTACATCGACTCGACAAACGCGTTGGCGCAGGCGGTAATCGAATACTTTTCCAATCGATCCACTCAGGAGAGTTAAGTGGGGGGTATTCGGGCGGTGGCTGATGACATCGCCCTGCTTTGCAGGAGCAGCAAGGAAAAAGTCTTGCGCTCGTAGCCGGTCATGTGTCTTTCGAGTGCCTGGGCAATTGCTTCTACCAATGAAAAACGCGACGCCCCGATCAAGGGACGTCGCGTCGTAGGCTGCGCTATTGTGGAGCTTATTTGATGGTCACGCTCGGGGGGGGCGATGGAGGCGTCCTGTCATACGCGCCGATGTTCACAACGCCCGAAATCACGCTGTAGACCGCATTTCCGGCCTGGAGCAATGGCGAGCCGTCCTTGGCCTTCATCGCGTAGCCGTTCGCAAGAGATGGGATGGCCTGAAGCATCGGATCCTTGTTCGAGCCATTCTTGTCGAAGCCTGCTGCTTGTGCTGCGGCAAGGGTCGCGTAGCCCGTGCTGTACGTTCCGGAACCGGCGGTGTAGCAGAGGTTGTTGTCGAATGCCGTGAAGCCTGCGAGTGTCAGACCTTTGGTGCTGAAGCATGTCGAGTTGGAAGCTCCGGCTCCGAAATAGATCAGGTTCGATACCACTTTGTGAGTGGCCCCGTAGGTCTCTACGCGGATGCCGGCGCTGCCATAGGCAGGGGACGCGGCATAGATCGAGTTGTTGCGGACAGTCAGGTTGGTGTCGAGCGCATCGCCACCTGTGGGTGTGCCATCCGGCATCGCGATGCCGATGAAAATGCCAGGAGCTTCCCGGACGATGAAATTGTTCTCGATGACGCAATCCGGGCATGACCCCACTGCGATGCCGATGCCGCCTACGTTGATGACCTTGTTGCCTCGAATGATGGCGCCACGAAAGGATTCAGCCACGCTGCCGTAGCCGGTTGCGACTTGAATACCGTAGCAGCCCGGGTGTGCGCCAGTGGATTCATCGATGTAATTGTTCTCGATCACGAGGCCCTTTTGCACGCCGTGCACCACGATCGGCACGCCCTGGCAAAGGCCCGCTCCTACTGCGCTGCGTGTCGACTTGTTGCCGCGAATGACGACATTTTCACCTTCGGAACTGATGTAGATGTTGTGGTTTCGGTTCAGCAGAGCCCCGGGATTGAAGCCGTTGTTGTCGAAGCGATTGTTCTCGATCAGGACGTTGTAGCAGCCACCCAGATAGCCAATGTCAATGTTATTGCTGATGTTGGAGTTGCGAAGCGTGATGTATTCATTGCGCGCATTGCTTGCGGCGTTGGCAGGCGGATTGGATTCAGAGCAATTGACGCCAACGGAGAAATTGCTGACGTCCAGACTGTCGAGCGTGATGTAGTCAGCATCGTTGTAGATGAAGATGCCGGTGCTGCTGCCCGAACCGCGCAAATCGAGGTTGCGAATGACGTAGCCCTCATCGTGGTCGGCATTGCCCGAGTCTTCGAACTGGAGCGCGTTCGTGCCCGTCGGAGCCATGAAGATTGGCTTTTGCGTGCCTGCTCCCCAGGTTGGCTTATAGCTGTCGAAAATCAACGGTGTCGCTGCGCGGCTGTTCGGATTAAAGATCTTCAGCTTCGCGTTGGTGAAAGCCGCGCCGCGTGCAAAGCGCATTTCGTCGCCACCTTTCAGCGCTTCGATGACGGTCTGCGCCTTGGCAATGGTTCGCCACGGGGCATCGATGCTCGTTCCGGCGTTGGCGTCGTTGCCGGGCACGCAACCAGCGGCCGCGCCAGCCTGGCAATCCGAGACGTAATAGACCGTTGCCGACGCCGATGCGCTCAAGGCAATGGCCACTGCGGCCAAACCGGTTTTCAAAATCGTTTTCATTTCGTTTGCTCCAATCTGGAATCCACTCGACACCGACCTCCCGGGCCTTGCGGAATCTAACCTCAATTCGCCAGCATTCCCTGACGGAGACATCGATGATGTTCGATCTGTCTTGCGGGACAGATCAGCGACGCGGTCCCTAGCGGATAGCCTTGTTCACTTCCACGGAAGGGCTGCTCTCGTTGTCCGATGTGTCGTAAGCCTTGACCACAACGAAGTATGTGTTCGAAGGCAAGCCACTGATCGTGTAGCTCAGTGTGCTCGGGCTTGGCACGTTGATCGTATTCGTGTACGTACCGCTTGCTGTTCCGTAATAGATGCGATATCCGGCCAAGTCTGCCATTTTCAGGCCGTCTGCGCTGGTGGTCGGGGTCACCCATTCAACCGACATCGTTCCAGTCGGCGAGACTGGGTCGGGCGTCGGCGCGGGCAGGGTGGTCTTGGGCGGCGTCACGCCTGCCGGCATTGGAGCAATCTGATTGATCGGGGCGCTGCCCAGGCGCGCCAGGTTTGCACTTGCAACACCATCGTCCGTGCTTTGAGCCGTGCTCACGGAGTCAGCACTGCCACCACCGCACGCACTCAACAATGCGGCAAGGGAGATGCAAAGGCTGATCGAAACGGGGGCAAAAGCTGCCCGGCCCAGGAAGGTTCTCATGTATCGCTCCATTAATCAAAAAGATTCACAAGCACTGGCACGGAAGCCGGCAGGCTCGCGGTACGGAGAGCGAAGGAACCGACGGGGTCGGTGTGACGCAGGGGCGTTGAAGTCGCTCGAACATTGCTCCCGACGTTGTCCAACCGGAGTTGAAGCGCGCTGCGCCGGGGGCATACAGGTTTTCGGAAGCTGGTCGATTGGCTTGTTCGCGCATCTGTAAACGGAATCCACAATGTGTAACTATTTGCGGGTCTTGGGAAATATCGAATAGCTGGCGCGGTCTGAAAGGCTGGCGATGGCTGTCGATTGAACCCAGGGCGATTGGGGCTCACTAATGCCCCCACTGGGGCGTGACGCTGTCGCATTTACCGGACCAAGGGTTTTCACGTAGAAATCAATCCAAATTTCTCCCTTTCGGCCGTGATGTGATCGGCCCGGCGCTGCTCGTCGTTACAAGGCTGACGCGCAGGGGCTGGCTTGTTGGTGGATGCAGCAGAGCTTCACGGCTCCTTACATGCCTTGTGGTCTACTGCGGCGCGATGTCTGCAGTCCAAGGCAGCGAAACGGGGCTTATGGCGAATCGACCCTCTATCTCGAAAGCGAAACAACCGGGCATCAGGCGACCACGGCCATTGCGGGTCAACATCATTGGCCTGGACAACGGGGCCGGGCTGAGCGTGGACGCCCGGCTACTGCAAGGCCTGCTACAAGACGCCGGTTTCGAAGCCGACTGGTTCCGAGGTGTGCGACCCGCCAAGTGGCTGACCCGGCTCGCGAAACTCGAGGCTCTGGGCCGGTTTCTTCCGCGCTATGACATCAACCTGTTTCTCGAGCGAGTGCACCCGGGGTGGTTTCCTTTTGCGAATCGGAACGTGCTCATCCCGAACCCGGAATGGTTCCTCGAAGATCACCGCCTGCATTTGAGTGGCATTGATCTCGTCCTGTGCAAGACGGCCGATGCACAACGCGCTTTCCAGGAGCTTGGCAAGGACACTCGGTGGATCGGATTCACTGCAGAAGACCGCGGGCATGAATCATTGGCGGCCACTCGTACTCCCTTGCGCGCGCTGCACGTTGCTGGGCGCAGTGAGCACAAGGGCACTCGGCAAGTCATCGACGCCTGGGCGCGACATCCCGAATGGACCGAACTCACGGTTGTGCAGCGGGTCCCCGATACCGGCTCGGTGCTGTATGCACCGACCTTGCCGAACGTGCGCTACGTCAGTGAGCGCCTGTCTGACGAAGCCATTCTTTCATTGCAGCGCGAGCATGCGCTTTACGTCCTTCCGAGCGAAGTAGAGGGCTACGGCCAGTCCTTGGTGGAGGGCATGAGTCTTGGCGCCATCGTCATCACCACGGACGCTCCTCCGATGAACGAGTTGGTGACGCCTGAGCGCGGCGTGGTCGTGAAAGCCGGTGATGGAGAGCCCTTTCGCCTTGGTCATCGCTACAAGGTGCTCCTGCCAGCATTGGAACAAGCGGTTGCCGATGTCCTGAGCTGGTCGCCCGACCGTCGCGAACGTATCGGTGCCGCGGCCCGCGCCTGGTACATCGAAAACGATCGCCGTTTCCGGGCCGATTTTCCGATGCTGATTTCGACTTTGCTCACGGAGTTCGCTGCCGCAGCCCCCCGAAGTCATGGGGCTGCTCCGCTGCAGGGCGAACATACAATCCCACTTCTCTGTAGAGGCTCGCACGATGGGAATGGTTCGCAGATCGATAGTCCTCACCGGATTGATGGCACTGACAGCCATCGGCGGCTTTGCGATCCGGCCATCGGCCAAGGCGAACAACGGGGGGCGTCCGCGCTACGTGCTTGAAACCGTGGTGCCGCGGCAATTCGGCGACTGGCGCGAGCTTCCGGCCGAAACTGCGCAGGTGGTCAATCCGCAGACGCAGCAGCTCCTCGACAAGCTCTATAGCCAAGTGCTGTCGCGCACCTACATCAACAGCGCCGGCTACCGCATCATGCTGTCCATTGCCTACGGCGACGATCAGCGCGGAGACCTCGCCGCTCACAAGCCAGAAATCTGCTATCCCGCACAGGGCTTCGAACTCAACGAAAAATTCGACTCGCCTGTGAAAACACCATTTGGCAGCATTGATGCTCGCCGTCTAGACACCAGTCGCGGGCGCTACAAGGAACCAGTGACCTACTGGTTCACCATGGGCGATGAGGCGGTCAAGAGCAATCTCGAGCGCCGCATTGTGGAGGTGCGCCTTGGCCTGACCGGGCAGATCCCAGACGGTCTTTTGTTCCGCGTTTCATCGCCCGATCCCCAGTCGTCCCGGGCCTATGGTCTTCACGATGCCTTCGTGGCGGAGCTGCTCAGGGCACTGTCGGCCACCGATCGAAAGCGGCTGAGCGGGCTTGGCCCCGTCGCCTCCCCAGGCTGAGGCGCTCCGAGGTGTTGTAGTGGCTCGGCCGCATCGCCAATGCGGCCGTGCAGGCCTTTAAACAAACTCGGTTCCCTGGCCACAAGCTCTAGCCCTTGAGCGGAAATGAATCTGATCCCATGAGCAAGCGCTACGTCCTGATTTCTCCTTGTCGCAACGAAGCCGAGTACATGCGGCAGACGCTTGACACCGTCATCGCCCAGACGGTGCGCCCCACACGCTGGGTCATCGTTGACGACGGCTCTACCGATGACACCCCACGCGTCCTTGCGCAATACCAAGCCAAGTACGACTGGATCACGATCGTCACGCGCAAGGATCGCGGTCGCCGTGCTGTCGGTCCAGGAGTGATCGAAGCTTTTTATGAAGGCTATGAATCGATTGATCCCGACGACTACGATTACCTCTGCAAGCTAGATCTCGACTTGAACCTCCCGCCGCGCTACTTCGAAATCCTGATGCAGCGTATGGAAGCGAACAAGCTCATTGCAACTTGCAGCGGCAAAGCCTATGTGCGCCAAGGCAGTGAACTCGTGGCCGAGAACCATGGAGACGAAACCTCGCTGGGCATGACGAAGTTCTACCGGGTCGACCGCTTCAAGGCCATAGGCGGTTTCGTGCGCGAAGTCATGTGGGATGGCATCGACTGCCACCGCTGCCGCATGATGGGCTGGGTGGCATGCAGCTGGGACGAGCCCGAGCTGCGCTTCGTGCACCTGCGGCCGATGGGATCGAGTCAGACCGGAATTCTCACCGGCCGCATGCGACATGGCTTCGGCCAGTATTTCATGGGCACTGGCTTCCTGTATATGCTCGCCAGCGCCGTGAATCGCATCGGCGAGAAGCCGGCCCTGATCGGCAGCAGCATGATGTTGTGGGGCTGGATCAAGGCGGCGCTCCAGCGCAAGCCGCGCTACGACGACGAGGCCTTCCGCCGCTTCGTGCGCCACTATCAATGGCGCTCACTGTTGGTCGGAAAAAAGCGCGCCACGCAGGAAATCTATCGGGAGAAGGGCGTTGGCTCCGGACTTCAGTCGTGATGTCCATTGCATTCTCGGGTTGCCCTTCGATGCCATCGACATGGACGGTGCGGTGGCAAAGGTCCGCGCGGCGGCGGCATCCGGCAATCGATGCTTTCTGTCGACGCCCAACCTGAACTTCGCCATCGCGGCGCAGAGCAACTCGCAGTTCCGCGACTCCGTACTTCACAGCGACTTGAATATCGCCGATGGCATGCCCCTGATCTGGGTGGCCAAGCTGCTGGGCATTCCTATGCCTGAGCGCGTCGCAGGATCGACCTTGTTCGAGCGCTTGCGCGAACGCACGGCGACGCCGATCAAGGTGTTTTTCTTCGGCGGTCCGGACGGCGTGGCTGCTCGTGCGTGTGAGCAACTCAATGCACGTTCCCAAGGATTGCGCTGCGTCGGCTTTGATGCGCCTGGCTTCGGATCCATCGAAGACATGAGCGGCGCAGATCGCATCGCCCGCATCAACGCCAGCGCGGCGGACTTTCTCGTCGTGTCGCTGGGTGCGCAAAAGGGGCAGGCCTGGATCGAACGGAATCTCGACCGCTTGCACACCCCGGTCGTGAGCCACCTCGGCGCGGTGGTCAACTTCGTCGCCGGCACGGTGCGTCAATCACCCTCATGGATGGGGCGCATTGGCTTCGAGTGGCTTTGGCGCATCAAGGAAGAGCCAGCACTCTGGCGCCGCTACGCGAACGATGCGATGGTGTTTGGCCGATTGCTGCTGACGCGAGTCGTCCCGCAAGTTTTTGTGCGGTGCTTCGCACGCTCGACGCGCCGCGAACAGGCCACCTGCAACTTCACAAAAGGTGTCGACTCGATGAAGTTGACGCTTTCCGGTGCCTGGACGGCAAACGATATCGCGCCCTTGAGATCTGTGCTTGCCGAGGCAGCCGTTGATCGGCGTCGGCTGACACTGGACCTTCGGAACCTGAGCCACGCTGACCCAGCCCTGATCGGGCTCTTGAGCCTTCTCTGGCTTCACCTTGTCCGAGAAGGTCGACCGTGGTCGTGCTTGAGCATTCATCCCGCTGGGCGGCGTTGCCTTCGAAATGCCTGTGCCGAGTACATGTTGGACCCAGGCATCGCGCCCGGCGCTTTGGCCAAGGGGAGCGTGCCATGCTGACGTCGAATTCAGCAGTGACGGCTATCGGGATAACCGACAGAAGTGGCAGTGTCGCGCGCTTGCACTCGCTCGATGGTCTTCGAGCGTTGGCGGTCGGCCTGGTGGTTTTTCACCATCTGGGCGTCTCGAGTTTTGCGCAGACCCTCGTCAAGAATGGCTACACGTGGGTGGGGCACATCCTGGGAAGCTTGACTGCATCAGGGGTGGAGCTTTTCTTTGTCTTGAGCGGCGTGGTGCTGCTGCGGCCCTACCTTCGCGACGGACGGCGCATGGATATCGCGCACTATTGTTGGCGGCGGATCGTTCGTCTGTACCCGCCTTTTTTCGTGGCGTGGTTGCTGTCGGGGCTGTCGGTGTGGCTGGTATGGACCTACCCGACTTGGTGGACCCAGGTTTCCGCATTGCCCGTTTTCGACTTGATGGACTGGATCAAACAATCCGGCATCATGTACTTCGGCAATCGGGCGCACAACTTTGCATGGTGGAGCCTCACTGTTGAACTCATGTTCTACGTGTGCGCGCCCGCCATCGTGATATTGATTGCCTCCACAAAGAACGCCAAATTGGCCGTGCGCTGTTTTTTTGCCGCTTCGATCGTCGGGGCGCTTCTCGTGTATCCCGGCAGTTGGGCCGCCGGCCCCTTGGCCCTCCCAGGGATCAGGCCGTTCGTGACCTACCTGTCCAGCTTTGCAGCTGGTGTCTTTCTCGCCACTTCAGAAGCTCCCAAGGTGCTGCGCCGATCCGCCGCCATCCTCGGCCTGTTCATCGTCGGTTGCAGTGGCATGGTTGATGCACTGAACGTTCATGTGGGATGGGGTCTTGTGTATTTCGGTGTTGTCGGCTCGGCCATCGACCAGTGGACCCGCGCTTCGCGGACATTGTCCAACGACAAGCTCGTGTGGCTCGGAGAGCGTTCGTACTCCATCTTCCTCACGCACTACGCCGTCATCACCATTGTCTGTCTCCTCGTGTCCACCTTCGTGTCTACAAAAGGGGCGGTCTATTTCATCGCCACACGCGTGATGGCATTGCTGGCGTCATTGCTCGTCGCGATGCTTGTCTTTCATCTGGTCGAAAAGCGATTCGCCCGCAATCTGGTGACGGCAGATCGTCTGCTGCCTTGGTCGCGAGCCGTTTCTTGACAATCGACCTCACCCCCAATGACTGAATCGCCACTGCGCGTCATGATCGTCGCCGAACACGCATCGGCCCGCTTCGGTGGAGAGGCGGCATTGCCGCTGCACTACTACCGTGTCCTGCGTTCGCGAAACATTCCCGTGTGGCTCGTCACGCATGCACGTGTTCGCGATGAGCTGCAAAAGGCCTATCCGGTCGATACGGACCACATCATCTACATCGAGGACACCTGGATTCATCGCGGGCTCTGGCGCGCCGGGCGCTTGTTGCCGACGCGACTGGCTCATTTCTCGACCGGCTATCTGCTGCGCATCGTGACGCAGCTGACACAGCGCAGCATCGCACGTCGTGCCATCCGCAGCCTTGGAATTTCGATCGTGCACCAGCCCATGCCGGTGTCGCCCAAAGAGCCTTCCTTGCTTTACGAGTTGGGTGCGCCCGTCGTGATCGGACCCATGAATGGCGGCATGGACTTTCCGCCTGCCTTTCGCCAGCAGAAGGGAGCGCTGGTCGATCGAATCGTGGATGTCGGCCGGTCCGCTGCCAATTTCATGAACTGGCTCATCCCCGGAAAACGGCGAGCGGCGGCACTGCTGGTGGCCAATGGTCGCACGCGGGACGCTTTGCCGACGGGCACGTCTGCGAACGTGATCGAACTCGTCGAGAACGGGGTGGACCTGTCGCTTTGGAAGCAATCCGGCCGTGCTCGATTGAACGAGGCGGGCGAGGTCACGCGTTTCGTATTTCTCGGGCGGCTTATTGGTCTGAAAGCGGTAGATTTGCTGCTCACCGCTTTCGCCGTGGCTTGCAAGCAGGCGCCGATGTCGCTGGAGGTAATCGGTGACGGTGCAGCAGCGGCTGACCTCAGATCATTGGCCAACAAACTGGAGTTGACAGCGACCGCGGAGGGAGAAGCCGGCAAGGTGTTTTTCGCCGGGTGGATGACGCAGGCGGATTGCGCGCGCAAGCTCGCCCAGCAGGACTGCCTGATTCTTCCCAGCCTCATGGAGTGCGGTGGCGCAGTGGTGCTCGAAGCGATGGCTCTCGGCCTGCCAGTGATCGCCACCGATTGGGGGGGGCCAGCCGACTATGTGGATCCGAGTTGCGGGATCCTGGTCAAGCCAAGCTCGCGCGCAGCCATGATCGAAGGGCTGGTCGACGCCATGGTCCGGCTCGCTCAATCCTCGCCATTGCGCGCGGCCATGGGACAGGCCGGCCGCGACAAGGTGCTTCGCGAATTCGACTGGGAAGCGAAAGTCGATCGCATACTGACCATCTATCGTGATGCGATCCGTTCGTCGCAGTCCATATCGCAAGCGCATACAAGGCGGACGAACTGAACCCTTCGCTCGCCCGCGTGCTCGTGCCCTCCAGCGTAGTGCTTCTGGTAGGTGTTGCACTTCAGACTTGAGGCCGCCCTGGTTTAACTCAGTCCGCGTCCGGTCTTATTCTGGCGCCGACGCAACGCAAGCACTGTGATTCCGAGCATCATCAAGCCATAGGTCGACGGCTCGGGAACTGCCATGACGTCGCCGTCGCGGACAGCCCAGGCGTAGCCGGCAAAGGTTTCGTGCAGGATGATCTCCGTCGGACCCGATGTCAGGATGTCGAGGTTATAGCCTGGCGCCTCTGGGCCCGTATAGTTGCTTTCCATCAGGTATCCGGGCAGGCCGTAGAGCCACGCATTCAGGAAAGGTCCTTTCGAGCCACCCAGCAGGTGATACAAGTCGACCAGTTCATTGATGCCCGGTTCCGGACTGAATTCGCACCTCAGCCCGGTCTGAATGCCACGTCCTTGGTTGTGTGCGCAATCGACGGGGGCGACGCTGAGTGCACGCGGCAGCCGCCAGCCCTTGACGCCATAAATGTCGAGCGACGCTGCCCACCCTACTGCAACATCCCGGTTCATCGCGCCCTCCACATTCGGCGGATAGGTGAACATGCTGGCAGGAGCGAAGCCGCTGGTGCCGGCATAGTTGGCGTCGGCCAGCCAGCTCAGGTTTGTCGAGGTGTCGTAGTAGGCATCGATGAGGCCATCGTGGTTGATGTCACGTGCCTGAAGTGTGGTCTCCCAGGAGCTTGGCGTGGCGATCGGCACGGCGTGAGCGGCTGCAGCCGCGGCGAAAAGGCTCAAACCTGCGAGCAAGGTGCGCATTGTTCTATCTCTCCCTGTGATTTATGGAGAGCAGAGAATATGGCCTCGACAACGAAGGCCGGCACTTCACTCGTGGGATATGAACATTTGCCCTGACGTGCGGAGCATCTCTGCCTACACCGTGATGCCGAGAAGGTCGGCATCCAGCGTCATCCCAGCTTGCCCTCGAGACTCGATGTCTCGTGGTACTTGGCGCGCTCGAAGCGATGACGCTGTGTTGAAGCGTCGTTGCGGTTTCTGCAGCGCGCCCGCTGCGGGTCTCCTGCGACAGGCTTCCTGCCTGCAGCGCAGCGACTTACATGATTGTCTTGCTGACTTCGACCGAAGCCTGACTTTCGGCGTTCACCTGGTTGAAGGCGCGTACGACGACATAGTACGTAGAGGCTGGCAGATTGCTGATCGTGGTGCTCAGCGTCGCCGGGTTATTGATCGTGACGTTGTCAGAGTAGAGGCCTTGCATCGTGCCGTAGTACACACGGTAGCCGGCCAAGTCGGACACGGGCGATCCGTCAGCGTTCGTCGAGGGCGCAGTCCAGCTCAGCGAGATGCTGCCGAGTGCCGGTGAGGGAGCGCTGGTGCCAGAACCATGAGAGGCTGGGGCCGACGTCGGCGCGGGGGCGCTGATGCCAGGGTCAGAGGGGGCTGGGTTGGGCGTCGGCTGCGAGGTCGCTGTGCCGCCGCCATCTGCGATCAGCGAGGCGGCCGAAGCGGTCGCGGAGCCGTCGGTGATACCGCCGCCACAGGCGGTCAGCATCGCGGCAACCAGTACACAGGTTGTCATGGACACGCTTTGTACTGACATTCGCTCGAAAAGGGCTCTCATTCGTCACTCCAAGACAACCGCTCGCAGCCTGGCGTGAAGAAAACAGGGCGCTGCGAAACCAACCCCGAAGGGCGGGCACAGCGCGCTCGTTGAAAGAAACCGACTCAACAGCACGACGGCCTTGTCTTCTTCTACCGGCACCGTTGGGTAACCAACCTGCCATCGCGTGTGCAGGGATCGGGCCAGGGCTTTTTGGGGGCGGTTCGGACAATTTCCTGTCGATTCAGTCAGGATTTCCGCCGACTGAAGTTGCGGCTTGTTGCAACCTCGACGATGCTTGGCCGAAGTGCATCCAGGACAGGTGACAGGTTACGTGGCGGAGATCGTGGCGCCAGCGCGAGCCAGCGCCCAGTTCCGCGCTATCAAGCCCGCGGCTTGGCCGACCTTCCGATGCCGGTGTACTCAATGCCCAGTGCGAGCATGAGGTCGGGGTCGTAGAGGTTTCGGCCGTCAATCACCACCGGCTGCTTGAGCGAAGACTTGATGAGCTCGAAGTCCGGGCTCTTGAACTCTTTCCATTCGGTCAGCACGACGAGTGCGTCCGAACCTTCGAGCGCCTGCGCCTGGTTGTCCACGAAGCTCAGACCCGGCACGTCCGACATCACGCGGCGCGCCTCGGGAATGGCCACCGGGTCGTATGCCTTGAGCTTCGCACCCCGGCGAGCCAGCTCGGCGATGACCACGCGGCTCGGGGCTTCGCGCATATCGTCGGTGTTGGGCTTGAAGGCCAGACCCCAGATTGCGACTTGGCGACCCCGCAGGTCTTCGCCAAAGCGGGCGACGATCTTGTCCACGAGGATGTGCTTTTGCCGCTCGTTGGCTGCTTCAACGGCCTGGAGCACCTGCAATTCGATGCCGTTCTGGTTGGCCGTGGTGATGAGGGCTTTCACGTCCTTCGGAAAACACGAGCCGCCGTATCCCGCGCCCGCGTACAGGAAGTGATAGCCGATTCGCGGGTCGCTGCCGATGCCCTTGCGCACGAGTTCGATGTCCACGCCCACCTTCTCAGACAGCAAGGCCAGTTCGTTCATGAAGCTGATGCGCGTCGCGAGCATCGAATTGGCCGCGTACTTGGTGAACTCGGCGCTCTTGATGTCCATCACGAGCAGCCGGTCGTGGTTGCGAATGAAAGGTGAGTACAGCGCGCGCATCAAAAGAATCGCTCGCTCGTCGTCGGCGCCGACCACGATGCGGTCGGGCCGCATGAAGTCTTCGACCGCGGCGCCTTCTTTCAGGAACTCGGGATTCGAGACCACGGCAAAGTCGACCGTCGAGCCCCGCTGCTTCAGTTCTTCGGCGATTGCCGCGCGCACTTTCTCGCCCGTGCCCACCGGGACGGTGCTCTTGTTGATGACGACCTTGTAGTCGGTCATGTGGCGGCCCACGTTGCGGGCGGCCGCGAGCACGTATTTGAGATCGGCGGAGCCGTCTTCGTCGGGTGGTGTGCCGACGCCGATGAACTGCAGCGTTCCGTGGTTGACGGCCGAGACGATGTCAGTGGTGAACTGTAGACGCCCTGCTGCGCGATTACGGGTGACCATGTCCAGCAGACCGGGCTCGTGAATCGGGATCCCGCCATCTTCGAGGATGCGGATTTTTTCGACGTCCAGATCGAGGCAGACAACGTGATTGCCCATTTCGGCGAGGCAGGTGCCTGTGACGAGTCCGACGTAGCCGGTGCCTATGACGGTGATCTTCATTTTTCTCTTGCTTTCAGTTCAATCCGTAGGCGCGTCACTTCACGCGCCCATAGGTGTCTTCGTAGCGGACGATGTCGTCTTCACCCAAGTAGCTGCCCGATTGCACTTCGATGATTTCGAGGGGTACCTTGCCGGGGTTGGCCAGCCGGTGCACCGTGCCCAGCGGGATATACGTGCTCTGGTTTTCCGTGAGCAGGATCACCTGGTCGCCGTTGGTGACTTCGGCCGTGCCGCTCACCACGATCCAATGCTCGGCGCGGTGATGATGCTTTTGCAGGCTGAGCGACGCGCCCGGCTTGACCATGATTCGTTTGACCTGGAATCGCGACCCGGCATCGATGCTGTCGTACCAGCCCCAGGGCCGGTGCACCTGCCGGTGCAGGTTCTGCTCCGTGCGACCCGAGCCGCTGAGGTGCCCGACGATGTGCTTCACCTCTTGGCTGCGCGCGCGATCGGTGACGAGCACGGCGTCGGGCGTCTCGACCACGACGATGTTGTCGAGGCCCACCACGCCCACGAGTCGGCTCGTCGCGTGCACCAAGGTTCCATGGCTGTCGCGCACGAAGGTGTCACCGACCGAGGCGTTGCCGTCGGCATCCTTCTGGCTCACTTGCCACACCGCGTCCCAGGCGCCGAGGTCGGACCAGCCGGCGTCGAGCGGCACCATGCGGATGTCGAAGGACGCGCCACCGGGGCATTTCTCCATCACGGCATAGTCGATCGACTCGCTGGGGATGGCCTGGAATTCAGCCTTGCTGGGGCGGATAAAACTCGAGTCGACACTTTTTGCCGCCCACGCCGCGCGGGTCGCGGCAGCAATGTCGGGGCGGAACTTCTCCAGCGCCTTGAGCCACACGGAAGCGCGTACCACGAAGATGCCGCTGTTCCAGTAGTAGACACCTTCGGCAAGGTAGCGCTTCGCGGTGTCGAGGTTGGGCTTCTCGACGAATTGCGCCACGGGCAGGGCAGGATCTGATCCATTGGCTCTTCCGGCGCGTATGTAGCCGAATCCGGTCTCAGGCCGGTCAGGCGTGATGCCGAGGATCACGATTGCGCCCGTTGCCGCGGCGCGCACGGCCTGCTGCAACGCCGTCGTGAAGGCGACCTCGTCGGTGACGGTCTGGTCCGCGGGCGAGACGATCAGTACGGGGTCGGCGCTGCCGTCGGTTGCCTGCAAGGCGGCGATGGTCATGGCAGGCGCGGTGTTGCGGCCCACGGGTTCGAGCAAAACGCTGGCATCGGCCTTTCCGAGCTCGCGCAGCTGATCGAGCACCAGGAAACGATGGTCTTCGTTGCCGACGACCTGTGGTGCGGCGACTTCGATGTCTGCGCTGGCGAGTCCGTCGAGGCGTGTGACTGCCTGTTGAAAGAGGCTGCGGTTTCCTTGCAGGACGAGGAACTGCTTCGGGTACTGCGCGCGCGACAGCGGCCACAGCCGCGTGCCGCTGCCGCCGGCCATGATCACTGGGTGAACGACGATGTTGGGCATGGGTATGAAGGGTCGGGTTCAGGAATTCAGAGGCTGAGAGTATTTCGAGCATGTCCGAGCAGCGCGTCAAAAGGCACCTGATCTAGGCGCAAAGCACAGCCATAGCCCGGGCTATGGCGAGCATTTGCAACGACGAGCAGGGGTCTTTTGGC
>JAJKJU010000037.1 GCA_021153565.1 Rhizobacter sp.
GCTGGCAAGAAATCGCGGCGCAACTGCGCGAGCCGCCGCGCCTTCGTCAGTACCAGTGTGAGGCTGGATTTTCATGATTATTAAGTTAGCGCTTATGCCCCCGAGGGGGTGCTCAGCCGCCTTGAGGCGGCTCGGCGCGGCTGAAATGTTCACCCCCGCGTCGCGTTGCTCCTGCCCCCCGAGGGGGTGCTCAGCCGCCTTGAGGCGGCTCGGCGCGGCTGAAATGTTCACCCCCACGTCGCGTTGCTCCTGCCCCCCGAGGGGGTGCTCAGCCGCCTTGAGGCGGCTCGGCGCGGCTGAAATGTTCACCCCCGCGTCGCGTTGCTCCTGCCCCCCGAGGGGACGCTCAGCCGCCTCGAGGCGGCTCGGTATCAGCTGATGCCGCCGCGCCTGTACGTCGACCTTCCGCTCGGCGAGGGGGCAGAACTCGCCTTGCCGCCGGGACCGGCGCGCCATGTGCAGGTGCTGCGCCTGCAACCCGGCGAGGAACTGACCTGCTTCAACGGCGAAAGCGGCGAGTGGGCGGCGACGGTTCTTCGCATGGGGCGCAGCGACGTTGACGTGCTTATTGGCGCGCATCGTCAGGTCGACCGGGAGCTGCCGTTCCACGTGACGTTGGCCGTCGGCATGCCCGCCAACGAGCGCATGGACAACCTGATCGAGAAGGCCACCGAACTCGGTGCCGCCGCCGTCCAGCCCCTCGTGTGCGAACGGTCGGTGCTGCGTCTTTCCGGCGAGCGCGCGCTGAAGAAGGTCGACCACTGGCGCGGTGTGGCGATCGCGGCGAGCGAGCAAAGCGGTCGAACACGAGTGCCAGTCATCGAGCCGGTGATGACGCTTGCGCAGTGGCTCGCCAAGGCGCGCGGCGGCGCGCAATGCATGGTGCTCAGCCTGCGCGAGGCGATGCCGTTCGAACGCATGGCCCCAGGCGCAGCCATGGTGTTTCTGAGCGGCCCGGAGGGGGGGCTCAGTCCAGCCGAGGAATCCCTTGCACTCGACGCGGGATTTGCCGCGGTGTCGCTTGGGCATCGCGTACTGCGTGCCGACACCGCTCCGATGGCGGTGATGTCCGCGCTGTCCTTGAGGGAATCACGAAGCTGAAGGGGTCTCCCGGCCAGCTTGCCATTCAGACCATCAGCGCCGCAGAATGGGGCGGGGAGCCCCTTCCGGAGATCACCATGGGTCTACTCGATTCCGTGATTGGTGCACTGTCCGGCGTGCGAACGACGAGCGCGCGTGGCGACATGTTGGGTGCGGTTTTGCAAATGCTGGCAGACGGCGGAGACGGCATCGGAGTCGACGGACTGATCGAGCGCTTCGACAAGTGCGGGATGTCCGAAGTCCTCCATTCCTGGATCGGTCGCGGCAGCAACCTCCCGATTTCACCAGACGATGTTCAGCGCGTGCTCGGCTCGGAGACCATTGAGGACATCTCGCAGCAGCTGGGCTTGTCCCAGCGCGTCACGGCGGACCGGTTGTCGCAGATGCTGCCCTTCGTGGTGGACAAGCTCACGCCGCACGGCAGGTTGCCTGCCGATGGGTTGGGCGACTTGGGCCAGCTGATGGGGCGCATGGCGGCCCGGTAGCCCGGGGCAAAGCCCCTTTGCCACGCGCAACATGGGTTCGCGCCAGACCTGCTCGTAGAGGTCTTCGCGGGTCACCTGTTGTGCCGCGCCTTCCACGGGCTCCGTTGGGCTCGAGACGTCCATCTGCTCGGTGTGCGCGCCCGGGTCTTTCAGTCGCGCTTCAGAAGTTCGATGAACGCTGGGTTGAGGAAAATCTTTTCCCTGCCCATCTTGTGCTCTCGCAGAATGCCGATCGCCGTGAGCTCCTTGAGGTAGGTGCTCGCGGTCTGGCGCTTGGCCAGTCCCGCCTCCACGACGTGCGCGATCCGGCAGTACGGTCGCACGAACACCAATTCGGAAAGTTCGCGAGAGTAGATCTGGCTGGCGTCTCGTCGCATCCGTTCCGTGGTCTCCTCGAGGAGGCCACGTACAGCGACGATCTTGTTCATGGTCCAGCGGGCCGTCTCGGTCACACCGCTGAGCATGTAGAGCAGCCAGGGCTCCCACGCCCCCGTCTCGGTGATCGATTGCAGGCCGCTGTAGTAGCCGGCCTTGTTCCGCAGGATGTAGCGGCTGAGATAGAGCACCGGGATATCCAGCAACCCCTGCTCGACGAGGTAAAGCAAGTTGAGGACGCGCCCTGTCCGGCCGTTGCCATCGGTGAACGGGTGGATGGCCTCGAACTGGTAGTGGCCAGCCGCCATTCGCACGAGTTGGTCGATATCCGCGGTGCCGGGCAAGGTGCCGTGCATCCACTGCTCCCAATTGGCCAGCTTTTCTCGAAGCAGGACCTCGCCTTCTGGCGGGGTGTAGATGATCTGTCGAGTACGGTCGTTGCTGAGGGTTGTGCCGGGCGTCTTGCGGATGTCCATATCCACGCCCTTGATCGCACGACAGATCTGCACGGCGGTATTGGTGGAGAGCGGACGCGTCTTGAGCGCCTGGTATCCCTCCCAGAGCGCGGTTCGGTAGCGCAGCGCTTCCTTGGTCGCTGGATCCGCCTCACCTTCGCTGACGCCGTCGAAGAGGAACATCTGATCCGTGGTGGTCACGATGTTCTCGATCTCGCTACTGGCTTGGGCTTCGAGCAGCGGAATCGAGTTGATGAGTACCCCTTGGTTCGGGATCAACTGCCCGGCGGCCTTCAACTCGCCGACGGCGGCGCGCGCTGAGATGCATGCCTTGAGGACGGTCCGCGACTCCACGTCGACTTTCGGCGGAAGCGCCGGCAGGTCGTTGTAGGGCGCGGAGGGGTCAAATGCCATATGTCGATTGAAGGCCCTGAAATCGATCTATCCCTTTGGACTTGTTTGTCCGATCGACATGATGCCAGAATGTGTCGATTTAGAGCCAAGATTTCGACACAATCCAGCCATCTGTCGATCCGAGCGTCTGAATGACCTGGGCCACTGGAAGTCGGTGCTTGCCGAGCTGACAGCATTCGACCTGCTGACTCTGGCAAGCCTCTACGCCTTTGAGCATCTCGTCCCGCACAGCCTCACAGGCGGGTCCGCCGTAGAGTTCGTTGATGAAGCGGTAAAGCTCGGGACTGTGCCCTTGCGCCAACTCCCAATCCTGGGTTTTACCCGGGCTACGAGCGCATGGACCCTGGCACGAGATCGAATCGGAATAAACGGCATTCGATCGGACCGTTCCACATCGGCACGCGCCTGCTTTCCTTCAATCGCATTGCGCTCGGCAGCTTCATGTCAGGGCTGAGCACATAGGCCGTCCACCCTGCGGGGTGAGCGGTGTATGCGTGCTTCCAATGCGCCGCGAGCCGCGGAAAGAAGTCGTCGGGCGTGTCGCGATCCTGCGCCGACGGCCGTGCCGCCTTGCCGCCGATATCGATGCGCTCGCCATACGGCGGATTGAGCATCAGCGTGCCGGGCAAGGCTTCAGCCAGCGGTGGCGCGGGGCGTTCGAGCGCATCTCCGCCGTTGAAGGTGATGGCTGCCTCGACCCCGGCGCGCAGCGCATTGCGGCGCGCGAAGTCGACCATGCGGAAGGACACGTCACTCGCGAAGATCGGCACCGCACTTGTACGGATGCGCGATTGCGCATGGCTCTTGTGCCGCTGCCACGCGGCGCGCATGTCCGCGTCGGCGAAGGGCAGCAGTCGCTCGAAAGCGAATCGACGTTTCAGGCCGGGCGCGATGCCGCAAGCGATCTGTGCGGCTTCGATGGCGATCGTTCCCGATCCGCAGCACGGATCGTGCAAGCCGCCGCCCTGCTCCGGTGTGCCGCGCCATCCGGCGGCGGCCAGCATGGCGGCCGCCAACGTTTCCTTCAGTGGGGCGTCGCCCTTGTCTTCGCGCCACCCGCGCTTGAAGAGGGGTTCGCCGGAGGTGTCGACGTAAATCGAGGCGCGTTGGGGCCCCACGTGCAGCGTCACCTGCAGATCGGGATGCTGCGTGTCCACGCTCGGTCGCTCGCCGGTCGCGTCACGCATCACGTCGCACACGGCGTCTTTGATGCGCAGGGCTGCGAAGTTCAGGCTCTTGAGTGGGCTGCGCTGCGCGGTCGTGTCCACGCGCAGCGTGTGTCGGGGCGTGATCCACTGCGCCCAGTCGACACTTCGTCCCAGCTCGTAAAGATCGGTCTCATCGTGGTAAGGCCCCTCGGCGACCTCGACCAGCACGCGCTGCGGCAATCGGCATTCGAGGTTGAGCACCATCACTTCGTCGGGGCCTCCTTCGAGCGCGACACCGCCGCGCGCGGTGTGCACGTCGAGCTTGGGCAGGACCCGTTTCACTTCATCGGCGAGAAAGCCTTCTACGCCCGCTGCGCATGGTAAAAAAATCGGCAGCGCCATCAGAGAGCCTTGCGCAGATTCGCAGGCGGGATCTTGAGCGCCTCGCGGTACTTGGCGACAGTGCGTCGCGCCACCTGGATGCCTTGTTCTTCGAGCATCAGCGACAACTGGCTGTCCGACAGCGGCTTGGCCGGATCTTCGGCCGAGACAAGTTGCTTGATCAGCGCACGCACCGCAGTGCTCGATGCATTGCCGCCCGCTTCGGTGTTCAGCGATGAGCCGAAGAAATACTTCAACTCGAAGGTGCCGAACGGCGTGGACATGTACTTGGCTGTGGTCACGCGCGAGATGGTCGATTCGTGCAGTCCGAGTTCATCCGCGATCTCGCGCAGCACCAGCGGCTTCATTGCGATTTCGCCGTGCGTGAAGAAGCTCTTCTGTCTCTCAACGATCGCTTGCGACACGCGCTGGATGGTGTCGAAGCGCTGCTGGATGTTCTTCATGAACCAGCGCGCTTCCTGCAGCCGCGAGGTGAGGCCCGTACCGCTATTGGCCGCGCCGCGCGTTTGGCGGATCGCCTGCGCGTAGAGATCGTTGATGCGCAGCTTGGGCATCACGTCTGGATTGAGCACGACCTTCCAGTTGCGGCCCGACTTCCGAACGATGACGTCGGGCACGATGATGTTCGCCTCGGCACGAGCGAAGGGCCGCGCCGGCTTGGGTTCGAGCGAGGTGATGATGCCTTGGGCTTCCTTGAGCAGCGATTCGTCGGCACCCGTCACGGCCATGAGCTTCTTCGTGTCTCGCCGCGCGAGCAGGTCCAGGTGCTGCTTGCACACGATGATTGCGATCATCTGCGCTTCGCTGCGCGGCAGGAGCCGCAACTGCAGCGTCAGGCATTCGGACAGCGAGCGTGCGCCCACGCCCGCGGGCTCCATGCTCTGCAACCACTTCAGCGCGCATTGCAGGTGCTCAAGAAGCTCTTCGCTACCCTCGGGGTCGTCGTCGCCTGCGAGTTCCGCGACGATTTCTTCCAGCGTGTCGGCGAGGTAGCCGTCTTCGTTCAACGACTCGATGAGCACGTGCAACGCGGCGGCGTCCTCAGGCGACAGTCGCATGCCCGGCAGTTGATCACGCAGAAATTCCTGCAGCGTCTGCGAGGCCTGATTGCGCTCTTGCGGGTCGAAATCTTCGTTGTCGTTGCTGCTCGTGCCGCTTGCGCTCGGCGTTTCGCGGATTCCGTCGAAGTCGTCGCGCTCGGTTCCGTTCTCCCAGTCCTCACGTTCGGTTCCGCCGAACTCCGCGGTGTCGACGCCAGCGGTCTCGTCGCTGCCGCTCGCAGCTTCGGAAGCGTTCTCCGTCTCGCGCTCGCCCGCACGCTCGGCACTCGAAAGCCGCTCGCTCAATGGCTCGAAGACCGGTGAAGTGTCTTCTTCAGTCTCGAGGAAAGGATTCTGTTCGAGCATTTGCTCGACTTCCTGGTGGAGTTCGAGCGTGGAGAGTTGCAGCAATCGAATGGATTGCTGCAACTGAGGCGTGAGCGCCAGATGCTGGGAAAGACGAACCTGTAGTGACGGTTTCATGGCACTACATGCGGAAGTGTTCGCCGAGGTACACCTTGCGCACGTCGGCGTTCTCGACGATTTCTACTGGCGTGCCTTCGGCCAGAACCCGGCCTTCGCTGATGATGTAGGCGCGGTCGCAGATGCCCAGCGTCTCGCGCACGTTGTGGTCGGTGATGAGCACGCCGATGCCGCGCGCCTTCAGGAAACTGATGATCCGCTGGATCTCGATCACAGCGATCGGGTCGACGCCTGCGAAAGGTTCGTCCAGCAGGATGAAGCGCGGCTGGGTGGCGAGTGCGCGCGCGATCTCGACACGGCGTCGTTCGCCGCCCGACAGTGCCGGCGCCGGCGAGTGCCGCAGTTTTTCGATGCTCAGCTCGCGAAGCAAGCCGTTGAGCAGATCATCGATTACCGACGCCTTGAAGGGCTTGCCGGCCTCGTCGAGCTGCAGTTCGAGCACCGCGCGGATGTTTTCCTCGACGGTGAGCTTGCGAAAGATCGAGGCTTCCTGCGGCAGGTACGACAACCCGAGACGCGAACGCCGGTGAATCGGCATCCGCTCAACCGCCTCGCCGTCGATGGTGATCGCGCCGGCATCGGCCCGCACCAGCCCGACGATCATGTAGAAGCTCGTCGTCTTGCCGGCGCCGTTGGGGCCGAGCAGGCCGACCACCTCGCCCGCATCCACCGCGAGATGCACGTCCTTCACCACCTTGCGCACGCCGTAGGTCTTCTGAAGGCCTTGCGCGGCCAGTCGACCGGGACTGCGCGGCGAGGCGGCCGCCGTTGCGCTCACTTCTTGTCTCCGAGGGAGGTGCTGGCTTTGAGCTGGGTCCCTGCAGCTGCTGCCGCGGCGGATGCCGCTTCAGCCGCGGCCGGCGTGCCTTCACGCGGGGTGAGCACCGCGCGCACGCGGCCCCCCGGCGCGTTCTTGCCGCCGGCAGCAGTATGGGATCCTCCCAAGACGCTGAATACCTCGGTCGTGTTGTCGTACGCCACGATGGTTCCGGTGATCTCGTCGCCAATGGTTTCGCCGCGCAGGCGCCGGACCATGGCGTTGTTGACGAAGCGGATGATGTCCGGCTTTTCGTCGTATTCGAGGCGGTCGGCCTGACCGTCGATGTATTAGTCCACGCCGTCGCGCTTTTGCCGAAAGGTGGCAGGTTTGGCCGCGCTGCCGAAGGCAATGGCGATCTTGTAGCCGTCCGGGCGCTCACGGACTTCCACGCGGTCGGCCTTGATGACGATGGTGCCTTTGGTGATGGTCACGTTGCCGTTGAAGACGACGACCTGCTTGAGGAGATCGAAGTTGCCTTCGCGATCTGCGACAACGTTCAGCGGCTTTGTCCGGTCGGCTTTTTCGGCATGCACCGGGGCGCACATCGCAAAGGCCAGTGAGATGGCCGTCGCCCCGCCCGAGAGTGCACGAAAAAGAGAAGGAAGCAGTTGTGTCATAAAGGCATGAAACTTGCAGTCCATTCTAGCCCGAAGCATTCCATGCTGTGGGTGAAATCCCGCTCAACTTGCTGACAAGCGCCTCCCGCTGAATCTCGCGGGGCAGCAGCTTGCGGGCGATGTCACAGGCGCCACGCTACGCGACGGACAGGGAATGAGTCAGAGGCTGAGAGTTTTTCGATCATGCCCGCTCATTACGCCAAAAGCCCCCTGCTCGTCGTTGCAAATGCTCGCCATAGCCAAGCTATGGCTGCGCTTTGCGCCTAGATCAGGCGCCTTTTGACGTGCTGCTCGGAC
>JAJKJU010000038.1 GCA_021153565.1 Rhizobacter sp.
CGCGCTGCGGCGTTGCTCCTCACTTGTGTGGCTCGCCACACGGCGCTCGGAGCGCCTTGCATCGCATCCCGCCCAGCGCCCCCAAAACGGGAACTTATTCCCGGCCAAATCCTTATTGCGGTGCCGCATTTTTTACGTCGTTGATACTTGCACGTCGGCTGGACAAGTCTCTGATTCGGCCGTGTATTCGGGCGATTTCATGAGGAAGTCTTTCTTCCTTTGCCTGAAAGACATACACGACGCGCCCGCTGGTGATAATCCGCCAGATGCTCTGGATCAAAGTCTTTCACATTGTCTTCGTCGCAAGCTGGTTCGCCGGCCTCTTCTACCTCCCGCGCCTCTTCGTGAACTTGGCGGCCGTGCCGGCCGACAGTCACGCCGAGCGCGAGCGTCTCCTGATGATGGCGCGCAAGCTCTACCGCTTCTCAAGCCTGCTCATGGTTCCCGCGCTTGTCCTCGGCCTGTGGCTGTGGCTGGGCTATTACCGAAACGCAAGCGGGTGGCTGCACGCGAAATTGTTCTTCGTTGTGCTCGTGATCGGTTACCACCATGCTTGTCGATCGCTTCTGCGCAAGTTCGAGCAATTCGCCAACCAACGCAGCGAGCGCTGGTTCCGCATCTTCAACGAAGTGTCTGTCCTGCTCTTCACCGCCATCGTCGTGCTGGTGGTGGTCAAGCCCTTCTGATCCAGATTCAGAGTCCATCCAGTCGATGAGCCTGCACCGCAGTTCCGCCGTCCCCTTGGCGGGCATGTACGCGGCGCTGATCGTCTACGCGAGCCTCTACCCCTTTTCCGGCTGGATGGTCCCTGGCGTGTCGATCTGGAGTTTCCTGTCGCTGCGCTTTCCACATTGGTGGACGGTTTTCGATCTCGTCTCCAATTTGCTCGGTTACTTGCCGCTCGGCGCGCTGATCTTCGGTGCGCTCGTGCGTTCGGGTTGGTCGGTGGCCCGTGCGATTTTTTTTGCGACCGCGGCGGGCAGCTTCCTCTCGTTCTCGATGGAGCTGCTGCAGAACTTTCTGCCGATGCGGGTGTCATCCAACGTCGACCTCGCGTTGAACATCGCAGGTACCTTGCTCGGCGCCCTGATCGGCGCCGCGGTGCCCATCCTGGGCGGCATTCAGCGCTGGCAGATTGTTCGGGAGCGATGGTTCATCGACCGGAGTGCCGGCGGCATCGCACTTCTCGTTCTCTGGCCGGTCGCATTGCTGTTTCCTGTACCTGTGCCCTTCGGACTTGGGCAGGTCTGGCCGCGCATTCGCGACGCTCTGGCAGGTTGGCTGCAAGACAGCAGCCTGTCGGCGCTGCTCGACCCGTGGCTGCAGGCAGAGACCGACGTGAGCCAGCTGTCGCCTGCGAGCGAGTTCATCGCCATTGCCCTCGGTCTGCTCGCCCCGTGCCTTGTGGCGTTCACGATCTCGCGGCCAGGCTGGCGGCGTGTGTTGCTCGCCCTGAGTGCGGTCGGCGTTGGATTCGGCGCCACTACCTTGTCGACGACGCTCAACTTCGGCCCGCAACATGCGCTTGCCTGGCGCACGCCGACCTCCATGGCGGCGCTTGTCGCAGGTTTGACCATGGCTTTGTTGCTGGCGTGGGCGCCTCGCCGGGCAACCGCCGGCGTCGGCCTGATGGCTCTGGCCGCGCTGGTGGCTGTTATCGCGCAGGCACCGGCCGATGCGTACTTCGCCGAAAGCCTTCAAGCCTGGGAGCAAGGCCGCTTCATCCGTTTCCACGGCGTAGCGCAATGGATAGGCTTGCTGTGGCCATACGCCGTCATGGCATGGTTGTTGGCCCGCATAACCTCCAAAGATTCGGGCTAACCCTAAAATGCCCGGATGACCAAGAGCTACTACGAGCGCCACATCTTCTTCTGCCTGAATCAGCGTGACGCCGGAGAAGATTCATGTGCCAACCACCAGGCGCAAGAAGGTTTTGAGCATTGCAAGAAGCGCATCAAGGCCGAGAAGCTCGCAGGCCCCGGCGGCATCCGTGTGAACAAGGCGGGCTGTCTCGATCGCTGCGCGGGTGGGCCAGTGGCGGTCGTCTACCCAGAGGCCGTCTGGTACACGTACGTAGATCAGCACGACATCGATGAGATCGTCGACTCGCACCTGAAGAAGGGCGAAATCGTCGAGCGGTTGCTGCTTCCCCCGAACGTCGGTCGCTGATGAATTCGCAGACCGTCAAACAAATCATCGAAGGCCCGGCCGGCGCCATCGAATGCGCGCTGGATGCGCCGGCGTCCGAGCCCCTGGGCGTGGCGGTCATCTGCCATCCGCATCCCGTGCACGGCGGCACGATGGACAACAAGGTCGTCATCACGCTGGCCCGCGCGTTCATGCAGGTGGGCTTTCGCACCGTGCGATTCAACTTCCGCGGTGTGGGCGCGTCGCAAGGCGCCTGGGACGAGGGCGCGGGTGAAATCGACGACGCGCTTGCCGTCATCGCCACACATCGACAACCCGGAGAGCGATTCATGCTCGCTGGCTTTTCCTTCGGCGCTTACGTCGCCTCACAGGCTGCCGCCCGCCTGCCCGAGGATGCGAAACCGGAACGTATGGCCCTGGTTGGACCATCGACGCAGAAACAGCAGATGGCAAACGTGCCTGCCGACACCATCGTTGTGCACGGAGAAGCCGACGACGTCGTGCCGCTCGCTGCCACCTTCGACTGGGCCCGTCCGCAAGCCTTGCCGGTCATCGTGATGCCGGGCGTGGGGCATTTCTTCCACGGCCAGATCACGCAGCTCAAGAATCTTCTCGTCGGGCAATTGCAACATCCTGCGATGTAAACCCTTCGAGTCGAAGCGGCTCAGACAGCGCGGCTGCAGTGCCGCTTCGACCCGGTCATTTTTCGAATTGCCTTGGGTATCCCGATGAAACGACTTTTCGCTTTTCTACTCATGGTGGCGATCGCCGCTACCGCATCCGCCGAAGCTCCCCAACCGCCCGAGGTGGCGGCGAAGAGCTATCTGCTGGTCGATTTGACAAGCAACCAGGTACTCGCCGAGCGCAATGCCGACGCTACGGCCGATCCTGCATCGCTGACCAAGCTGATGACGGCCTACATCGTCTTCAATGCAGTCAAGGAAAAGCGCCTTGCGCTCACGCAGCCGATTTCCGTGTCCAAGCGAGCCTGGGAAGAGCGCAAGGGCGGCGGATCGCTGATGTTCATCGACACCACGATGACGCCGACCGTTGATGAGTTGCTGCATGGCGTGATCATCCAAAGCGGCAACGACGCCTCTGTGGCATTGGCCGAAGCGGTCGGCGGCACGCTCGAGGGTTTCGTTGGCATGATGAACCGGCAAGCGCAGGCCTGGGGCCTGAAGAACACGAGCTTCAAGAACGTGACGGGCCTGACCGAGGCCGGCCACAAGAGTACGGCACGCGAACTCGCGACGATCGCGACGCACATCATCACCGATCACCCGGAGTTCTACAGCTACTACTCGATCAAGGACTACAAGTACAACAACATTGCGCAGCCCAACCGCAATCTGCTGCTGCGCCGCGATCCGGCGGTGGACGGCATGAAGACCGGCTACACCGAAGCTGCGGGCTATTGCATGATCGCCAGCGCTCAGCGCGATTTTCCGAACGGCAAGCGCCGTCTCTTGAGCGTTGTGTTGAACACCACATCGATGGAAGCTCGGGCGAGCGAAAGCCAGAAGCTGTTGAACTGGGGTTTCCAGGCTTTCGATGCCTTGCGCCTGTTCGACAGCAACAAGCCGATGACGACAGTGCCGGTGTGGAAGGGCAAGTCCAATGAAGCCAGGCTCGGCGCCGCCGGGCCGGTCTTCGTGTCCGTGCCGCGCGGCGAGGGCGGTTCGCTGCAGACCAAGCTCGAACACACCGATCCGTTGGTGGCGCCGCTACAAAAGGGTCAGCGAGTCGGCACTCTCAAGGTCACCACGGCCGGCGGCGCGAAGGTGGCCGAGGTGCCGCTCGTGGTCCTGGACGGCGTCGAGCAGGCGGGCATCTTCGGCCGGGCATGGGATGCGATCAGGTTGTGGATCAAGTGATTGCTCCCAAACGCCCCCACGTCCCAATGGACACCCGCCACTGTTTGCGAAACAGGTTTAATCTGCCCGCTTGAGGTCTGACGGAGGCGCGATGCAAACCATCCCCGACACCCTGTGCTATCTGAACGGCGAGTACGCCCCGCTGAGCCAGGCGAAAGTGTCGGTGCTCGATCGGGGTTTCATCTTCGGCGACGGCGTCTATGAAATCATCCCGGCATACGGTCGCAAGCTCTTCCGCTTCGACGAACACATGGCCCGGCTCGCGCACAGCCTGTCCAAGGTGCGAGTTGAGAGTCCGCACACCAAGGCGGAGTGGCTGGAGCGGTGCCGCAGGTTGATCGCCGCGCTGAACACAGAAGACCAGCTCGTCTACCTGCAGATCACGCGAGGGGTCGCTTTGCGTGATCACGTGATGCCTACCGACATCGATCCCACGGTTTTCATGATGGCCAGCCACATGAAACCCCCGACGCCTGAGCAGCGCCACCACGGCGTTGCCTGCATCACGGCGAGGGACTTCCGCTGGGAGCGTGGCGACATCAAATCGACTTCCCTGCTGGGCAATGTGCTGGCGCGGCAGATTTCCGCCGATCGAGGAGCCAACGAAACCATCATGTTCCGAGACGGCTTTCTTACCGAAGCGTCGGCGAGCAATGTATGGGTCGTTCATGAAGGCGCGGTGCTCGGTCCCCCCAAGAGTGAACACGTGCTCGAAGGCATCCGCTACGACCTCATCCGGGAATTGTGCGAAGAAGAAGGCATCGCGTACAACCTGTGCCCGGTGTCCGAGGCCGAGGTGCTGGCGGCCGACGAGTTGATGCTCAGCTCGGCAACGAAAGAGGTGCTTCCGGTGACCTCGCTGGACGGCGATCCGGTGGGCCATGGTGCCTTGCGCGGTAAGCCCGGCCCGGTCTACTCCCGGCTATACGAGGCGTATCAGCGCGCCAAGACACTGCAGTGCGTTTGAGTTTTTGAGCGGCACCTCCATCTGCATTCGATGAACATGAGAGAAATTCCCCCTGAGCAGTCGCTGATCGAATACCCGTCGAGCTTCCCGATCAAGGTCATGGGCCAGAACCTCGACGGCTTCGTCGAAGCGGTGGTGGCAATTGCGCAGCAGTTCGACCCATGCTTCGACTTGGCGACCGTCGAGCGACGCCCGAGCAAGGGTAACAACTACCTCGGTGTAACGATCACCGTGACAGCGACAAGCCGGGAACAGCTCGACGAGCTCTACCGCACGCTGTCCACGCATCCAATGGTCAAGGTGGTGCTCTGATCACACCGCTGGTTCGCACTCTGGGCCGCGTGGAGTATGGGCCCACCCTCGATGCGATGCGCGAATTCACTGGGCAGCGCAATGCCGACACGCCCGATGAGATCTGGCTTTGCGAACATCCGCCGGTCTACACCCAGGGCGTCGCCGGCAAGCCCGACCATGTGCTCAACCCACACGGCATCCCGATTGTCGAGACGAATCGGGGCGGCCAGGTGACGTACCACGGGCCGGGGCAGGTCGTGGCTTATCCGCTCATCGATCTGAAGCGGCTGGGCATCTACGTCAAGGAATATGTCTACCGGCTGGAGCACTGCGTCATCAAGACGCTGGAGGGCTTCCAGGTGACGGGGCATCGGGTGGCCGGCGCCCCCGGCATTTACGTTCGGCTGGACGATCCCTGCGGTCATGCACCTTTCGAAGACAAACCCCCCGCCGAGCGCCAAGGCGTTTGCGCGGCCGACCCTTTTCATGGCTTGGGCAAGATCGCGGCTCTCGGAATCAAGGTGAGCCGGCATTGCACTTACCACGGTGTAGCCTTCAATGTGGCAATGGATTTGAATCCCTTCAGCGGAATCAATCCGTGCGGATACGCAGGGCTTCAGACCGTCGACTTGGCTACACTGCGGGTTTACACGGATTGGGCCACGGTGGCCGGGCAGCTTGGCAACAGGCTCGCTTCACACCTTCAGCCCTGAGTCGGCGTCCCGCCCGGCTCCGACAAGCAGAAAGCAGCCGATGTCCACCGACAACGTGATCCGCGAGGCGCAAGACGCCGCCAGCTACGACGCCTCCGCCAAACAGAAGGCGCAAGCCAAGACGGCGCGCATCCCCATCAAGGTGGTCGCGGCGGAAACGCTGAAAAAGCCCGATTGGATCCGGGTGAAAGCCGGGTCGCCCACAACGCGCTTCTACGAAATCAAGCAGATTCTTCGCGAGCACAAGCTGCACACGGTATGCGAAGAGGCGTCCTGCCCGAACATCGGTGAATGTTTCGGGAAGGGCACGGCCACCTTCATGATCATGGGCGACAAGTGCACCCGCCGCTGCCCCTTCTGCGACGTGGGGCATGGACGGCCTGACCCGCTGGATGTCGACGAGCCGATGAACCTCGCAAAGACGATCGCGGCATTGAAACTCCAGTACGTGGTCATCACGAGCGTTGACCGCGACGATCTGCGCGACGGTGGTGCGGGTCATTTCGTGGAGTGCATCAGGCAAGTCCGTGCGCTGTCGCCACAGACGCGCATCGAAATCCTGACGCCCGATTTCCGCGGCCGCATGGACCGTGCCCTCGACATCCTCAAGGCTTCGCCGCCTGATGTGATGAATCACAACCTCGAAACGGCGCCGCGCCTGTACAAGGAAGCGCGCCCGGGCTCGGACTATGCGTTTTCGCTGAACCTGCTCAAGCGCTTCAAGGAATTCGCGCCCGGCGTGCCGACCAAGAGCGGAATCATGGTGGGGCTGGGCGAAACAGACGAAGAGATCCTGCAGGTGATGCGCGACATGCGCGAGCACGACATCGACATGCTCACCATCGGGCAGTACCTTGCCCCGAGCGGCCACCATTTGCCGGTGCGCCGCTACGTGCACCCGGACACCTTCAAGATGTTCGAGACCGAGGCCATGAAGATGGGCTTCACGCATGCCGCGGTAGGTGCCATGGTGCGATCGAGCTACCACGCTGACCAGCAGGCGCACGCGGCTGGGGTGCCGGACGCGTTGTCGTCAGCAGGCTGACCGCTCGAAGCCGATCGAACGGTCTTCATCCCGGATATCTCATGCAACGTCGGATCTTTTTGTCGGGGGTTCCGGTGACAGCGGCGTTCGCGATGCTTGGAACATCGGCTCGGGCGTCATTGCAAAGTCTGAGCGAAGGAGATGCTGCTGCCGGCGTCCGGGCAGCCCTGGAACGCGGCGCGATCGCTGCGGTCGGCCTCCTCGGCAAGACAGATGGGTTCTTGGGCAATCCCAAAGTTCGCATTGAGTTGCCCGGATTCCTTCACGATGCGCAGAGGCTTCTCCAGATGACCGGTCAGCAGCGACGCATCGACGAGCTGGTGACTGCGATGAACCGTGCCGCGGAGGCTGCGGTGCCGGAAGCCAAATCACTGCTGGTGAATGCAGTGAAGAAAATGAGCGTCGAAGATGCACGCCAAATCGTCACCGGTGGTGATGATTCGGCAACCCGGTTTTTTGCCACCAAGACGCGCGAGCCATTGACCGAGAGATTTCTGCCCATCGTGACGCGGGCCACGCAGAAGGTGTCGCTGGCTGACAAATACAACGCGGTCGCCGCCAAGGCACTCGCGCTCGGCCTCTTGAAGAAGGAGGACGCCAACGTGCAGGAGTACGTGACGTCGCGCGCGCTCGACGGCCTCTACCTCATGATCGGTGAGGAGGAGCGCAAGATTCGACAGGACCCTATTGGCACGGGAAGTGCCATTCTGAAGAAGGTTTTCGGATCGTTGAAATAGTGAAATTGCGGCGACGGCTCATCTCACATGTATCGCGGCGGTCGTATGGATCACCGCCAGATTGAAGGAGCTGCTTTCCCTGTCCGCAATCTTCGACTCGAGGTGCATGCAGCCTCAAAGGCTGCGCGACAGTTCGAACATCAACACCGATGGCAGAGCGCTTTCGATCGCCTCGCGGCCCACCCGCCCCATTTCCAAGCCGCCGAAGCCGGACATGGAGAAGGATGCACCTTCCTCGACGATTTCGACGAAGGGGAAGTCCGGCAGCTCGGACATGAGTTCCGAGCGCAGGTTGTTGAGACGCCCTCCGCGGAGGATGCCCTCCACAATGACCGCGTGCGGCAGGCTGTCGCGACAGAAGTTGCGGGCTTCTTCGATGGATGTCACCAAGTCAACGACCAAGCCCATGTGGCGAATGGCGTTGCGGATGCGAACGCGCATCTCGCGCCGAGAGGCCACGACCAGCACGTGGCTGCCCGCCAGTGGCCGGGAGTTGGTCGGCCGACCGAATCCGGTGTCGAGCTTGATGGCGCTCAAGCCTTCTACCTGCTCAGTTGCGGTGCGCGGGAATTCAATGGTCAAGGCGGCACGTCCGGTGTCGACGCGGCGAGCGTGCGGCAGACCCATGACCCATGCGGTTTGTTCGATCAGGCGCCAGCTCAGCGAGTCGAGTGCGTGGTCGGTCGTCGGTGCCAGAGGCCCGTCGTGCAGATCATCCTCAGGACGATATGCGAAATGGCACGCCAGTCTGGCATGAGCCGGCCATGCCTTCATGTCAATGACAAACTCGATGTCCGAGTGGGCATGCACCAGCGCCCATTCAAGGACAGCGTTGAGCAGGCTGAACAGCAGTGATGGATCGACGATTACATCGACGGTTTTCAGGCTCGGTTTTACGATGATTCCGCGTGTGGCTGTTTCGCGGGTCTGTTGAGCGAGTATCGAGTTCAGCGTATGCGCCAGCGGCAGTTGTTCGTGCGACTGTCTCAATCGTCCGCTCGCGTAGCGTGTGAGCTGCTGCGCGATCATTGCTGCGCGCCGGGCGGTTTCGACTTCCTCGCGCAGGGCGCTCAGGCTGGCTTTGTCGATTCGCCCGGTGGCGGTCAACGCATTGATGCGTTCGAGTGCGGCGGTGAGCGGCGCCGCGATCTCGCTGCCGACACCGCCCA
Organism: Rhizobacter sp.; assembly: GCA_021153565.1. Lineage (GTDB taxonomy): Bacteria > Pseudomonadota > Gammaproteobacteria > Burkholderiales > Burkholderiaceae_C > Albitalea. The sequence continues at coordinate 8,951 of JAJKJU010000038.1, forward strand.
CCAGATCGCGCCAGCGCTCGGTGTCCCTGTCGGAGACGGTGACGCTGTGAGCGCTTGCCGCAGAGGCAGGTGCCCCTGCGAGATCGAGATCAGACATGTCCATGACTCGTCCTGTTGTTGTCGTCCCGCGCGATGCGCGGGCTGCCCTGGCGTTTGAAGCGCAGCGTCACAGTGTTGGTCGCAACGCGGCATTTAGCCAGGGATGTGAAGCGATTTCCACCGAGTCGCGGGGGGGGGTGGGGGCGAGCAAGGGGGACTGCGCGCGCACAGTCAGGAGATTGACGCTGACGCTTGAGCGCTTTCTCAACCAATGGCACCCAGTTCTCGCAACTCAACGAGTTGCATCGCATTCAGGCCGAACTCCGAAAGCAGCTCCTCGGTATGCTCGCCCAACAGCGGCGGTGGCCTGCGATATTGCACGGGTGTGGCGGACAGTTTCATCGGGCTTGCGACGAGGGGCATTGCACCGGCGAGGGGATGCTGCACATCCAGTGTCATGCCGCGTTCCTGCACATGCGGATCGGCGAACACTTCCGCGAGATTGTTGATCGCGCCGCACGGCACCTTGGCCGCTTCGAGCGCGGCCAGCCAATCCGCCTTCTTGCGCAGCTTCAACACTTCTGTGAGCAGAGGCACGAGCGTTGCCCGATGACGCACCCGGTCGGAATTGCGAATGAAGCGTGCATCCTGCCCAATGTCACTGCGCCGGGCCACCTCGCAAAACTTGGCGAACTGGACATCGTTGCCCACGGCAAGAATGATGTGGCCGTCGGCGACCTCGAAGACCTGGTACGGCACGATGTTTTGATGGGCATTGCCCACGCGCTTGGGCACGACGCCTGTGGCCAGGAAGTTCGCGCCGAGGTTGGCGAGCATCGCCACCTGGGTATCCAGCAGCGCCATGTCGATGACCTGCCCCTCGCCAGTGAGGTCGCGGTGCCGCAAAGCTGCGAGGATCGCCACGGTGGCGTACATGCCGGTGAACAAGTCGGCGACGGCCACGCCAACTTTCTGCGGCCCACCTCCGGGGAGGTCATCGCGCTCGCCGGTCACGCTCATCAGGCCCCCGATGCCCTGGATCGCGTAGTCATAGCCTGCGCGCTCTCGGTACGGCCCAGTCTGCCCAAAGCCGGTCACCGAGCAATAGACGAGGCGCGGATTCAGTTCACGCAGGGTCGTCGCATCAAGGCCATAACGCGCCATGTCACCGACCTTGAAGTTCTCGATGAACACATCGCACTGCTTGACCATGTCCCGGATCAAGGACTGGCCCCCCGGCGTGGCAATGTCGATCACGATCGATCGCTTGTTGCGATTGGTGCCAAGGTAGTACGCCGCTTCGGCGGTGTCGTGGCCGTCACGATCCTTGAGGAAGGGCGGGCCCCAGCCCCGCGTGTCGTCGCCGCTGCCAGGACGTTCGACCTTGATCACGTCGGCGCCCAGGTCCGCCAGGGTCTGGGTACACCAGGGGCCGGCCAGCACGCGCGACAAGTCGAGCACGCGAAGGCCGGAGAGCGACTGTGGGGCGCTGAGCTGGGTCGGTGTAGTCATGCGGCGATTGTTGCGCAGCCAACATAATCGGGGCATGACTTCCTCGAAGATCAGCAGAGTGCTTGCAGGCCTGATCGGCTTGGCGGCGTGCACGCCGATGCTCAACTGGCGCGAAATCCGACCGGAAGGCAGTGAGCTTTTTGCAATGTTTCCCTGCAAGCCCGAGCGCTTTGCCCGCAGCGTGATGTTGGCAGGCGCCAAGGTGGAAATGCGCATGTCCTCGTGTGTTGTCAACGGCGTTACCTTTGCGGTGGCCTATGCCAGCGTCGTCGACCCGGTCAGGGTGACTGCCGCGATCACCGAATTGCGAAACGCGGCGGCGGGAAATATTGGTGGTACGGCGAAGGACGTCGCACAGGCGGCGGTGGCCGGGATGACACCCAATCCGCTTTCCGGTCGGGTCGTGCTCACCGGGCGGAGTCCGGACGGAAATGCGCTTCAGGAGCAGGCGGTCTTCTTTGTGAAAGGCTTGCGGGTGTACCAAGCCTCTATCGTGGGTCCGACCGTGGACCCCGAGGCGGCAGACATCTTCGTCGCCGGCTTGAGGCTTGTGTCATGAATCGCACGGGGAAGCCGGAATGTGGTTTTTGCAATGCGGTGTTTGCATTGCGATACGGGTGGGCTGAAACCCTGGCTCACAACTGTCGATAATCGATCACCATGCCGGGACTTCTGATCATCGCTCACGCGCCGCTGGCTTCTTCGCTGAAAGCCGTTGCCGGGCACACCTTCCCTGAATGCTCGAGCGTTCTTCAGGCCTTGGACGTGTCGCCGGACATGCCGCTCGAAGAGATCGAGGCCCAGGCGCGAGCCTTGCTGGAAGGGGTGCGCAGTCCCGAGGCAGTCATCTTCACCGATGTTTTCGGCGCAACTCCGTGCAATGTTGCCCAGCGACTGGCCGGCAGCATCGAGGGAAGCCTCGTGAAGGTGATCGCCGGTGTGAATGTCCCGATGCTCTGGCGTTCGCTGTGCTACGCCGATGAGCCGCTGGACACGCTCGTCGCCCGCGCTCTCGCTGGCGCGACGCAGGGCGTCATGCAGGTGGCCAGCTCACGCCCTCAGAACCAGGCCTTCAAACCAGGTGCCAATGATCAAGACCAGCATCATCATCAGCAATAAGCTTGGGCTGCATGCCCGGGCCTCGGCCAAGCTGACGAAACTCACCACGGGCTTCAAGAGCGAGGTCTTCATGAGCCGCAACGGCCGCCGGGTCAATGCCAAGAGCATCATGGGCGTCATGATGTTGGCAGCCGGAATCGGCTCCGAGATCGAGATCGAGACCGAGGGGGAAGACGAGCACGTCGCGATGGATGCAATCGTCAAGCTCATCAACGACAAGTTCGGCGAAGGTGAATAGGGCGGCTCAGAGGCTGAGAGTATTTCGAGCGTGTCCGAGCAGCACGTCAAAAGGCGCCGGATCTAGGCGCAAATAGCTCGTGCTATGGCGAGCATTTGCAACGACGAGCAGGGGTCTTTTGGCGTGATGAGCGGGCATGATCGAAATACTCTCAGCCTCTTCAGGCGCCGAGGAAGTGCTTGCGATAGCGCGACGGCAGGTCGGCAATGCGCATCAGCAAGGGCAGGTCGGCGGTGTCGAAGTCGGGGTCCCAGGCTGGTGGGCCCAGCACATTGCGGCCGCAGCGCAGGTACCCCTTGATCAGCGCGGGCGGATCGACTTCCAGGTTGATTTGCAATTCGTCCTCGGGCAACGGCAGTCGCGGGCGCCTGCCACTCGATCGGTGAGGTGCATCTTTCGAAGCTGATCCCACAGGCTCGCCGCCATATGGCCACCGTCGCGCATGCCGATGCTCGCGCGACCGGTCATCGTGTCGAGATCGTTGCGGATCATGAAATCGGCGAGTGCGCCCCACAGGGCAAGGATCACGCCACCTCCTGGGTTTACGCAAGAGTGCCCCCAGCTCGACCAGCTTGGCGCGAAGAGGGCGCGGGCGGGTCAGATCGAATTCCGTCTCGCTGTACAGGCTACCCACGCGCTGGGCAGAGGCGGCGGCAGCACCCGGTAGGTGCCAACGACAGGCCCCGGTTCGCCATCGGCGCCCTTGGTTCGATTCAGCAGGTGCTCGCGATACGGATCGAGGTGTCTATGTGGTGCGCGGGGTGGCGAGCCCAGCGGCACTGACAGGTGCGCGCGCCCATCTCTTCGACAAAGACCTGATATCTCAGTTGTTGTGTTTGCCGAACATCATCGTCGTTGCGAGCCCAAACCACTTCAAGCCGAGCCTTGTCATTGCGGGCGGCATCGGTGGGCGGCGAGCTTTCGTGAAGTTACCTCCGGGACGCCGCAGGGCGCGAAGGTCCGAAAACGGCATCGTCGGAAGGGGCAATTCCCTCATGTCATTTCTCCGTTGTATGTGGTGGATGGTCCTGTCCGACCATGACGCGGTCATGAACCGGGGGTGACAAGCAGGTGACATCGCGGATACGGGGGCCGTGACAACCCCCGTGTTGTCTCACTTCATGCGCTGCTAGCATGGGTGCATGAGCTTTCAGCTATTCGGGCTGCCCGTCTCGCGCGGCGTTGCCATCGGTCGAGCCGTGCTTGTGGCATCGAGCCGGGTCGACGTTGCCCACTATTTCATCAACGAACCCCAGGTCGAAGCCGAAATTGGACGTTTGCGCACGGCGCGCGACGCCGTCGCCGGTGAGTTAACGAACCTGAAGCGGGATCTGCCCCTTGATGCGCCGGCCGAGCTGCCGGCGTTGCTCGACGTGCACTTGATGCTGCTCCACGACGACGCCCTGACGGGCGCGACGAAGCAGTGGATCATTGATCGGCACTACAACGCCGAATGGGCCTTGTCCGCCCAACTCGAGGTGCTGGCTCGGCAGTTTGATGAGATGGAGGACGAATACCTGCGCGAGCGAAAGGCCGACCTGGAACAAGTCGTCGAGCGCCTATTGCGGGCGATGTCCAAGGGGGGCGTTGCATCGTCGTTTGCCCCGTCGCCGCCTGTGTCCGGCGCTCGCGACTTCGGCGGCGAGGACCCGCTTGTACTGGTCGCCAACGATATCGCGCCCGCGGACATGTTGCAGTTCAAGCGCAGCGTGTTTACCGGGTTCATCACCGACGTTGGGGGCAAGACCTCCCATACTGCGATTGTCGCCCGCAGCCTGGACATCCCGGCTGTTGTGGGAGCGCGCGAGGCAAGCCGCATCATTCGACAGGACGACTGGCTGATCATCGACGGCGACGCCGGCATTGTGATCGTCAATCCGTCGCCGATCGTGCTAGAGGAGTACCGCTTTCGCCAGCGGCAAAGCGAGCTGGAGCGGGCGCGACTGTCCAGGCTGCGCCACACACCGGCCGTCACGCTGGACGGCGAACGGGTGGAGTTGCTCGCCAACATCGAATTGCCAGGCGATGCTCCCGCGGCACTTGAGGCAGGCGCCGTCGGGGTTGGCCTCTTCCGCAGCGAGTTTCTCTTCATGAACCGTGGCGGAGAACTGCCCGGAGAAGATGAGCAGTTCGAAGCTTACCGTTCAGCCGTGGAAGCCATGGGCGGCATGGCTGTCACAATTCGTACTGTCGACATCGGAGCCGACAAGCCCTTGGAGCGGATGTCTGTCAACGAATTGAGGCATGAGCACGCGTTGAATCCGGCGCTCGGTCTGCGCGCGATCCGCTGGAGCCTGTCGGAGCCAGCGATGTTCCGCCAACAATTGCGCGCCGTTCTGCGCGCTAGCGCATACGGCAAGGTGCGCTTGCTGATTCCCATGGTGGCTCACGTGGGCGAAGCTCACGCCACCCTCGAGGCGCTCGCCAGGGCAAAACAACAATTGATCGAAGCGGGAAAGCCGTTCACTGACATCGAAGTCGGCGCGATGGTTGAGGTTCCTGCGGCAGTGCTGATCCTGCCGAGTCTGTTGAAGGTGTTCGACTTCGTCTCGATCGGCACCAATGACTTGATCCAGTACACCCTGGCCATCGATCGTGCAGACGAAACGGTGGCTCACCTCTATGACCCCTGGCACCCGGCAGTCTTGCGTCTGGTGGCTCAAAGCATCGCGCAGGCGCGCATCGCGGGCAAAAACGTTAGCGTCTGTGGAGAAATGGCAGGCGACCCAACGTTCACCGAACTACTGCTTGCGATGGGTCTGAGAAGTTTCTCGATGCACCCGTCGCAGATATCTTCTGTGAAGCAACGCGTCCTTCGTACGGATGTCAAGCGCTGGGCGTCGCGACTGGAATACGTCCTTCAGTCGGATGACCCGGCCGCAGCCACTTTGGAGCTGCAGCGCAGCTTCAGCAATGCACCCGCTCCCGCAGCGACAGCTGCGGCAGTGACATGAGACTTTTTTCGAGACTGCACTTGCGGATCTCAAAAAAAGGGTGCTATAGTCGCGGTCTTCGCTGATTGCAGCGGGCAACGTTTAAAAGGCGCAGCCCGATGAATCGAAAGATTCAAGCAAACAATGAAGACCAAGAAAGCCGAGTACTTGACAGGGTTTTAGAAAAAATGTCAAAATCGCTTTCTTCGCTGATAACAACAAGTTAACAGCGACGCGCTAAGAAGCA
>JAJKJU010000039.1 GCA_021153565.1 Rhizobacter sp.
AGGTTCTCTTCTGGACCGTTGGCGTCGATGAGACATCCGGCAAGTTCACAGACTGCCTGATCGAGGACGGGCGCAACTGGACCTGTGCACCCACCGCAGACACGTCTCTCACCGTCACGCGCGAGTTGGTCCACGGACAACCCGTCGCAGATTCGAGTGGCTTCGCGCTACCTCTGCGTGCAGTCGCCAAGTGGAGATGGTGGCTGCTGAGGTGGGGAATATCTCTGGGGAATCAAACCAGCGATTGATGGGACGACGCTGAACCGGGCGACGCGCCCCCGATGTCGACATTTGCGGCGGCGAATGTCACTGGTGTGTCGCCTGTGGGGGGGCGACCGCGGAAATGAACAGCAGTCGCTGGCGTTGCGCGGGCTAAAGCGTTCAGGCCAACTTCGCTACAGCAACTGTTCGAGTACGCCCGCTCATGGGCGCGATGAGCCGGCGAGATACCCGACGATGATTGCGGCGCTGGATAAAGCAGCTGAAACGCTGAAGCGTTGACACATTCGCGGTGTCGACAAATCGTGAGCTTGCTCAGGCGACGCAGGAGATGGGCGTTGCACACGTCAACACAACCACTCGCACCTGCGTTGAACTATCGCGTCATCGTCCATCACAAAGGAACTCGTATGAAGAAGATCTTGGTTGCCAGCCTCGTCTCGCTGTTCGCCGCTGCCGGAGCACATGCCGCCGTGACCAACGACGGTGCCGTCACCATGAGCACCGATCCGGCAAAAGCCGCAGCGGTGGAGCGTGAGGCCCAGACCCTGAAGGCTCAATCGGAGAAGGCCGGCAACCCTTCCGGTGCAAGCGCCAGCAAGAAGGCCACCAAGCACACCCGGCACCACAAGCACCACGCATCCCACAAGGGGGTCGCAAAGACGCCGTCGGCCGGCTGAACGACCTGATCGCACCAGCCGAAGGGTCGGCTGGGTTGATCTGAGTGCGCCTCGACATCGTGGGCCTCGAGCACTCAACACATCAGCCGATCCTTGAGCTTCGACCAGCGGCGCGTGACCTGCTTGCCCTTGACTGCCATGGCGAGCGCCGTCTTCTGTCCAACCAGCACGACCAGACGTTTGCCACGGGTGATGCCGGTGTAGATCAGGTTTCGCTTGAGCATCATGTAGTGCTGCGTCGAGACCGGAATGATCACCACTGGGTACTCGGAGCCTTGTGACTTGTGGATGGTGGTCGCGTAACACAGCACGAGCTCATCGAGTTCGCCGAACGGGTAGCGCACCTTTCCGCCTTCGAACTCCACGACCAGTTCATCTTCTTCGCGGTCGATCTCAGCGACAAACCCAATGTCGCCGTCGCAGCGCCATAAGCATCCGGCAATCATCAATCGTTTCATGCATGAACTCGGTGGGCTGGTTTTGCGGCGTGCGAGCCCAGCAAAGCTCAATTATCCGTAGTGGAAGTCATCACCTGGCATGCCGGGCAACGGGAATGGCCTCTGATCGCCGCGCGATCACTCCGTGCACGTGTGCGTCAGCGAGATACAGGCTATCCCGGAAGCGGCCGGTGACCCCGCTCTTGCCGAAATCGGCGCTCTCGACTGCGGGCAGATGCTGCAGCAGAGAGCCCGCTGCTCGACGACGCGGCGAGCGAGGCCAGGCGGTGAATGGCGATGGCTGCATCGTCATCGAGCAGCCAGGCTTTGAAGCGTTCGTCCATGCGCAGAAAAGATTGTGGAGGAAGGCGCCCGCGGCGGCGGGCGCCAGTGCGGATCATCCACCACGGGACTTGTGCGGGGCAAGACGCGCGCTCACGGGGACATCGCGCGCCACGTGCGGTCCGAGTGCGACCGCCATTCGGGGATGCGGCACTGCTTCACCAAGGTGGGTACACACGGCCCGGTGCCGCGGACCTCGACATATAGTTGCACGGCCCTGAATTCAGCCAGACCGGATCAAATGCAGTCAATCTCTTGTGAGGCCTGTGGCCAGGCCACCCCCGCCTACGACATCGTCAACTGCGGCTCGATGGACAGCGGATACAGACAACTCTGTGGCCGATGCTTCAACGCAAAGGTGGCCAGATTGGCTGGACTGCAAGACTTCGAGCACGTGAGTTTCGAGCCGATCGGCATGACCGACGCAAGCGGAGGGACTCACGACTTCCACTTTCGTGCGCACCTGTTCGGAGCCATGATTGCCTTGGATGCCTTCGAGTTGCGCGAGAGCCACCCGGCTGGGTATCAATTCCAGGCGATTGGCGACCCACAGGACGACTTGCTGGCGCTGCTTGGGCGATTGATCGAGAAGATGCGTCGTGCACTCGCCATCAGGCACGTCGAGGACAGCGCGCTCGGTCTGCAAGTCACCGACCATCGGACCGTGCGAGCAAGGATAGATTGCGACCTTGACGAGGACGATCGCGTACCGCTGGTCGTCATCGATGGCCGAGAGGTTTCCTGGGCGGACTTTGGCCGCATGGTAATGGCCTTCGAGGGTTGGCAGTTCAAGCTGGAATTTCGCGACATGAGCGAGGAACTGTGACTCTTCACGCGCTCCTCGATTCCTTCGATGCCTTTGGCGGGGCCGTGAACCTGCCGAGGGGCTTGCCGCGAGAGTTTGAACAGGCTCGCTTCGAAGTTGCCGACGGGCCGCGTGACAGCCGATCAACGCGGCATTGGCCGCCGGACATCCGCTACCAACGCCCGTAGGCTTCGCGATAGGACACCAGGAGGACATTCGTGATCATGTCCAACGACATCATTGACCCGGTCGCGCTCCAGTGGCTCGTTTCGCCCCTCTTCTGTCAATCCAAGTTGGCCGGGACCATCGTTTCATGACCCGCTCTGAACTCGTGGCCACACTGGCCGCCCGGTTTCCCCAGTTGACCGCACTCGATGCCGCGCTCGCGCTCGACGTGATTCTCACCACGATGAGCGATGCGATGGCGCGCGGCCAGCGCATCGAGATCCGCGGGTTCGGCAGTTTTACTGTTCGCACCCGGCCTGCGCGGGTTGGACGCAACCCGCGCACGGGCGAGTCTCTGGAGGTGCCCGAGAAGCGTCTGCCTTACTTCAAGGCCGCCAAAGCGCTGCGCCTGGACAACGATGGTTGAATAAGAGTTGCTGGTAGTTGCCAGATCCCGAGTGAAGCCGATACGAAAAATCCCACCCCAATCGCGACCGGAATGTTCCGCCAGACTGCAACCTCAAGCGGCGCCGTGGTACTTCTTGAACTTGCGGCCACTGCCACAGGGGCAGGGGTCGTTGCGGCCGACCTTGGGTTGTTCGCGCACGACTGGCCTGACTGGTTCGCGTGCCGAGGGTGCATGATCGTATTTGGCCGGACGACGGGCCGCGAGCGACGACGACCAGGTGTACTTGCGGTCGTCAGTGGCAGCTACAGAACTCGGAAGATGGAACATTGCCCACCACGACATTTCGCTGGCTGCATCGGCCACGTAGCCGCGTCGCTCGCTGCGTAGCCTTGCCAGCGCGTGATCGACGGGCGCTGCAATGTTCTGTTCGATGGCACCCCAGTCGGCAAACGTCGGGTCGAGCAATCCTTCGGAATGCCACTGGCGGATGGCCGGCAGCCAGTCGATCGCGACTAGGCGGGTCGTCTGGGCGCGGCTATAGCCGCTGGTGTGGCGCAGATAGGCCAACACCACCCCGCGCTCGCGCTTGGCCGCGTGTGCGTAGTCGAAGCGCGTGAGTACACGGCTGATGTGCTCGTAGCGCTGCGTGTCATCGGCACCACCACCACTCGCCGAGAACTTCACCTGAGCCGTGGACTTCAGAAAGTCCTCGAGTTACGCGATCGTGCGCAGTCGCATTTCAGTCATGTCGCGATCCGGTGAAGAAATTCGCCCGAACAGTGCGTGCTCACCGCGAACTTCTGCTCAACTACTTCCGGGCCAAAAAACAGTTCTCCAGCGGCATCGTCGAGGGACTGAACAACAAGGCCAAAGTCACTATGAGAAAAGCATACGGCTATCGGACCTTCCGAATCGCCGAACTCTCTCTGTATCACGTGCTCGGAAAGCTTCCCGAGCCAAAACTCGCCCACAGATTCTTCTGACGATGCCTACTAATAAGCGTGTGGGAGATGCGAGTCGAAAAGAACTGCTGCACACCGAGCACGGGCATGAAATCTGGGACCTGTATCAAAGCGGCATACCGGTCCCGAGGTGATGCTGACCGGTCTCTTCGAGCCAAAAGCCGGGACCGTGGATCTGTGCAGCGTAATGCGCGAGATCGACGACGCGCGCGTCGAAGAAGAGGCTCGTCGGTTGCGTGTCCCCTAGATAAGATAGGCGTGCGCCCGGTTCGACGACGCCGCACAGTCAGGCGCGAATCGACATGGCAGCGGGGCAGCGCATCACCGGCTCACCCGATCTATTCGAGTAGCCGGTGATGCGCTGCCCCGCTGCGAGGTGCGCGGTCAGTGGCACGGCTCTTCAATTGAATCGGAAAATTGCTGCATGAACCACACTTCACCTGAACCTCAAAGCCGAGTATTTCGACGCTATCGCTACTGGCGAGAAGCGCGAGCTAGAAGGCCCGCCAGTTCACCAGCATCGAGTTACCCCAAGCGAGTGCCCGTTTGAGCGAGTCCTGCAGCTCAGCCACAATGGCGTCCAGCGCGGCCCTCGCGGCACGCTCGCTGGCCAGCCAGGTGAGCCTCGGCCGCCATCGCCCTCTTCTCCGCGTCGACGGCCGCACGCTCGGCGCCGGACCTGGCTCATACGCCCCTGCTCCCCCCTCAGCCCGCAGTTTGTTGAGCTGGCGCTCGGTGGACTGGCGGATCTCGTCGACGCGACCATTGGCAGCCTGCGCCTCGGACTGGGCGGCGTGCAGCTCGCGCTCGAGCGTCACCGATCGAGTCGCGTTCGAAGGTGACGCAGCAACTTCTTGGCCATTGCAGCCCTTCCTCTCTGATTTGGTCATTGGTTGTGTGGTCTCCTGCCCCTGAGCCACGATCAGGCTAGGTTGTGTCGATCAATGACATGGGCCGCACCGGTCCACTGAGAGAGCGTGTGGCGCAGTTCTTCGATCTTGAATGGCTTGGCGAGGACGCCGTCTGCGCCCGCATCTATGCAGTCGCGCACTTGTTCCGGGAAGACGCTCGCTGTGACGATGATGATAGGCAACCGCTGGAGCCGTTGCTCGTCTTCCAGAGCGCGGATGCGCCGCATTGCTGTCAGTCCGTCCATGTGCGGCATGTGGACGTCGAAGAATGCAATATCGAATTGCTCGGCTTTGAGCGCCTGCAGCGCTTGCAGCCCATTGGCAGTGCGTCGAACCGAGCAGCCGCACGATCGGAGCACGACCTCGGCGTACAGTGCGCCGGCTTCGTCATCCGCGGCGAGCAAAAGTCTGCAGGCCCCGCGATTGCGAGTCACCGAAGAATTTGAGTGAGTTTCCACGGATGGCACCGTACCGCCAGCCAAGCGCGCGCAAAACTGTAAAGCCTGACAGGGTTACCGCCAACCGTGGTCATCCGAATGCCTCATCGCGAACGGTCCTGTCCAA
>JAJKJU010000040.1 GCA_021153565.1 Rhizobacter sp.
AAATGCTCGCCATAGCCAAGCTATGGCTGCGCTTTGCGCCTAGATCAGGCGCCTTTTGACGTGCTGCTCGGACACGTTCGAAATACTCTCAGCCTCTCAGTGCACGGGCAAGGCGAGGACGAAGCAGCTTCCGCCGCCATCGCGCGCTTCGCAGCGCACGCTGCCGCCATGGCGTTGCGCGATCTGACTGACAAGGCTCAGCCCAAGGCCCACCCCACCCGATCTTTCTGCATGACCGGGCAGGCGATAAAAGGGCTCGAAGATTCGATCGCGCAGTTCGCCCGGCACACCCGGACCGCGGTCGCACACACGAAGCTCGATCGTGCTGTCGAGGCGACGCGCGAGCACACTCACCTCGTCTCCGCCGTAGCGCCTGGCGTTCTCAAGCAAGTTGCGCAAGGCGCGTCGAATGAGCCTTTCATCGCCGACAAAGCTCAGCGGTTCGCTGTCGGGCGATGCCTCGACACTCGCGTCCACACGCGCCGCTTCTTCTGCGGCCACACCTAGAACGTCGATGCGGTCGCGTTGTTCGAGATCGCGCAAAGCATCGAGCCGGCTCGCGAGCAGGACTTCTTCGACCAGCGCGTCGAGTTCGGCGACGTTGGTGTCGATCTCCTCCTTCAATCGGTCACGCTGGCCTGGGCTCGCGTCGTTGATCATCGAGACGGCCATCTTCATGCGCGCGAGCGGTGAACGAAGTTCGTGGCTCGCGTTGGCCAGCAACGACTGATGCGAGCGAACCAGCGCCTCGATGCGTCCGGCAGCGTCGTTGAAGCTGGCCGCCACCGCCGCGACCTCGTCACGTCCGACCACTTCGACACGGTGGCTGAGGTTGCCCGCGCCGAAGATCTCCATGCCTTGCTTGAGCGCCTTCAGCCGGCGGGTCAGCGCGCGCACCGCCGGATACGCACCAATGGCGACTGCAATGAAAAGCACCAGCAGAACAGCGACAAGCCCCGCACCGTGCTGCAACTGAGGCGGCAACCAGGGAATGTTGAGAAATCCAGAATCGCCGGGGCCCAGCGCGCCGCCCGTCCGGGCACCGCCGGGCGGATGTCCGTTCGAATCAAGCCGGGACATGCCGCCGGGTCGCAGCCCGGGGCGCATCAGCCAAAGCGTGCGGCCGTCTTCGAGCTTGATGGGAAATCCGCGCCCCGCGCCATCGGCCTGTCGACGCAGAAAGGACTCAGACGCGCCGACGCGCTCGCCGCCTGGGCTGTCGAGCGCGAGCGGCAACCGCAATCGCTGCGACCAGTCGTTGAGCGCCGCAGCCTGGTCACTGGGTGGCGCGTCGGCGCTCGGCAGCGAACGCTGGATGAGTTCGCCCCATGCCGCCATCCGGTCGGACAACACCGAGTTGGCCCGCGTGCGCTCTTGTTCGATGTGGCGCTGGAAGACCCAGCCCGATGCGAATGCGAACAGCGCCAGCACCGCCACGACGGTGAGGTAGATGCGAAGGGTGAGCGTTCTCAAGCCCGGCTACCGCGCGTCGTCGGCGTCCTGCTTCTTCGCGAAGACGTAGCCGGCTCCGCGCACGGTGAGCACGCGCCGCGGCATTTTGGCGTCGTCTTCGATCACAGCGCGAATGCGCGAGATGTGCACGTCGATGGAGCGGTCGAAGGCTTCGAGCGGATGGCCCTTGAGCGCATCCATGATCTGGTCCCGCGACAGCACGCGGCCTGGGCTTTGCGCCAGCACCACCAGCAGGTCGAACTGGTGGCTCGTGAGATCGCATGGCTGGCCGTCAAGACGCGCCACGCGCTCGCCCAGGTCGATTTCGAGTCGGCCAAAGCGCAACACCTCTTCTTCGCTGGGCATGGGCGAAGCGCGACGCAGCAGCGCCTTCACCCTGGCGAGGAGTTCGCGCGGCTCGAAGGGCTTGGGCAGGTAGTCGTCGGCTCCCATTTCGAGTCCGACGATTCGGTCCATTGGCTCACCTCGGGCAGTGAGCATCAAGAGCGGCAAGGAGCGCGTGCGCGGGTTGGCGCGCAGTTCGCGGCAAAGATCGAGGCCGTCCCCATCGGGCAGCATCAGGTCCAGCACGAGTGCGTCAAAGGTACCGGCCGCCAGCCGCTCGCGGCCCCCGGCGAGCGAGCCGACCGAATCGATCTCGTAGCCGCCGCTTCGAAGATAGTCGCCCACCATGGCGGACAGCCGGGCATCGTCGTCGATCAGCAAAAGGCGCGTGGTCATGTTCACGATTGGACCTCAAAACGAGCGCCCCGCAGAAGCGGGGCGTGCCATTCAAGCAAATCGATCACTGCTTCGGTTGCGCGCGCTGCATGCGCTCTTGCATGCGTTGCTGGCGCTGTTTCATGTGATCTGCGATCTTGGCGCGCTGCTCGGGCGTCAGCACGCGGCTGATGTCAAGCATGGCCTGCAGCACGCGCCGGCTGGTGGCGTCGTGCTGGGCGAGCATCTGCTGGCGCACCGATTCGGCCGCTGCGGCGTCGACGGTCGCAGCCGTGAAGATCTGCAGGCTCTTCTCGTGCAGCCCGCGACCGGTGTCGCGCTGGGCCTTGAGATCGGTTGCCGCCTGCTGAACGATCTGCTTGATCTGCGTGCGTTGTGCGTCCGTGGCGTTGAGGCCGTCGAGCATGTGGTCAACTGCACGGCCGGCATGCTCGGGGGACCCCATGAAGAGGCCGGGGCCACCGAATCCTCCGCCATGATGGTGACCGCCAGGGACGGGCTGGGCCCACGCCGACACCGCGACCGTCGCCGTGATCGCGACGACCACGCCCGCCGCCAGCCGCCTGAGACCGCGGGCACCCGCCTTCGTCGATTTCACCGTTGCCATCTCAGTCATGTCGTACTCCGTGTTGAATGGGTGTATCCCATGGCAGTAAGGATGGAGGGACGGGGTGAAGACGCGGTTGCGCAAGGGTAAAGATCGGTGAATCGACCAAGTCGAAAACGCAAAGAGCCCGAAGGACGCGGGCACTTTGCACTCGGCGGCAGGGCCGAAAGTCAGGCTCTGCGAGGACGCGGCACGAAGCCCAGCACGCCTAAGCCGCGCCAGCATCAGTGCTCAAGATTCGGGAGTGGCTCATTCCGGAGGCGCGACACGAAAAAAAGGCCGCTCGAAGGCGGCTTTTTCTGTCTGGCGGTGAAGGAGTCCGCCCCAGGCGCTCTTTCCTGACACGTCGTGATCGTACAGAACCGGGCTGTATCCCGCATGAATCCTAGTCAATCTGCAAAATCCATCGGATTAAGGGATTAAGGCTCGACACGTCGTAGCATCAAAATGCATCTTTATTTGGGGGGCCCGATGGGGGGTATATCGCGACGGAGTTTTGATTCCCGATCTTTCATGGTTCGATTCCCGTTTTTCCTAAGCGCGGTTGCTGTCTGCCCCCCATCTCACCCCCCAAAAAATCCAGAGTTCGAATCCTGGTTTTGGTCTTTTTGAGATGGAGCTGACGGCATGCCACGGCAAGCGAAGGAACTCTGTACAAAGCATTTGGGGCTTGATCGATGCGAGTCCGGACTTCTTGCACCAGCGATGCGATGCTGGCCAATCGGGTGAGCACCCGACCGAATTTTCTCCGTTAGACGCCAAACTGTTTGACGCGCAAGGCGTTGAGGTCGCTGCTAGCCTTAATGCGTTCGAGCGCTTCCCGCGCATTTTTGCGGACCCCTGCATCTTCCAGGTCGCCGCCCCAAGAAATGCAGCGCTTGACTAAGTTCGAGTGCACATCGTAGTCGTGCGGCCCCAAGAAAAGCGCCTGAAAATCGTCCACGCTGGCTCGCCGCAGAGCTGCGACGTGCTCCGCGTTCCAGCTGCCCCCTTTCACCATGAAATGAATTGCCTCAGACAGGGATGGCGTCTTGGCTAGCATCGCGTACGCCTTCTCGAACTGCTCACGCAAGGAGGGATCGTCTATCGATCCACCAAACGGATGCTCTGCCAAATCGAATGTCCTTGGCTTATCTTTGTGTGCGTCGATGTAGTGCGCGATGAGATCATCGGCCAAATCGTCTCTGGAGAGCTGCCGGAGGATCGACACTGTGCTGTTTAGGTCGCCACTACCAATGTGTTCGGCGGAGTCTTTGGCCGTGGCGTGCATCTGCTCGATGAAACTGTCACGGTCGTCGGTAAATGTCCCGTGGAATCGACGCCAAACCTGCCTGAATGCTTCGGATTTGTCTAAGCCATGCAGTGATGCGTCGCGCTTTCTCGCCTCTTCCACGAATCCGGTTTCCTCGAGAAAGCCTCGATCCACGACCCGTGCGATGGCCAGATGGAAGTCCTCGACGTGTCCAAATCCATAGCGACACAGCAGCGCGGCTTGTTCAGCCTCCGGCTCTGGGAGGACTTCACCTTTTTTCAGCCTCGGCACGAGCAGCCTCCTGTTCCAATGGGCAATGTCAGCCACATCGGGCTTGGATGCATCGGTACCGTATGCGCACCAGCAGAATAAGACGGTCGACGCAACCGCTTCACGACGTACTTCAGCGTGCATCCCGCAAGTCGCGTCGAGGACCAAGGTGACAGCGTCGAAAATCTTGCGCAGGATGCGGATATTTGTGATTTGCAGTTCGCGGATGTACTCGATGATCTGGGCGCGCTCTGGCAAGTCAGTTGGAATTGCATGGAGAACCGCCTCATCGACAGTAGGTGCGTAAAGGATCTCGAGATCGATCACCTTTTCCTTATAGCTCCTATAACTCTCACGATCTCCAAGCTTGTCGAAATTGAAAACCAGCGCCACCTTGCACGCTTTTTCCTCCTTCAGCTCCGAGACTAAACCTAGCACTTCGTCAGGCTTTAGGGGGCTGCGCTCGAAGTCGTCTAGGCAGATCAACATGTTGCGGACAAAGTGCGGGGCTATCGTCTCGACGCTTGCGGTTAGATTCTTGGCGAACGGCAGAACGTTCACGACAGAGCCGAACCGTTCATAGAGCCACTTCATGCTGGACGCTGAAAATATTCGTTTCCATTTTTTTGCTACGCTCTCATCTTTAGGGTCAATGCCAAGTGATTTGACTGGTTGACTCTTCAAAAAGATGGAAGTCCGCAGCTCGGCTAAGTTGCGGATGCCGAACAGTGAAACATAGCAGTAGTTGGGTCGCTTGATAGCGACCTTATTTGCGACCAGCGCCTCACGCCAAACGTGCGTTTTGCCGACGCCCCAGGCGCCGTGTAGGGCCAGCACGTCATTGCGGTCACTGCTAAGAAAATCCCTCAGCACCTTCTTCGTCGTGGCGATACTCAAGAAGCCTCCTTGTTTGTAGCGCCCTGCCCAGCAGCCCAATGTCAGCTGCGTCCTTACCCGAGCCATGGTCGGGTGGCTCGTTCAATGTTTGGGTTGGACATCGGGCCGCGGATTGACAGAGTCGGCGGGCACTTTACCTGTAGCGCACGATGATGAAGGAAAGTCCCTCCCCCACCATTCTCCAGAAGAACGGCGCGACCGGGAGGGTTGAGTTCGTTCGAGGCAAGAGTGTGAGACGGTCGACCCGGCGTCCGCTGATCGAAAAACATCACCCGGACCAATATTGGGCTGTGCTTCGGACTATCCTGATTTCGGGATGGCTTCATATGCGCGGTCGAGTGGGTCCGCGCCGGCCAGCACGGGATCGGCCAGCTCGGGCGCCCAGTGCAGCACTGTGCGTGCTTGGCTGAGATACACGCCGGTCAGTTCTTTGGAAACCAAAGAACCAGAGCCCAACAGTTTCAGCTTTGCTGCCTCCGGGTAGATCATCGCGATCGCCATCGCGCGCTCCCCCTTGGTCATGTGCCGACCCCAAGGGTACGCAGATTGTGCGTACCCTTTTCGTCATCATCGATGATGCGGATGTGGGCCGAGCAGACCGTCAGCGGCATGCAGGGCTACGCTTCCCGGGGAAGGGCAGAGGGTGCGGAAATTTCCGCATCGGCACCAACCGACAGACACCCAGAGGGGCCTTTCTACCGGAATCCCGGTAGTTGCTTCCGAGGGCGCGCTTCTGGCGGCAGGCGAGTGGGATTGCGGAACAAGCAAACCCATCGGCGAACTGCACGTTCCGGGAATTCTCGGAACGGTCTGTCAGCGTCGCCGACGAGTGGGATATGTCGGTAGCGCCTCGTCCAGTCGGCCCATGCGCCTCCGGCTATGGGGGTAAGTTTTGTGCCCCCGCATCGCTTCGGCGAGTCGCTCGATGGCCCCGTCGTTGACCGTCTGGACGGGGTGCCTCCAAATCTGGAGAGGCCCCCTACCGGAATCCCCTGGTAACCGAGCAGGGAGCGATCTAGGGACTTGGCACCTTCCCCCCAGCGGCACCGATCGCGCCGGACGTTTCGCTTGAGCAAGCGCGTCAAGGCCGCCGCCGAGTTGGTAATGGGGACTCGTTCGGTTTCCCTTGAGGCTTCGTGCGCATCGGCACCATCGCCTTCAACTGCTCAGGGGTGTTATGTCCGTTGATATCCGAGGCGATCTGAGGGGGTGACGTCCCGGTGTTCTTGAGGGCGATGTTGAGATCGGCACCTTGCTCAGCTTGGGACCGC
>JAJKJU010000041.1 GCA_021153565.1 Rhizobacter sp.
ATGCTCGCCATAGCCCGGGCTATGGCTGCGCTTTGCGCCTAGATCAGGCGCCTTTTGACGTGCTGCTCGGGCACGCTCGAAAAACTCTCAGCCTCTGAGGCTGAGCTGAACCTCTGAGGTCACACGATGCCGAGCCCACGCGAACTTGCCACCGCCGCACGAGCCTTCGAGGCGCGCCTGAGCGGTCTCGATGCATCGGCCGACCCACAGTGGCGGGATCATTTCGAAGGCGTGTGCGGCGCGCTCCCTGCGACCGTCACCGCGCCCGGCTCGCGTCGCGGCCAGCTCGCCGTCTTCGAGGCGCTCTGCGGTCCGGTGCCCGATGTCGAAACGCTGCTCACCCCCGTGGGCCGATGGACACTGCTGCCTCGTAAAGAGTTGCTGTCCCGCTTGTGCGCGCTCGCGCTGGCCCGTCGCCCCGGCATTCTGCGCTCGTGCGTTCGACGAACTGCCAGGCTCGCACTCGCCGACATGGTCGGTCATGCGTACGAGCCGTTGCGAGATCTGCCCTTCACTGGCCCCAACGTGCCTGGCCAGGTCGCTGAACGTCCTCCGATCGATTGGGCCATCGTCGGCTACCAGGATCTGACATCCCGACGCCTATGGCCTGACAGGAGCATGCGCCGGCTGGCGAGGTTCGCATTGCCGCGCGTCGCGGCACGTCACATCCTGCCGCCCGAGACGCACAACCGCCTGCCAGACACGCTTGACACGGTGGCCAGGGTCGAACCCTGGTTCGCCTAGGAGAGCAGGACATGTGGATCTGGGTTGCTGCAGGCGATTTTCAACTGGGTGCCGAGAACGGACTGGTCAAGCGTGATCAACTGAAAAACTTCGCCGACTCGGCGCAGTTGCTCAACACGCTGGGCGATGAACTCAAGCGCGCACGCGAAGAAAGCCAGTCCCGTGCTGACGCGGTCATCGCTGAGGCCGAAGCCCAGGCCGCGACCATCGTCAGAAATGCACAGGCGCAGGCCGCATCCATCGTCAAAGAAGCCCACGCCAAGGTGCAGTCCAAGATGGAGGAGGCATACCAACAGGGCCATGCCAAAGGCACTGCCAAGGCGCTGGACGACTGGCATGCGAGACGCCTGGACCAGGCACTCGAACGCGCGTCGGCCGTGGAGCCCCTGACGCAAAACCTCGCCAAAGTGGTTGCGACCGCGATCGATCGCATCATTCGAACGGAGTCGATGCAGGCTCTGTTCGAGAAGTGCCTGGCCCAGGTATCTGACCTCCTGCGCGGCTCGACGTCGGCCATGCTGCGTGTGAACGAAAGCGACAAGGCTGCCGCGCTTGAAGCCGTGCGACGGGTGCCGCAGTTGAACTCATCGCGCGTGGTGCTCGATGTCGTATCGGATCCGTCGCTGCCCCCGGGAAGCAGCGTCTTCGAATCGGACGTCGGCGTCCTCGATGCGAGCCTGGACGTTCAGCTCGCGGCGATTCGCGGCGCACTCGACAAAGCGCTCGAGCGGCTGGGCATCGAGGACCATTCTGACGATGCAGACGAGGCCGGTTTGCATCCGCACAACCATCCCGCGGAATCCAATTTCGGCGACGACGACGACGACGACGACGACGACGACGACGATGACGATGACGATGACGATGATTTCGACGACTACGACGACGAGGATGATGAATCGTGAGAGCAATCAAGCACCTCACCTCGCTGATGGAGTCGGAAGTCGCCTCCGTGCCGCTCGTGCGTCGCACCGGCAAGGTGGTGGAAGTCATCGGCACCCTGATGAAGGTGACCGGCCTCGACGCCAAGCTAGGTGAACTCTGCGAGCTGATCGACCACGCGGGCCGCGTCGTGCAGACCGCCGAAGTGGTCGGCTTCTCTGGCGGGCGCAGCATCCTGTCGCCCTTCGGTTCCATCCTCGGCGTGGGCGCCGGCAGCCGCGTGGTGGGGCTCGGTGAGGTTCTGTCCGTGCCCGTGGGCAAGGGCGTGCTCGGCCGCGTGGTCGACAGCCTCGGCCGCCCGATCGACGGCAAGGGGCCTGTCAGAACCACCGAGCGCCGCCCTGTATTCGCGCTGCCACCCACGCCGATGGAGCGCGAGATGATCGAGCAACCCTTGTCCACCGGCGTCAAGATCATCGACTCCCTGCTCACGCTCGGCGAGGGCCAGCGCATGGGCATCTTCGCTCCTGCCGGTGTCGGCAAAAGCACACTCATGGGCATGCTTGCACGAGGCACCGCCTGCGACGTCAGCGTCATCGCCCTCATCGGCGAACGGGGTCGCGAAGTGCGCGAGTTCATCGAGATCATCCTGGGCAAGTCGGGCATGGCGCGCTCGGTCGTGGTTTGCGCGACTTCCGATCGATCGTCGATCGAACGCGCCAAGGCAGCGCATGCAGCCACGGCCATCGCAGAGTACTTCCGCGATCAGGGGCTCAAGGTGCTGCTGATGATGGACTCGCTCACCCGGTTTGCCCGCGCTCAGCGCGAGATTGGCCTGGCTGCGGGCGAACCGCCGGCGCGGCGCGGTTTTCCCCCATCGGTGTTCGCGGAGATTCCACGGCTGCTCGAACGAGCAGGCATGGGCGCCACGGGTTCCATCACCGCGCTCTACACCGTACTGAACGAGGACGAGTCCGGCAGCGACCCCATCGCCGAGGAAGTCCGAGGCATCCTCGACGGCCACATGATCCTGTCGCGCAAGATCGCTGCAAAGAATCAGTACCCTGCCATCGACGTGCTGGGCAGCCTGAGCCGTGTGATGTCGCAGATCGTGCACAAGGATCATCAACAAGCGGCGGCCAAGTTCCGGCGCCTGATGGCGAAGTACGACGAGATGGAGATGCTCGTCCAGATGGGCGAGTACAAAGAAGGAGCCGACCATCTTGCCGACGAAGCGGTGGCGAAGATCGACCATATCCGCGACTTTCTGAACCAGGCGACCGATGACCTCTGGGATTTCGACGCATCCATCGATTCAATGGCAAGCGTCGCACTGGGATGAGCAAAATCGCCTCATGGCGTACCTTGCTGCGGATCAAGGAACGCAAGATCAAGAAGCAGGAAGAGGTCATCCAGCGCTCGCGCGAGGAGCTGGCCGCATGCGAGGCATCGCTGGACGCTGCGAACCAGGAACTGCAGCGCGAAAGCGAGCATCGCGACACGTTCAAGTTCGCCTTGCGCGATGCAATGACGGGCACGAAAACCTTCAGGCCCGATTTCGTCACGACGCTTCGCTATCACATCGACGACGGCGATCGAAAGGTCGAGAAAGCGCAATCCATCGTGACTTCCGAGGAGGTGCAGGTCGTCTCCGCGAAGGATGCACTGCAAGCCGAGCAAATGCTTCTCACTCGATTGGAGCATCAGAAGAAAACGATGCAAGAACAACTCGACAAGGCCATCCAGGCGCGTGAGAACGAGATCGAAGACACGCAAGACGAAGACGCTGAGGAAACGGCCGTCGCCCGGCTGGTCGCCGCGGCTGCCGCGGACAAAGGAGACTCCGATGCCAGATGGACTTGAACGTTGGGCAGACCTCGTCAACTATGGTGGCGAGATTCAGTCGATGCTCGCGCTGGTGTCCCTGTGTTCCGCGCGTTTGCTCGCCGCGATGATGGTGCTGCCGCCTACGTCGAGTTCGGCGATTCAGACGATGACCCGCAATGGCCTCGTGGTCTGGCTCGGACTATTCGTCGCCTGGGGCCAAACGCTGGACGTGGTGCGCGACATATCCGTGCTCATGCTGGCCGCCCTGCTTCTGAAGGAAACGCTCCTCGGCCTGCTGATCGGCTTCGCCACGGCGACGATCTTCTGGACGGCCGAAGGCGTGGGCTCGATGATCGACAATCTCGCGGGCTACAACAGCGTGCAGCAGAAGAACCCGCTCAGCGAGGACCAAAGCACGCCGGTGGGCAACCTGCTCGCTCAGTTGGCGACCTTCGCGTTCTATTCGCTGGGCGGCATGATGGCCTTCGTCGGCATCATCTTCGGCTCATACCGCTGGTGGCCACTCAATCAGCCGTTGCCCAATACGCCTCAATTGCTCGAGCGATTCGCCCAGCTGCAGGTGTCACACTACATCGAGTCGGTCGCACGCATAGCAGCACCGATGCTCTTGACGCTGCTGCTCATCGACATCGGCTTCGGGCTGCTCACGAAAGCGGCCGAGAAGCTCGAACCGTCCGGGATGTCACAGCCCGTCAAAGGCGCCGTGACGATGGTGATGCTGTCGCTGCTGATCTCCGTGTTCTTCCACGAAGTTCAGGACCAGTTCTCACTACACGGATTCGAGCAAATTCTGATGACCGTCTTCCATATCGGGAAGTGAATCGGGTTGAGTCTCAGGGCCCGCGTCGCTGCCCACGTCGAGCTGATAGCCGTGCCCGTACACCGCACGAATCGAAACGCCGCGTGAAGACCCGAGTTGGAGCTTCTTGCGCAGGCGGTGCACGTGCTGCTCCAGGGTGCGGTCAGAGATATCGGTGTCCACACCCCAAACTGACGTGCTGATGGTGCGGCGCGACACGCAGGTGCCGGCACGCGAAAACAGCAACCAAGCCAGCGTGAATTCACGGCTGGTCAGGTCAATCTGCTTGCCCTTGTCGAACAGCTCATGGTTGGAATGCCGCAATTCGAAGCCGCCCATCGACATCGTGCGCTGTACCCGGCCCACCGACCGATGCCGGCGAATCACAGCCTTGACGCGCGCCACCAGTTCGGTCGGACCCGCGCTGCGCACGATCACGTCGTCGGCTCCGGCATCGAGCACGCGCTTCACGCGTTCCGCGTTGCTGTCTCCGAGTTGGATGATGATGGGCCTTCTCTCGAAAGGCTGATTGTCCCGGTTGTCCAGCCATGAAAGGATGCTGCGCTCGAACTCCGATTCGCGCAGGCAGTGAATCAGCACTGCATCGACATTGCGATGACACAGCGCTCGAATCAATGACACGTCGCTGTCAAAACGCTGCGGTGACAAGCCATGATTGGCCAGTAGTTTGTGAGCCCAACGGTAAGTTATGTCTTCTGGAATGAGGCAAGCAATGTCCATGGTCGTGCCCAGGCAAAGCGTGGATGGCGGCGCACAGTGCACTCATCTGCAACCACACATCACTTAACGCGAAAAATGCGGACACCCGGGCATTGAATGCCCAGGTTGCCAAATGGTCGTTTCGCGGTCAACTTTCAGAAAGTCGCTGTGGTTCAGCGCGTGGTGAATTTCCTCAACAGTTTCTTCAAGCCTTTTGGCTTTTTCGGTTGGGCTTCGAGCAACTCGAGCAACTGTTTCTCCTGCGCCTGGAGCGCCTTTAAACGCTGCTCGGTGTTGACCTCAACCACTCTTGTCGCTTTCGCATGAGACGTGGCTACTCCCAATTTTTCATTCAAAACCAAGATCTCGTCGCTGATACCTTTCACGTCGATGGAGGGGTCGGGGTCAACCCCGAAGTTAATCTTCTGCCTCAGAGCAATGATTTCCTCCCGCAATTTAGCCTGCGCCTTCCAGGCTTCATCATTGACTGTGCTCGCGCGTTCAGCGCTCCGACGTACCACAGCGAGGAACTGACGTGTCTCAGCGAGTTGCTCCTGAATGCTGCGCGGGTGTTCGGTCGCCACATCGGACGTGTCGATCTTGTCCGCGGCCGGGTCAGCCACCTTGCCGGCCACGTTGGCTTGCGGAGAAGCCGGCCGGATCTCGCTCCAGTCTTCGCTCAGCCGTTCTGGATTCGTCTCGAGTTCCGCTCCATGTTGTTCTGCAAGGTCGGCTTTGGCCGCTACCGCTTTCACCTCGGCTTCGGCCTCGGCCACGATTTGTCCATGGTGTTCGCCGGCATTGCTTGTCGAAGCGCTCTGAGCGATGTCTATACGTAGCTCCGCCAGCGTGGCCTGGGCACGGCGTAGGGCTTCGGCGTGACGATTTTCATCAGAGGCTTCGGGCTCGCTGACGACGCCCTCCTCGGCTGGCGGTGAGATGGACCCGCTGCCAGGCGACGAAGGCTCTTGGTCCGACACGATATCGGGTGTGCTGCGCCGCAAGGACCCTGCGAGCGACGACGTCGATCGGCTACTCTGCACCGCAGCTTCGATGAGGCCCACTACCTCTTTTGAGCGCTCATTCGCGGCATTGAGGAGCACTTGCACCTGATCGTGCTCCAGCGCGCCATCTAGATCGACCAACTCACTGATTTTTTGCGCCGCATCGTACGCGTCGCCCACGGCGACGAACGACTGTTTCGCTTCCCTAGCAAGTCTCTGTGCATTTGGCATTGCGCCGTTGACATCTGCCGCCTTTGCCGCCTTTGCCGCTTCGAGTGCCATCTCGGCATCTTTCAATTGTTTTTCCATGTAAGCTTCTTGCCAGTCGTTCGCCGTGGTGTCGCGAGATTGGCCCAGGACTTCTTTCTGCTGGTTCAGCCAGTCAACGGTGTCTTGCGCTCGTGTCACGGCAGCGTTCAAGGCAATGGCCTGTTGAGCTGCATCGAAGGCCGCCCTATAGACGACGGGCAAGGTTTCGGAGCTATCGATGAGGGTCGTTACTAATTTCGTAGCAGTTTCGACCAGGTAGTCGAAAGCCTTGTCGACCTCCGTCGCCGCAGCGAATGCGACGGACTCCGCCTCCATGACATTGAGTGCGATTTGCGTTTCCAACTGGCGCGGGGATGCCTTTGAGTCAGAGATGGGCTTATAAAGCTCCTCCACTTTCTGCTTGGCATCGTTGTATGTCTTCTTCAGCTTCCACAGCTGCCGCTTGACCTCGTCAATCCCGTCTTTGCACGCTTGGTCGAGCTTGTCCGACAGAGTGCCGTTGTTCGTCGCGGTCATCCAGCCCACGACGTTGGGGTCGAGGGGGGCTTGGTCCAAGCCCAGGGGAAGCGGCAGCCGACGGATTTCGTCAAATGCGGGCATCTTGTCCATGACTGCGAGCCACTTCTCCGACACCTTGCTGGGTGTCGTGCCGCGCGAGCGGATCTCGGCATCCCGGACGGTGTGCTCGTCGAGCTTCTTCTGCAACTCCGCTTTCCGGTTCGCACGCGCCTGCGTTCCGGATTGCTCACCCGCGAAGGGGCGCAATAGCGGGGTCGTCACCTCCATCGACAGATCGCCGCTGAGCTCAGCGCTGAGCTCACCGCTCAGGTTCAGGTCGGCCAGCTGGATAGCCCTGCCGGAGGCCGCATACATCGAGGACCCCCGCGTCAGCCTCGTTGCGGACCAGAGCGGCGAATTGGCGCCGGGAATGACGCTAGGAATGCTGGGCACCCTCCCAACTCTATGCTTGGCCAGCGGGAGGAAGGACTGCAAGCTTGTGGTCTCCGATGCAGTCTTCGCGGAGAAGAAGCCGAGCGCCGGGGATTTCGCAGTCTCTGTCTTGGCCTTTGACTTGATCTGGATATTCAGGGCTGTCCAGGCGCTGTCATTCAAGAGCAGCGCTTGGACATCCCTTCGATGGTTCGCAACCCTGGCGAGCGCGTCCTCGGCCTCGTCGTGATTACCCCGGCGCATGGCATCCTCTGCATCCCGTTCGGCCAGCGTCGCAAGTGCGCTCAGCATGTCGTAGGTCGGGCCCATTTCATCACGCAGCCGCGTGACCATGGTGACAACCATGTTGGGGCCGGCTTCTCTTTCGGCCTGCTCGAATACCTTTTTCAGGCGCTGATGGGCGCGTGCAAGCTTTTCGTGCACAGTCGCCCCAGGCACCGGGTCCTGGTTTGCTAGAAAGGTCAGATATTGGTGCTGTCGAGGACCGAATTCTTCCAGGAAGTCTTCGAAGCTTTCGAACTCACGAATCTGCTGCGTCTGCTGCGCCCACGTCGCGCCCTTGTGCGTGACCAGCCGCACAGTGCTTTCCAAACCGCTGTTCATCAGTTGTTTACGGACCTCGTAGCCCGCAATTTTGACCTGCGGGTTGGCTTTCGTATCCGGCGCCCACATGCCGAACCCACCCCGTTGGTCCTTGGAGGGCAGCAAGCTCTCAGGCATCCGAACTGCGAAACGGGCTTCGGTGCGCTGCTGTTGCGACAGCTTGAATTCCTCGATCTGAAGAGCTCCGCCTTTCTCGGTCTGGGTGTAAGTTTGGTTCTGGCTCTTTGCCGAAAGATAGGTCTGCGCTCCGTACCCGGTCGCATCATGTTGCTCGCGCGATTCCTTCTTTCCCCGTCGGAATATCCAAGCGGTCCCGACAGAGGATTCGGCCATGTTTGTCTTCTTCTCAAACTTGACAGGACCGACACTCAGCCTCTCATGCCCGTCGAGCAGGGCCTCAAGTCGCTGTCCGTCGAAGTCTTCGCGAACAAGGTCGCGCAGGATGTCGCCTACTTCGCGCCGCATCTGGTCTTCTTGCTGGGTTACACGCGGGACGCGCAAGACCAATGCATCCGCAAGCGCCCACTCCCTGGCCCCCTCCCACCTGGCGTCGAGACGCGCTCCGACACCAACCTTGTCCATGTGTGGGTTGAGTTCGTGATCGTCCATGCCCAGCATGCCGCGGAAGCCCGCGGCGAAGCCGCCGAAAAAGAGCGTCGACTCGGTGTTGCCGATGAACATCTGCATGGTTGCCCCGTTCATGCTCATCTCGACAAAGTCGTCGTAGCTGTGGGCCAATCCCAAGATAGGACTGAACATCCCCAGCGGGCCATGAGACGTGACGAACGAAATGCCCCTTCCGACGTTCACGCCCACCTCCCGAGCATGTGCTGCCCTGACCTTCTCGCCGAGAGAGAAGCGATGAGTGAGGGATCTCATTAGCCCCATTGCATCTCGGCCGCAGCGCACATCGTTGAACGTGGTGACAGCGTCGGCCACGGCCACCTCATAGCGGTTGATGTGAACGTCATCCTGCAAACGAGCCAAGGATGCAGCGGCCTTCGTCACCACGTCATTCGTATCACCTGCGCTGCTTGCCACTCCAGGGATGTGGTCGAACACAAGGCGCATCAGGCGCCCGGCGTCGGGCGACTGACTCTTGATCTCCACCCACTTCTCGCGCAATTCCTCGGGCCAGGTCGCCATGACGTCGTCCACGCTCATGGTCTTACCCTCACGCTGGGACAACTCCCTCGCGAGCTTGAATTCGACAGTCTCCAGCACGTCGATGCGCAGTGCAAGGCGTGCCGCCGATGACTGGATTCCGACGAGCGCTTCGTGCACGGCGACCGCCAAGTCTGCCATTTCGCCTTTCGCGACAGTCTGCGCGCGCTTCGCCACACCTTCGAAGTCTTCCATGGCAGCCAGCATCAGCCTGTCGCTGCGGGCGCCGATCTGTATGAGGCTCGCTCCTGGCTTGCAAGCCGCCTCGATGTCATCACGCAGGCTCAGGTGTTCATTGATGAGAAGAAGCACATGAGCCACGTTCGGATGAGTTTCCTTCATCGCATCCCATGCGTCTTTGACGGCAACCGGCAAGCACTTCATGGTCTCTGGGCCCATCGCACTTTCCACAGACTCGAAGAACGACCGGTCAAGGTGCTTGAGAGGGTCTTCGGGAAGAGGGGAATCGCGGTCGATCTTGCCCTTGCCCAGGCTGACTGCGTCGAGCACGCTCTCCATCATCCGCATCAGGAGCGCGGGGTCCCCTTCGGCTTTCTTCAGTCTCTCCGCGATGATCAGCCGCGCGTCACTCGCCGTTATGTCGAGCGTCGCAATGACTTCGGCGCGTGTGGGCAACATGGAATTGCTCCCAAGGTCTGCCGTCACGCCGCGCAGGTTGCTCTTTCTCCAAAACGTGCGCTCTCCCGCGACGGAGCTGACCCAATTGATCGCGCGCCCCGTCCGCCCGGATGCGGCCCGCGCGTTGCGCTTGGCCGTATCGGGAAGTTTCCGTCCCGTGAAGGCATCAAGTTTTTGCGAGATCCGCTCGAAAGGCGATCCGGATCCACGACTCATGATTCCGTTCTGGACCGCGCGATAGGCTATGCGCTCATCTTTCGAGGAATCTCCGGCTTCGTCAGCAATGACTCGTCCCGAATGCCTCACAGCGGCTTGCAGAAAGTTCTGCTGCGCAAGGTCGATGTTGTTCGGCAACCGCATCTCGTGTTGCATGGTCGATGCCGCGAGCAAGGCGACCCGCAGCGCTTCTACCCCCTTCGGCTCCGTTGACGCCATCGCTTCCGCAAGGAGCTTGCATCCACCTTCAAGTCCGCCGATTTCCACCGCAAGCCGAGTGAGCGGATCCACGATGCCTACGTCGGCATTAATCGCGCCCGTATCTTCTAAGGCTTTCGCAATGCCCTTCACAAGCCCTTCGCAAGTTGCATTGGACAGCCCTTCCAACGCCTTGCTCATCTGATCGGGCTTATCGCGGAACAAGCGCAGCGCGGCCTCGGCGAGGGTCTTCGAGGCAAGGACATCAGGCAACCTGATTCCATTCTGGCCCACCGCGATGCCGTTCTTGTCGAGCCTCGGAAACACCTTATTCATGGCCTCATGAATGATCTTCATGTCGCCCGCTTGCAATGACCGCAAGACCGCCGCTCGCTGTTCTACCGCGGCTTCCAACATCTTGCCCGCGGCCTCGTCATGCTTGTCCGCAAGCTCGTTCTTTATCTTGTTGACATCGGATAAGGTCTTCTGGTCGCCCGTAGCCCCAGCCTCGGCAAAGCGGATGGCCACATCAACAACTTCGACGTCTGCCCTCGTGTCGATGTAGGTATGCAGTGGCTGCAAGTCCGGCGTGGGACCATTCTCTGTTTCGGTATTGGCTCCGATGCGCGTTCGCTCGGCGAGATTCATCACGTCGGGACGTAGCGTAGCCGCCCCCTTGCTACAGCCGCCGAGAGTGAGAACGTTCTGGGCAAAGCGTTTCACCTTGTTGGCGTTGCCCTGCCGTGCGGATCTTGATTGCCCGACGGTATCTACGGACTGCCTGACCTCATCCACCACCTTGTCTTGTTCATCTGCCGTATGGTGGAACGTCCCCGGGCCATCAAAACGCGGCTCGATGATTTGTTGCCCGGGTGTATTCGGCTTTTGATTCGCCTTTACCACGGTCAACGGTCCGAAGCTCGGCATGTAAGTGCTGCGGCCCTCCCGGATCCCCTTGGCCAACGCGCTCGCTTTCGACTTGGCACTTTTTCCTGTAGTTCGGGTGAGATCGGCGGCCACAGGAAGCTTAGGCGCCTTTCCTGGGGCCCCTGCAGGGCGCGCGGTGCTTTGCGCAACGGTGCCTGCGACTGGCGTCGACGAGGTACCAGGTGCGCCTGGCGATGGGGTAGCAACGGGGGCGACGGCATTCTGCGTCTGAGCGGTGGATCGCAGCATCAGCTGTTCCTGGGTTATGGACTGGACTGAATTCTTCCAGTTAGCCCGCTTCAAAGCCGATCAAATGCGATGCGATGACCAGGAAAGCGAAATGAACGCACCAAGATCGGTCATGGCAGCGTCAGAAATCAAACTGCCTCATGCCACAGCGTCTTGCCGGGTGGTCGCAGCCTCGAACCTCGGGTCATCGCGAGAGAGCACGTCGCGCGCTCCGCAACTGCGGGCCCACATCCTCTGGGCCGGATCGGGTTGGTCCGATAGAAGGTAGACAAGCGAATCCGGGGCACACCGGCGCAGCGCCCGCGCAATCTGTGGCCCGCTCATGCCATCCGCAACGCAAGCGAAGTCGACGAATATGGCGGCGAAAGGTCGCGTGGCGGCCGCGATCAATGCTGCCTTGCCCCTGGTCACGTGGGCGGCCCAGCCCAGCTTGCCAAGCGATGCATGCACCGAGACGAGCATCGAACTTTCGGGATGGATGTGCATGAAAAGCTCCGCGGCGATGGCTGTCTTGCGAACGAAGCTCAGCTGGACATCATGCGTGCCGAGAATCTCCTGCCGGCTGCGCCCTCGATCACTGAACGCTTCAAGTGCATCGGAAATAGCACGGCACAGGTCTGCGGAAGTTTGGTGATCGAAGGCGGCACGCCTGCAAGGGCATCGCAACCACGAAGGTCCAGACGCTGAAGCTGACGAAGGCGACCCAGCGAGGAAGGAAGCACCGCAAGACTCGAGCACCTGGATAGATCGAGCACGCGAAGCTCCTCAAGCAGGCCGATTTCCTCTGGCAGTTCGTTCAAGGAACTGCACCCGCTCAGGACAAACTCGCGCAGCTGGCCGAGGCGAGAGATCGCCGGAGACACGCGCAGCAGCCGCCGGCTGCGGCTGAGGTCCAGCGTCTGGACCTCACGCATGTGCCAGAGGGTGGCTGGCAGCTCCGTTCCTTCGTAGTTCCACAGGCGCATGCTTCCCGCGCCGTCTATCGGCAACATGCCGTTGTGCAGGGGGCGGGCGGCAAGCACGCCACCCACCTTGAGCCCGTGACCGGAAGTGGCCCTGCGCCCTTCGCGTACGACCTCCGTCAACAGCGGAACGCGCGGCGAGGTAAAAAACGCAGCGCCGTCAATGACCTTGTCGTTCGCGAACGCTGGACCCCCAGGACTCTTGAGGTTCATCATGGAAATATTCCTTTGGTGAGCGCCCGTTGCGCGTTGTAGAACGACAGCACTTGCGCCACATACGCCCGGGTTTCAGGGATTTGCGGAATCACATAGCCGGCTTTGATGACGCGGCCTTCGCCCGCGTTATAGGCCGCGACCACCAGCTCAGTCCGATTGAACATGGCGGACAGATCACGCAGGTAGCGCACGCCGACGTCGATGTTCACTGCGGGGTCGCGCAGCGCAGCGGCGCTCATCACGCCGTAGCGCTGGCCTGTGGCCGGCATCACTTGCATGACGCCGATGGCTCCTTTGGGCGATATGGCCTTCGGGTTGCCTCGCGATTCGGCGTGAATGACTGCATGAACGAGCCGATAGTCCAGGCCATAGCGGTGGCTGGTCTGTCGCACGATCCCGTCGAGGTCCTTCGACACCTTGGGCGCTGCGATCGCCGGTCCTTCGATGATGGTCATCTCGGGCTGGGGCTGGGGCTGGGGCTGGGGCTGGGGCTGGGGCTGGGGCTGGG
>JAJKJU010000042.1 GCA_021153565.1 Rhizobacter sp.
CACCTGCACCTGCACCCGCACCCGCACCCGCACCTGCACCTGCACCTGCACCTGCACCTACACCGTCGATCACAACGGCGCTCGGCATGCCCAGTCGGCTTCTCGCCGGGCTTGGCGCCGGCAACGCGATCTCGGACATGAACAGCCAGCAGATCCGCCCGGACATCATCGACACGTACCTCGTGGGCGTTGGCCCGGGCTCATGGCCCTACTGGAACAGTCCGGACGGTGCCTATGTGACTTACGTCTCGGCCAACGACAAGGCAATCGGGGCGGTGCCGATGTTCACGCTGTACCAGATGGCCACCGCTGGCGAAGCCAACATGACCCCGGTCAACGACGTGACGTTCATGACGACCTACTGGTCGCAAGCAAGGCTGATGTACCAGAAGATTGGCGCCACCGGCCAGCCCACCTTGGTCAACCTCGAGCCTGACTTCTGGGGCTTCGTGCAGGCCAAGTCAGGCGGCGATCCGGCAACGGTGCCGGCTCGCGTCAGCATGGTCCCCGAATGCGCCGGCCAGCCGGATAACGCAGCAGGCATCGCCGGGTGCCTGCTGACCCTCGGCCGGACCTACGCGCCCAAGGCGAAGATCGGCTTCCCGCCATCGTTCTGGGGGCAGAGTGCCACCAGCGTGGGCAACTTCATGGCGAAGGTCGGCGCCGACAAGGCCGACTTCATCGTGGCCCAGACGAGCGACCGTGATGCCGGCTGCTTCGAAATGCCGACGCCGGTGGCCGAGTGTGCGGGCCGTGGCAATGGGCCCTTCTACTGGGACGAGAGCAACGCGACGTCACCCAATTTCAGCGAGAGCCTTGCACAGTGGAATACGGTGCACAGCATCCTCGGCAATCTGCCCATCCTGTTCTGGCAAACGCCGTTGGGGGTGCCCTCGGCCACACCCGGTGGCACGCCCGGACACTACCGGGACAATCGGGTGCACTACATGCTCACGAATCCGACACAGTACACGGCAATCGGCACGTTCGCGATCGTGTTCAGTGCAGGCGGCAGCACGTCGGCAACCATCACGACCGACGGTGGGCAGTTCGCCCGCCTGTTCAAGGCGTACCTGGCAAGCCCAGCGCCGTTTCCACACTGAATGTCACTAGGCGGTCAACGGCAGCACCTACTTCCATGAAGTCGCCGCGGACAACGCCGCCGGTGAAGGATCGGCATCCGCCCAATCGAGCGGCGCGACGCCGGCCGTTCCTGTCGCGGCGGCGACGGCGCCGATGGGCGTGACCGCGACGGCCGGCAACGGCCAGGTGGAGGTGAGTTGGACGGGCGTGACCAGAGCGACGTCTGAGGAGAGCCGGCTCTGGTCGTCTGAACACGCAGTTGCCTGAGAGAAGTGGATTGGCTGCGGTTTGAACTGTTTCAATCTTGGGCCCCTGCCAGGCCGCCGGAGGCGCCCCGGTTGAGCCCGCGTATTTCGTTCCTCGACACTGACCGCGGCGGCGCACAACTTCACGAGACTGCGCACCTTGGCGTCATTGGGTCCGCTGTGCACGCCACGAGCGCTGAATGGAATCGGTGTCTATGTCCTGGAGACAAATTAACATCAGGTTGAATCGCACCAACCATGAATCTATCTCCGATGCGCATCTGCTCAATCACCTTCATAGCCGCTCTGGCCCTGCATGCCCTGTCCGCGCAAGCTCATGGCATCTGGTTCGCGCAGCGCGCCGACAGACTTGCGCTGGTCTACGGCGACGGTGCCGAGGACCTCGACCTTGTCAAGCGTCTGCCGAAGATCAACTCGGTTGGCGGTGTCGGGGGTGATGGCCAGGCAGTGGCCGTGACACTCGAGCCCGAGGGCAGGGTGCCTTTCGTGAGCATGGCGAACAAGCCCCTGATCGTTACCGCGACCATGAACAATGGGCTGTGGTCCAAGTCACCGGACGGCACCTGGCACGGCAAGGGCAAGGACGAAGTGACCAATGCAAGGACCAGCGGTCTCTACCTGAAATACGCCTCGCACTTGGTGGCTCTGCCCGGCGGGCCCGTGGCGCCAGTGCAGAACATGGCGCTCCAAATCGTGCCAATAAGCGCGAAGTTTCCGCGCCACAAGGATGAGGTGCTTACCGTGCGGGTGCTATTCGAGGGCAAACCTCTGCCTGGCGCCAAGGTCTGGCAGGACATCGTCACTGATCCCGATGGGAATCCTCTTGTTGCCGACAAGGAAGGCCGCGTCACGCTTCCTGTGCGTAATCAGGGCCTCAATGTGCTGGCCGCGGAACACGAGTCCGCACCGATGGATTCCGGCAAGGCCGACATGACGCATCACTTCGCGACACTGAGTTTCATCCTCGAGCACGCGCCGGAATAGGCTGCACGACCTTCGGCAACCCGGTCTTGGGAACAAGGAGGAGTTGCATTCAGCCTCTCAGTCCCGAACCCGGACTTCGAGAAGATTGCGAAGCGCTTTCCCCCCTCCAAAGCTCCCCTGGGCCGGCACCTCGCCACCCAGAGACATGCGGATTGCGCAGTACTTGAACTCAGGGATCTTTGCGAACGGGTCCAGAGCCGAATTCGTCAGCCGGTTGATCGCGGCTTCGTAGTAGCAGAACGGCACGAACACCGTGCCGCGCGGTGAGCCTTCATCGGCTCGCGCATAAAGCGTGACTTCGCCGCGACGCGATTCGATCGTCACCACATCGCCCGGCTTGCCGCCCATTGCAGCCAAGTCCAGAGGATTCACCAGCGCGACCGGATCAGGCTCAATCGCATCGAGCGTGCTCGAGCGCCGCGACATGCTGCCGGTGTGCCAATGCTCGAGTTGTCGCCCGGTGATCAGCACCATCGGGTATTGGGCGTCGGGGCGCTCGTCGGCCGGAATGATGTCCGCAGGCACGAAGCGCGCGCGACCGCCTTCGCGTGGGAAGTTCTCAGTGAACACCACCTGATCGCCCGGGTCGCCTTCCTTCACGCAAGGGTAGGTGACGGCGTGCTCGCGCTCGACGCGGTCCCAGGTGATGCCGGCGATGCTCGGCATCGTGTGACGCATCTCGTCGAACACTTCGGACACATCGCCGTATTGCCAGTCGAGCCCGAGGCGTTGCGCGATCTGCTGGATGATCCACAGGTCCTGCTTCGCATCGCCGGGCGGTTTGATGGCCTGGCGGCCCATCTGCACAAGCCGGTCGGTGTTGGTAAAGGTGCCTGTTTTCTCGGGGAAGGCGCTGGCCGGCAGGATCACGTCAGCGAGGCAGGCGGTTTCCGTGAGAAAGATGTCCTGCACCACGAGATGATCGAGTGCGGCGAGTGCTTCGCGCGCATGGTTGGCGTCGGGGTCCGACATCGCGGGGTTCTCGCCCATCACGTACATGCCACGGATGCCGCCTTGCTTGATGGCATGCATGACCTCGACGACGGTAAGCCCGGGCGTGTCATCCAGCGTGCTCCGGGGCAGCCTCCACGCCTCTTCGAAGCGCTGGCGCACCAACGGGTCGGACACACGCTGGTAGTCGGGGAACATCATCGGGATCAGGCCGGCATCGGACGCGCCCTGCACGTTGTTCTGGCCGCGCAGCGGATGCAGCCCGGTGCCGGGCCGGCCGATCTGTCCCGTCATCAGCGACAGCGCGATCAGGCAACGTGCGTTGTCGGTGCCGTGCACGTGCTGCGACACGCCCATGCCCCACAGGATCATCGACGCCTTCGACGTGGCGAAGAGACGCGCAACCTCGCGGATCGTGCCGGCATCGATGCCGCAGATGGGCGCCATCGCATCGGGCCCGTAACCTTCGACGTTCTTGCGCAGCTCGTCGTAGCCAATGGTGCGCCTGGCAATGAACTCTTCATCGACCAGCCCCTCGGTGACGATCACGTTCATCATCGCGTTGAGCAGTGCGACATCGGTGTCAGGCTTGAACTGCACATAGCGATGCGCAATGCGCGCGAGGTCGGAACGGCGCGGGTCGCACACGATCAGCTTGGTGCCGTTCTTCACTGCGTTCTTGATCCACGTCGCGCCCACCGGATGGTTCATGCTTGGGTTGGCGCCGATCAGCAGCACCACGTCGGCCTTGGTCACATCCATCAGCGGGTTCGACACCGCGCCCGAGCCGATGCCTTCCAACAGGGCGGCCACCGACGACGCATGGCACAGTCGTGTGCAATGGTCGACGTTGTTGCTGCCGAAGCCCGTGCGCACGAGCTTCTGGAACAGATAGGCCTCTTCGTTGCTGCCCTTGGCCGAACCAAAGCCGGCGAGAGACCTCTTGCCATGCTGATCGCGGATCTGCGCGAGCTTGCCGCCTGCGAGTTCGAGTGCCTCGTCCCAGGTCGCTTCGCGGAACACATCCATCCAACGCTCCGGGTCCATCGCGAAGTCGCCTGTCTTGGGCACACCTTCGCGTCGGATCAAAGGCTTGGTGAGCCGGTGGGGATGGTGCGCGTAGTCGAAGCCGTAACGGCCCTTCACGCACAGCCGCTCGTGGTTCGCCGGGCCGTCGCGTCCCTCGACGAAGAGGATCTTGTCGTCCTTGATGTTGTAGGTGAGCTGGCAGCCGACGCCGCAGTACGGGCACACCGAAGCCACCTGCTTGTCGGGCACGGCCATCGCCACCTCGCGGGCGGGCATCAGCGCGCCGGTCGGGCAGGCCTGCACGCACTCACCGCAGGCGACGCAGGTTGACGCGCCCATCGGGTCGTCCATGTCAAACACGATCTTCGCCTTATCGCCGCGGAAGGCGAGGCCGATGACGTCGTTGACCTGCTCGTCACGACATGCGCGAAGGCAGCGCGTGCACTGGATACAAGCGTCGAGGTTGACGGCAATGGCCGGGTGCGAGAGATCATGGGCGACCTGTTCACGTGCCTCGAAGCGCGGCTTGCCGACCCCAAGCTTGCGCGCCCATTCGTCGAGTTCGTTGTGTCGCGTGTAGGCAGTCTCCGGCATGTCGGAAAGCAGCAGCTCCAGCACCAACGTTTGTGACTTGCGCACCCGCTCGTTGTTGGTGCTGACCTTCATGCCCGCGGCCGGCGTGCGGCAGCAGGAGGGCGCCAACACCCGTTCGCCGGCGATCTCGACCATGCACGAGCGGCAGTTGCCGACGGTGTCGAGACCTTGTCTGTAGCAAAGGTGCGGAATCTCGACGCCTTCGCGCTTGGCGATCTCGATGATGGGTTCGTTGATGCGGCCCGACACGGTGCGGCCGTCGAGCTCGAACGTGACGAGTGGGGCGTTGAGCTGCTCGCTCTGGATGTTCGCGTTCATGTCGAGCCCTCAAGCGCAGCCCTTTCAGGGTCTTTACACAGTCTGGTATTGCTCCCTCTCCCTCTGGGAGAGGGTTGGGGTGAGGGCCGTGGGCCGTGAATGAGGACATGGGACTGCCATCGCCGCAGCCCCTCACCCAACCTCTCCCCAGAGGGGAGAAGAGCCAATGCACGACCTTGGTCCTCAAGCGGCCACCGCGGATCCGGCTTTGCCGGTCCGCCGGTGGCGCCCCCCGGGGGAAGGCGCCGAAGGCGCTTCGGGGAGGTCATGTCATCTCTTTCGGAAAGTACTTCACGACGCAGTCGATCACATTGGGCGCCGCTTGGCCCAGACCGCAGATCGACGCGTCGCGCATCACGATCGACAGGTCGGCCAGCAACTCCACGTCCCAGTGCGGCTTTTCGATCAGTGCCGAGGCTTTGGCCGTGCCATTGCGGCAGGGCGTGCACTGGCCGCAGGACTCGTGCTTGAAGAACCGCATCATGTTGCGCGCTGCGCCCACGGCGCTGTCCTGGTCCGACAGCACGATGACTGCCGCCGATCCGATGAAGCAACCGTAGGGCTGCAGCGTGTCGAAGTCGAGCGGGATGTCGTTCATCGTGGCGGGCAGGATGCCTCCCGATGCACCTCCGGGCAGGTAGGCATAGAAAGCGTGGCCGTCCTGCATGCCGCCGCAGTACTCGTCGATCAACTGCTGGATCGTGATGCCGGCCGGTGCGAGCTTCACGCCTGGCTGCTTCACCCGGCCCGAGACGGAGAACGATCGCAGTCCCTTGCGTCCGTTGCGGCCGTGCGAGGCGAACCACTCGCCACCTTTTTGCACGAGTTCTCGTACCCAGAACAGCGTCTCGAAGTTGTGCTCCAAGGTCGGCCGGCCGAACAGGCCGACCTGCGCGACGTAGGGCGGGCGAAGCCGCGGCATGCCGCGCTTGCCCTCGATCGATTCGATCATCGCGGACTCCTCGCCGCAGATGTAGGCGCCTGCGCCGCGGCGCAGGATGATCTCGGGCATCGCCGCGATGGGCGGCTTCGCGCGCAGCTTCTCGAGTTCGGTCTCCAGCAGCGCGCGGCAGCCGTGGTATTCGTCGCGCAGGTAGATGTAGATGCGAGCGATGCCGACCGTCCACGCTGCGATCAACACGCCTTCGAGAAAGCGGTGCGGGTCGCGTTCGAGCAGAACGCGGTCCTTGAAGGTGCCCGGCTCGCCTTCGTCGATGTTGACGGCCATCAGTCGGGGCGCTGGCTCGTTGCGGACGATGCGCCATTTGCGCCCCGCCGGAAACCCCGCGCCGCCAAGCCCTCGCAGGCCGGAGTTTTCGAGCGCGTGGATCACCGACTCGACCTCGCGTTGGCCCGACACGCATTCATTCAACAAGGCGTAGCCGCCATTGGCCTGGTAGCTCGCGTAGTCGATGTGGCCTTCGGGCAGGTGGCGCGTCGGGCTCGCCTTGACCTTGGCGACCAACTGATTGCAACTCGCGTTCGGCACCGGGTTCTGCCCGACCACCACGGCAGGGGCCTGCTCGCAGCGGCCAATGCACGGCGCCGGAATGACACGCACGTCCTTCCCGAGCAACTGGGGCAGACGCGCGAGCAGGTCTCTCGCACCAGCCATTTCGCACGATAAACCGTCGCACACCCGCACCGTGAGCGGGGGCGGTGCGGCATCGCCTTCCTTCACGATGTCGAAGTGGTGATAGAAGCTTGCGACCTCGAACACTTCGGTCTGCGAGAGATGCATCTCCTGCGCCAGTGCCGCGAGGTGCGCGGCCGAAAGGTGCCCGAAGCTGTCCTGGATTTTGTGCAGGTGTTCGATCAGCAGGTCACGCTGGCGCGACCCGTTGCCGAGCAGGCGCTGCACTGCGTCCAGCGCACCCGGGTCGACCCGCCGTCCCTTGGGTGCTTGGCGCTTGCGCTGCTTGGAGACCTCGACCTCCATCACCGCGATGGGAATCACAGGGCGATTCATTTCAGTTTCTCCACCGCGCCCATCGGCACGAATGACCCGAAGGACATCGTACGTCCATCCGCATGCGCCGGTGGCACCTTTGGCAAGTCGCTGCCGTCCTTTGCCATCCCCATCGCCATGGTTTCAGCATGACAACCAGGAGGCGATGGAGAACTCTCAGGCGCGGCCCACGGCGGCGCGCTGATCGTGCTCGACGCGAACAGCGGTTCGGCCTGTCAAGAGGCGCGCTTCAAGCCACAGAAAGCTGCCGAAACCAACTGTCACGACTAACTCATGTCGCTCGGCAACATTGAGGCACTTATCCGATGTGTATCGACTAGGATCGGCGCCCTGGAATTGGGGGTGCAGGTGAGGGAGGTTGGTCCCGATGGTTCCAACATGCTGTCGGGCAGAGAAGGATTTGGAAATGGACACGATGACAATGCCGGCGAATGGATTGGGCAGCCACGAATCAACTGGGCTACCGCAAACATCTGCAGAGTCGCCCCGTAAGCTTTTGCTGGTCGATGATCACGAGTTGGTGCGCCAGGGTGTGAAGTTGCTGTATACGGAACTGCATGGCTTGCCTCTCGAATGGTTGGAGGCGGATTCGCTCCACGAGGCGCTGGCGATTTATGCGCGCGAGAGACAAATTGACGCGGTGCTGCTCGATCTGAACTTGGCCGACTGCAAAGGACTGCAGGGGCTTCGTCGATTCATCGGGGCACACCCGGCCGCCCGGATTGCGGTGATCAGTGCGACAGAAGACGAATTCGTCATACGCCAGGCACGTGCGCTGGGCGCAGTCGCGTACATACCCAAAGGTGTCGCGGGCCGCGAGATGCGAGATGCACTGTCGGCGCTGCTGTGGCCGCCAGGTCAGCAGTCACGTGGATTCGCTCCCGGCAATGCGCTGTTCCCGCGCTTTCCACCGTCGGCCATGCACGAGCGCGTCGCGGAATTGGGGCCGCAGCACATCGAGCTCCTCGAACTCGTACTCAGCGGACTCACCAATCAGGAGATCAGCAACACGATGCATCTGGCGCTTGGCACGGTGAAGAACTACGTGTCGTCGCTGCTGCTGGCGCTGGACGTGAAATCGCGCTCGCACATGGTCAGCTTGTTCCGTTGAACTTGCCCGGCTTTCGTCGAGCTGTCAGGGGAGGGCTTCCACCAGAAAATCCTCCGCACGGCTGGTCTCAATTTTCGAACATCTGCACTCCCGGCCGATCCCGCGGGCCTGGCCCCTGAACTCGCCATCTCACCTGCTGGCCGGGCCTACCTCGAGGTCGCGCACAGCAATGCCGACACCCCGGTATCGACCGCAACGACGCGCATCGCGAAGGCCTTCGAGTGCAGCGCTGCGTACGGCTTGCTGCAATTAGGCGCCGTGGAATTGGGCAGCGCCTTGCCCCCCGCGCTGGCTTTCGGCCGCGAGTTCGCCCATCTGGGCAGGCAGAGGCAGCGCGCTTTGCACCCCACTTGCGAATGCTGGTCGCGCATCCTTCGGCGATTCCATCCAAGGAGTTGGCGGCGTTCTCCGCACAACGGCTTGCGAGCGTGGACATCGTCGTGACGAGCTACGCAAGCGTGGGGCGCCTGGCCTGGATGGCCGAGGAGCAATGGTCGCTGATCGCGATCTGCGCATCGAGACCGGCATGGTCAAAGCGCTCGTGTCCGGTTCGGATATTTACAGCGTCGAAATTGGTGTGCAGACTTTGGCGGCAACGACGTGGGGCGCGATCGTCAAGGAATGCTCGGGCAATGTTGCGTCCGTGGTCGCGTTGCTGCAAGGCCGCCTGTCGAATGCAGTGATGGAAACTGTGACACGCCGTGGTGACGGACTGTTCCCGCTGCCGAGACAAATCAGCTTGCGTTGCAGTTGCCCGGACGGGGCATCGCGATAAACCGATGGTCCGTCCGCCACCTCCGTTTCATCTGCGCCTTCGCCGATCTGCCTGCTCGATCAATCGCTCAGGCTTGTCGACGTCAGAAGCTTTGCCAATCATCGGTACCGTTGCTGACAGCGGCTGAAACGACGGCAGGCTGGGCCGACACTGTCGCTTTAGACGCTGCAGCTTGTTTGGTCTTGCCGAAGGAAGAAGGCCGCACCACATTCTTCGCGCGGCCAGGCCCGCGGCGCTCGGCAGCAGCCTTCCAACCATCGACAGCAGGAGTCGCTGCGTCGAACCTCGCCGCCATGGCCTGTGTACCGTGCGCCAGCTTGAACACGGCCACTGACTGCACCAGTTGCTGCGCTTGCTGCTTCAAGCTTTCAGCCGCCGCCGCGCTTTCCTCGACAAGCGCTGCGTTCTGCTGCGTGGCCTGGTCCATCTGACTCACTGCCTCGCCCATCTGGGCCACGCCCGCACTCTGTTCCGTGCTGGCTGCACTGATCTCGCCCATGATGTCCGTCACACGCTTGATTGACGAGACGATCTCTGTCATGGTCGATCCGGCTCGGTCGACCAGGACGGTGCCGTGCTCGACGCGCTCGACGCTCGCGGTGATGAGCGTCTTGATCTCTCCTTGGCCGCTTCTGCGCTGCGCTGCGCCAGGTTGCGCACTTCGCCGGCCACGACCGCAAACCCGCGGCCTTGCTCCCCGGCGCGCGCTGCTTCCACTGCGGCGTTCAGCGCGAGGATGTTGGTCTGGAACGCGATGCTGTCGATGACACCAATGATGTCGGCAATCTGCTTGGAGCTGTCATTGATGCCCTTCATCGTGTCGACGACCTGGCTCACCACTTCGCCGCCCTGCGTGGCCACCGTGGAGGCGCTCAGTGCCAGTTGGTTGGCCTGCCTGGCGTTGTCGGCGTTTTGCTTGACGGTGGAGCTCAGCTGTTCCATCGACGCAGCAGTTTCTTCGAGTGCGCTTGTTACGTCCCTCGAAGTACTGGACTCGCGAGCGCCTGATGTCCCCGGTACTTTCCGGGCATTCCTGAGAACGGCTCCTTAAGCGGCCCGGGACACCGCGC
>JAJKJU010000043.1 GCA_021153565.1 Rhizobacter sp.
AATCGAGCGAAAACCTCACCAATTTCTGGCAACAACTCATCGTCAAGTGGTCACTCAACGGCGCACTTGAGTTGAATATCGAAATGCTCTCAGCCTCTGAGTCCACGCTGAGGAGGCGAGACGGACTCGCGAGTCTCATACTGCGAATGCTCGAAGGGAACGATCGGAAGCGTGTCGCTGCTCGGCGCAAGCGGTGGTCCTGCCTGTGGTCGTAGTTCACGCAGCAGCGAGTCCGTCCCTTCCTGGGCGATGGCCGACGCGTCGGGATGCTGCCCTGCAGCCGTGCCCTCCACCCCCTCTGGCGTCACTTGCTCGGGCGTTGTCTGCTCGGAGGTCACCTGCGGAGCTGCACCCGACGTGCTCGCTCCCGCGTCGCCGGAGCTTGCAGGTTGCCGGCTCCGCCAGTCAACTGGGGCGAACAGTCCCGCCCTCATACGTTCGTCCTCCGCCTCGGCCTTACGTTCCAACGGTACCTCAATAGCGTTGTCCGCGAGCATTTCGATCAGGCGCGGCCGCTTGCCCTTGTTCTCGGCGCGCTCGTTGGACTCCAAAGTCTCCTGGTTCTCGGCGCGAGCCTGCTCAAGCCAATCGGCGCTGAACTGCAGAGCAAGCGGATCGACCTCATCGAGCTGGCTGGACTTGGATGCCTTGGATTTCGAATGTCGCCGGGTACTGAATAGGCTCATGACCTTGCGCGTGAGCCCGTTCTTCTTCGTTTGACCCGGCGCAACAGAGGCTGACGTGGAAGCTTCAGCTTGAATTTCTGAGCTCACCTCGAGAGGTAATGCCCGGCGCGGAGCAATAGCTTCTTCTTTGCGGGTGGAGGAAGCTTGCGAAGTACGCGAAGACAGATTCACACGAGTCTGAGGCAGGGCGCCACGAGCGGAAGTTCGGGTGCTGCCCGAGTCCTCGTCATCCTTGACCTTTGGGAGCGAGATGCAGAGATCTACCTTGATGATGTTGCCGAATGTCATGTTCTATTCCTCAAGCGGATTTTTGAGTTGTCTTCGGCCGAAGCTTCGGGCAATCTGCCCCGAGGGAGGCCAGTGGGCCAGCAAACTGCCACTTGCGCCCGCCACATGGAAGGGGCCGACCAGTTGACAGTCGCCGGCAGCCTGCGGCCATGCATGAGACCCATGAACAGCGAGAGTTCCGAGGTCGCGAGCAAGACAGCGCGGCATCGCCGCTCTGCAGTTCCCGTGCCCCAAGGTCGGTCGACATGACGAGCACCTGTGCCGCCAAGTCGATGCAACGCTGACTTCCCGAATCCTTGATCCGCAGCTGATCAAGCCCTTCGCAGCTCAGGGTCAAAACTCTCTCCAGACCCAAGAAGGCGCGTGCCTTGTAAAGCAACTTCGCCATTGATGCGGCACATTTTGGGAGGGGCATTGAGAAGGGGGACGGAAGCCGGGCACGATTTCGGGAAGATTGCAGGCCGGCCAACACTGGTGTTTTCCCCAGACGATCGATCTCGGCCGGAAAGGGCAGGTGGCAGTGCCGGTTGCTCCGCCGGCCGTTCTTGGCACGTACCTGATCCGAGAACTCCGCGAACGGAGTCGATTGGATCGACCATGCTGCGCAGTTTCGGGGTACTGCGTCATATGCTGCAGTGCAAACGCGAGGTGGCGTGCGCATTTGCGAAACGTAGACCGAGGCAAAAGTGTCCCAAACGCGAGGGTAAAAGTGTCAATCTGGCGCCAGCGACAGAGCGAATACTTCTCAAACGAAGGCCTGGCGCGGCTTGCGATGCGAGGCAAATGTGTCGTCGGAGATACTACCGCCCGTACGAAGCGGCAGCCGCCGCCGAGACAGACAAGAAGCATCCCCGGGGAAATTTCATGAAGACCAGCTTTGCCGGCACGACCGCCGCGCTCACCTCTGCCTGCCTCATCGCCGCGTGCGGGGGTGGCGGATCAGACTCCAGCACGCCGACGGCCAAGAACCCGCCCGCGCTGACGTCGCAGCCAGCCAGCGCCCCCGTGCTGACCAGCGATACGGCGACGTTCACCGTCGTCGCCACGGGCGCCAATTTGAGCTATCAGTGGCAGAAGAACGGGGCGGACATTGCGGGCGCGACCTCGGCAAGTTTCACGACTTCGGCGGTCACCTATGCCGACAGCGGCGCACAGTACAAGGTCGTCGTGAGCAACCCGGACGGCAGCGTCACGAGCG
The DNA here is from genome assembly GCA_021153565.1 of Rhizobacter sp. GTDB lineage: Bacteria > Pseudomonadota > Gammaproteobacteria > Burkholderiales > Burkholderiaceae_C > Albitalea. The sequence continues at coordinate 2,173 of JAJKJU010000043.1, forward strand.
CTGCTGCCAGCCTCGCGCTGAAGCTGAGCGCTGATCAACAGGCCTATGAAGACCTGATCCTCGCGCCCGGCGGTGGCAGCCACCAGCTGCACTGGAACCTCAATTTCTCGGGCCCTCAGGTCAGTGGCACCAACTACGCATCCTCGGATTTCGCGGTGATGGCGGCGTCGCCACTGACGGCGGGGCCGCAGCCATCGACGCAGTCGCAGCCGGTGAACATATCGAGCACGCTCGCTTTGCTGACCGGCACACCGACGCGCGTCCTGAAGAACGGTGCGATTCTGGTCGTGCCGGTCAACGGGCCGATCAACGTCGCGTCATACACCGGCAGCAGCGTCAAGATCGACGCGCTGGCCAACGACGGCGTCACCGTGGCCTTCACCCAGGTCAGAAGCAACTTCTCCACCGTCGCCCTGAGCGGAGCGGTCGTTGCCGCCCCGGCGGATCTGGCGCACTGGCATAACTCGTTCTGGTCCAATACCGCCATCTTGAATCCGGCCGTTTCGTTCGCCTCGGGTGCCGCTTACGTGAAGTACACGGCGGTCAATCAGGGCGACCGCTTCACGGTGTTCGACTGTGTCGGCGCGACCACCGACGCGAATGTGGCGCCCTGTGCCGCCTCGACCACCCTGGATGCCGCGTTGACGGCCGGCCTGCTCTCGAACAGCGATGGCAAGACCTATCACCAGGCCGACGGCACGATATCAACCGTAGGCGGCGTGCCGGTGTTCGTTGCGACGGTCGCGCGTCCGGTCTCGGCGACGCTCAGTTCAACCGTGCAATACCGCGTGTACTTCCAGCTCAACGGCAACGTCTACACCGGTGCGTTGACGAAGGACGGCCAGGTTCTCGGAGGCAGCTATTGGGTCTCCAACCCAGGTGCGGCCAGCGTCACGGACCGGCTGACGTTCTTGCCGTTCCAGATTCGCATGAACAAGAAGGCGCGCGACAGCATCGCTTCGGCAATGCAGATCTGACAGCTTCGCTTCGGCGATGCAGGTCTGACAGCATCGCTTCGGCAATGCAGATCTGACAGCTTCGGCCCCCGAGAACGCGCATCGTTGACGGGGTCGGTCAAGCTTGATCAGGCTTCAGTGCGAAGCCGACATTCACGATCGACAGATGGTCGGCAGTGTGAGTTCCCGGGCTTCGCCGACAGCTGACCTTGGCCGGCCTGGCCCACGCATCGAAAGTCAGCTTCCAATGGCGGCCTCGTACTCACGCTGGCGGCCACTATGGATAGATTTCAACTAGGGATAGAGATTCAACGGCGCACCCGCATCGACCCTGTGTACGCGGCACGTCGGGGCGCGCGAAGCCTTTGCATAGTTTTTGCGCCATTGGGGCACGCCAGCGATTCGAACGCTCATCTCTACAAGGCTGCGTGTCGGGGGCCACAGACGCCATCCCGTCACTCGACCGCAGAAACTATGGTGAGATAAACACCGACCGACCGAGCCAGAACCCGCACCACAGCAGCGAAAGCAACGCCCTGGCCGTACGAACTACACCTAGTTGAGATCTATCCATAGTGGCCGTCATGGATATCTATCCATGACGGCCAGGAGCCGCCACTACGGAAGGGCCGCTTCCCGGCGGTTCAATGTGCGCACGCCCGGGTGTGCCTGGTCGTAATGCCACGGGCGGCTGATGCAGTGCAAAGTATGCCGCCGGCAACGGACAGGGCGGCAGGCGACGCCGCCGCCCTGCCTCCGCGCGCCTCAGACCCAGCTGGCCCGGTAGTCCTTCGCGTACTGCTCGATCGTGCGCGGCGCCTGGCCGGTGATCTGCTGCACGGCCTCGGTAGTGCGCTCGGCGTAGCCCGCCTTGAAGTAGCCCAGGATCAGAACGAGGAACTCTGCGTAGTCCTGGGGCAGGCCAGCGCCCAGCAGCCCCTGCAGCAGGGCGTCGGGCGTGATGTCGGTGAAGCCAATCTGCTTTCCGGTGGTGTGTGTCAGGATGGCCGCCACTTCGGCATGATCCAGCGCGCGCGGGCCGGTGAGGTCGAAGTCGCGGTTGGCGAAGACCTCACCGGTAAGCAGCCGGGTGGCCACGGCCGCGATGTCCCGCGCATCGATAAAGCTACCCTTGGCCGCGCCCACGGGCAGGAAGATCTGACCGGCCGTCTGGATGCCGTGCAGCCAGAAGGTGTTGAAGTTCTGCATGAACCAGTTCGGCCGGATGATGTTGTAGGCTAGGCCCAAAGCTTCCAGCCGGCGTTCGGCCTTGCGCATCGGCGCGTTCTCGTCGGCGTTGGCGCCCATGGCCGTCATCAGCACGACCTTCTTCAGGCCGCGCGCCTTGGCTTCGTCGATCAGCGGCGCCAGCAGCGCTTCCTGATTGGCATGCCCAGGCGGGGCCAGGAAGAAGGCGCGGTCCACTCCGTCGAAGGCCGCCTTCAGGCCGGCCTGGCTGACGAGATCCAACTGCACCTGGTCGGCGGCGGTGGGCTTGCGACTAGTGGCCTTGACCACTGACTCGCCCTGGGTGACCAGCAGGCGGGAGAGTTCGGAACCGACGGTGCCGCTGGCGCCGACGACAAGGATGTGGGGCATGGAATGCTCTTGGGTTGGGTTGCGATGATGGGCATCTTGCCCAATCGGCGTCGAACCCGAAATGGACACTAGTACAACTTTCATGTCCAATCGTCCTTAATGGACCTGCTATCAGACATCCTCCAAGACGCCGGCCTGCGCCGCCGCGTGCTGGGCCTGCGCGCCATTCCTGCCAACGTGGTGCTGCGCTTCCCATGCGAGAAAAGCATCGGGCTGCATGTGGCGGTGCAGGGGCCGGTGCATGTGCATGCGCCCACGCTGGCCGAGCCGCTTGCACTGGCCACCGGCGACGTGGCTTTCATGACGCGCGGCTGCGACCATGCGCTGAGCGTGGGCCCCAGCCTCACCGGCCTGCAGCCCCAGACAATCACGCACGAGCTCGGGCCCATCCTGGCGGGCGCCAGCGTCGTGGTGGGTGGCGCCTACCAGCTGTGGAACACGCCACTGCACCCCCTTTTTGCCGAGCTGCCCTCCTGGACCGTGCTGCGCGCCGACGCGCGTCCGCGGCTGGGCCCACTGGCGCTGGCCGCCGGGCTGATGGAACAAGAGATACGCGCCGCCGAGCCGGGCGCCGACACCATCGTGCAGGCGCTGCTCGACATGGTGTTCACCTACACGCTGCGCGAGATCGCGGCTGAGCGTGGCCAGGTCGGTCACGGCTGGAGCCACGCCGCGCGCGACCCGCAGGTGCGGCGCGCGCTGACGCTGATGCACGAGCGCAGCGCGCACCCGTGGACGCTGGACGAACTGGCTCAGCACGCGGGCTTGTCACGTACGGCGCTGGCCGAGCGCTTCCGCGATGCCATGGGCGACACGCCGCTGAACCACCTGCGCATGCTTCGCATGCAGCGCGCCATGCGCCTGCTGGCCGAAACCGACCACAAGCTGGAGGCCGTTGCCGCCGAGGTGGGCTACCAAGACGCCTTCAGCTTCTCCAAGGTTTTCAAGCGCACCGTGGGTGTGTCGCCAAAGGCCTTTCGCCAGCGCGATGAAGCCGACAAGAGCCACCCCTGGCGCCTGGGGATGGGCGTCAGGTTCGCGACGCAGCGGCCGTAGGCGTCGAACGCCACGGTCTTGCCAAGAATCCCCGGCTGAATCGAAGCAGATCGTGCGCCCAGCCACTCTTCGTTCGTCACTACGTCAAGAACATGAATTCCAGTGACCGAGTCATAGGAGCCAGGTGCAATCTTGATGCCGCGGTCCAGCGCAGCAGCAAACAGCGTATCGCCGCTCGCGCCCTCGGGCAGTTGCACCCACAGCAGCATGCCGCCGTCGGGCAGCGTGAGGCGCGTGCCGACCGGGAAGTGCGTCGCCACCAGATCGGCATAGGCGTCGCGGTGGCTGCGCAGCGCCTCACGCAGTCGACGCACGTGGCGATCGTAGCCCAAGCTTGTCAACTTTTAGCCCATTTCCCGACGTCGTCGGCCGCAAACCCGCATGAATGCTAGGGGTCGCTCGAAAAGTGAAATGTAGTGCCATAATATTTTGTAACTGGTGGACATTTGCTCTTCGTTTCGTGCAGCATGCGCGATATTCATTACCGACATCCTCAAGCTGCAGTTCCGTTGCCAGGAAACCGACTTACTACATGTCCCATCCCGTGTGATAATGTGCCAATCCGCAGCTGGCCGCTGTTCCGAGCCAGAGACCTTTTGCGGGGTGTTATCGAAGCCTTCCAACACGAGAAAAGCCAGTGAGTCGAGTCCATC
>JAJKJU010000044.1 GCA_021153565.1 Rhizobacter sp.
AAATGCTCGCCATAGCACGAGCTATGGCTGCGCTTTGCGCCTAGATCAGGCGCCTTTTGACGTGCTGCTCGGGCACGCTCGAAAAACTCTCAGCCTCTGAGGCATCCTTCCCAGGACCATCTTCACCTATCACCTCACGTTAGACCTTTCACCTTTCACGTTTCACGCAAAATGTTCCATCACCTCGACCCCTACGCCGGCGATCCCATCCTGTCCTTGAACGAGGCCTACGGCAACGACCCACGGCCGCACAAGATCAACTTGTCGATCGGCATCTACTTCGACGACGCGAATCACATTCCAGTGCTCGGCTGCGTGCACGAGGCCGAGGCGCAGTTGCTGGCCGAGGGCGCGGCCAAGCCCTACCTGCCCATCGAAGGCGCGCCGGCATGCCGCCGCGAGGTGCAGCGGCTGCTGTTCGGCCCGAATCACGAGGCAGTGAAGAGCAACCGCATCGCCACATTGCAGACGGTGGGCTCGAGCGGCGGACTCAAAGTGGGCGCCGATTTTCTGAAGCGCTGGTTCCCGAACAGCGCCATCTGGGTAAGCGACCCGACCTGGGACAACCACCGCGCGATGTTCGAGGGTGCTGGCTTTCAGGTGAATACCTACCCGTACTACGACTCGGCCACCGGCGGCTTGAAGTTCGATGCGATGCTGGCCGCACTGCGCGAGCTTCCGCCCAAGAGCATCGTGCTGCTGCACGCCTGCTGCCACAACCCGACGGGGGTGGACTTGTCGCCGGCGCAATGGCAGCAGTTGATTCCGGTGCTGCGCGAGCGCGACCTGCTGCCCTACCTCGACCTCGCCTATCAGGGGTACGGCGACGGGATCGAGGAGGACGCTTTCGCGGTGCGCGAACTCGCGAGCGCGGGGCTGTCGTTCTTCATCGCCAATTCGTTCTCGAAGAGCATGAGCCTGTACGGAGAACGCGCCGGCGCATTGAGCGCGGTGTGCCCGAGTGCAGCGCAGGCGGAGCTGGTGCTCGGCCAGTTGAAGGCCACGGTGCGGCGCAACTATTCGAGCCCGCCGATCCACGCGGGCCTGGTGGTTGCGAAGGTACTGTCGGAGCCCAAGCTGCGCGCCGCGTGGGAAGCCGACGTGGCAGCAATGCGCGAGCGCATCCTCGCCATGCGCAAGAGCTTGCACGCCGTGCTCACCGCGAAGCTGCCGGGGCGCAATTTCGACTACTTCCTGACCCAGCGGGGCATGTTCAGCTACACCGGGCTGACAGCCGCCCAAGTGGATCGCCTGCGTGAGGAACATGCGGTGTATCTGGTGCGATCGGGGCGGATGTGCATCGCCGGGTTGAATACCAAGAACGTAGAAGCCACTGCGGTGGCGATGGCGGAAGTGCTGGCTTGAATTCGTAGGCGGATGCCACCTGGGTGCAGGCGCCTCAGGTGCATCCGAGTCCTCAAGAGAGCGTCCAGAAGTTCCGGCGGGAAGGTCCTGGGCCACCCGCCGTTTTTTTTATTCAAAGACACCACTTGAACGATGAGCACGCTGACAGGCTTCGGGCTTGGCCTGCGCACCGAGCACTACCGCGACTTCGTCGACGAGAAGCCGGCGGTCGATTGGCTCGAGGTCATCTCTGAGAACTACCCGCGCTTATGTCGCGGCGCATCCATCGCGACAGCCATCCATTCGCTGGTACGGCGATCAATTGCCGCTGTTCATGGCCGAGAACGAGGCTCTGGTGCCGCATCCTGCGCTGATCGACCTGGCCCGCATGGAATGGGCCTTGCGCAGCGCCTTTGATGCAGCCGATGCGAACACGCTCGATCCGGCAAAACTGTCGCGTGGGTTCCGCGTAGACCCCCTCACCCCAACCCTCTCCCCCGAGTGGGGGAGAGGGAGTCCGTACCGGTTTCAGCACGCGCGCATTGCCAATCTTCAACGGTCTCAACCTCTCAGATGCCCGACCCGTCGTTCGGCCAAGAACGTGAAAGATCTCGCACTTTCCCCCAACGCGCGGGCTTGGTGCCCTTCAGGTGCCGGTATAGGGCAATGAAAATCGAAAGCGCCTGAATCCGAGGGCACTAGGAGGCGACTGATCAATGCACCGCATCTGTACTGCCGTTGGCCCGAAGCTGCCCCATGAGACCTCGACATTCAGTGACCGCGCCGTGCGCGGCATCACCTGCCGGCCGAAGGCAGCAGTTGCTGCGGCCCTGTGGCTTGTCTTGCTCGGCGCGACGCCCCGTGTGTGCATGGCTCAAAGCGGCGAGCCGATCAAGCCGATCCCCCTCGAGCCCCAACTCGACTTGCGCAAGGTTGCTCTCGGCGATCGGCTGTTTCATGACAAGCGGTTGTCGAAGGACAACTCGCTCTCATGCGCGAGCTGCCACGACTTGTCCAAGGGCGGCGTCGACGGCCTGCCGTCATCGATCGGCATTGGTGGCGCGAAGGGGCCGATCAACGCACCGACCGTCTTCAACAGCAGCCTGAATTTCAGGCAGTTCTGGGACGGCCGGGCCGCTTCGCTCGAGGAACAGGTCGCCGGCCCAGTGCACAACCCGAAGGAGATGGGAAGCAACTGGACCGAGGTGCTCGGCAAGCTGGCCCAGGACGGTCCACTTGTCGGGGAGTTCAAGGCCACCTACCGCGACGGATTGCAGACCAGGAACATCCAGGATGCAATCGCCGTCTTCGAGCGCTCGCTGACCACACCGAATTCGCGCATCGACAAGTATCTGAAGGGTGACCAGAAGGCGCTCTCGCCCGACGAGCTGCTCGGCTACCAGTTGTTCAAGGCGTACGGTTGCGTTGCCTGCCAAGGCGTCAACATCGGCGGCAACATGTTCCAGACCTTCGGCGTGATGGGCGACTATTTCGAAAAGCGCGGCAACACCACGGTGGCCGACCTGGGTCGCTATAACGTCACGAAAAGCGAAGCTGACAAACACGTATTCAAGGTTCCGAGCTTGCGCAATGTCGCTCTGACCGCACCGTACTTCCACGACGGCTCGGCAAAGACGCTGAACGACGCAGTGGACGTGATGTTCAAGTATCAGCTCGGACGCCCCGCCTCTGCACAAGACAAGAAATTGATCGTCAAGTTTCTGCACACGCTGACAGGCGAGTACAAGGGCCGCCCCTTGCAGCGGGCCGACTCCGATGCCGCGCGTCAGCCGTGAACATGAGGCCCTTTTTGGATCCCGTTCGCTGATCCCTGCGGCACCTGCGGGTCCGCGCTGACAGCAGGGCGACCGCCCTTCCAGTAGAGTGCCCAAGACCTTTCCGTTCAGAAACCGAGGACGATGGTGAGCAACAAGAAGCTCAAAGGGCTGTGGAGCAGTTCGCCGCTTGCCGCGAACGACATGGCGTCGGTGAGTTTGCAGTGACCGCGCTTCACGACCTCGGCACCCGGGAGCTCGTGGCGGCCTACCGCGCCAAGACACTTTCTCCCGTCGAAGTCACCCGGGCCGTCCTTGTCCACATCGAGGCTTGGGAACCACATCTCCATGCCACCTACGCGCTCGACGCGGACGCCGCATTGACCCAGGCCGAAGCATCGCAAGCGCGATGGCTCAAGGGCACGCCGCAAGGCGCGCTGGACGGCGTGCCGGCGACGATCAAGGAGAACATCGCGACGCGCGGCGTACCGGTGCCGCTCGGCACTGCAGCCACCGATCTCGTTCCTGCTGAACGCGATGCACCGCCGGCGGCGCGGCTTCGCGAGGCGGGCGCGGTCATCCTCGGCAAGACGACCATGCCCGACTACGGGATGCTCTCGTCAGGGCTGTCGAGCTTTCACCCTCTCACGCGCAATCCGTGGGACCTGCGCCGGAACCCCGGCGGCAGCAGTTCCGGCGCGGGGGCCGGTGCTGCCGCGGGCTACGGCCCGCTGCATGTGGGGACTGACATCGGCGGCTCGTTGCGCCTGCCGGCCGGCTGGTGCGGCATCTTCACCCTCAAGCCCAGCCTCGGTCGCATTCCCATCTTTCCGCCTTACGCCGGCCGGGTGGCGGGGCCGATGACGCGCGCGGTCGAAGACGCGGCACTCATGCTGCCAGTGTTGAGCCGACCCGATGCGCGCGACACCATGAGCCTGCCGCACCAAGACATCGCGTGGATGCACTTGAACCGCGATGTTCGCGGCCTGAAGATCGGCTTGCTGATGGACGCCGGCTGGGGGTTCCCCGTCGAGCCACAGATTCGTGCTGCCGTCGAGGCCGCCGCCAAAGCCTTCGAAGCCGCGGGGTCGATCGTCGAGCCGATGAAGCCCTTCATGACACGTGCCATGGCCGAAGGCATGGATCAGTTCTGGCGCATGCGCTCGTGGATCGACATCTCTGCCCTGAGCGAGGGGAAGCGAAGCAAGGTCCTGCCCTTCATCGTCGAGTGGGCGCGCGGCGCAGCCGATCTCACAGGTGCGCAGGTGTTCAAGGGCTACAGCCAGATGGGCACCATGCGCGACGCGGCCATCGCCGCCTGCGTGCCCTTCGACTTCGTGCTTTCGCCCACCTCGCCAATTCCCGCCTACGCGGCTGAACTGCCCTCGCCCACCAATGACCCGCAGCGCCCCTTCGAGCACATCGCCTTCACGCTGCCCTACAACATGAGCGAGCAGCCGGCCGCGTCGATCAACTGCGGGTACACGAATGACGGCGTGCCGATCGGCCTGCAAATCATCGGCAAGCGATTCGACGACCTTGGCGTGATGCAACTCTCGCGTGCCTGGGAACGTATGCGGCCTGCGCAGCGGGCCTGGCCGTCACCGCCATCCGTCGTGACATGCCCATGAAATTCCTGATGTGACTGCGTGTCGGCGCGTCGCTGAGATTCGCGAGGCCGGAACTGCTTTCGCTTTCTTGGTATCAGTAGATTTAACGCTGCGTCACATTTGAGAATTTGGCCAAGACTGCATGTTGCTGCTGGCCAGATGTTGAAGGGATGGCAGTGTTACGTTCCGTGTTGGACAAAATACATGAGCAGAATTTGCCTGGAACGCCGTTTACCACGCCGAGGGGCTTTCCCGCCTGGAAGGTAGAGGGAACACGGCAGGCCCGCTTGTTCAATGGCAGGGCCTTGATGCCCCTGGCGTTCATGAAACATGCCCAGTCGAGCACGGTACTGGAGGACTGGCAGGCTGAGCATTCGACGGTCCACGCGGACGAGCCGGTCAACAAGAAGGGCCAGTCTCTGATCGGATGCTGCGGCGCGCACCTGGTCGACCGCTACTCTGAATCGGCTAAAAAAAAGGGTCCCAGGTGCCACAGCGTTTCCATCGAGAAAAAGCGCGTCACGTTCCTGAACCGGGCCATTGAGTACATCCGCCAAGCACCCGAATCCGAGTGTCAAGACTTGCTTGAGCGGCTGAGCAAATGGGACATCACGGAAGCGACGAGTTCCGAGCTTGAGCTGGAACGTCGGAAATGGGGGCCCCCCGTGCCCCAGACCGTAGCAATGGATGCGGTCAAGCGGCGGCGTCAAGGATGAAGAGCAACACCGCTGCGTGCACCCCAGCGCTGAGCTGGGACGTACGAGCAGATCAAATCCCGAAGTCGATGAGCGGCTAGCACAGACATTGTCCCCTGTCAGGTTCCACACCCAACGAGGGGCCGGTTCAGTTCAATAATAGATCCAAAAGTTACCCAATCCGTCTTTGCCCGGCACCTGGAAATATTTTTTGCCCAGGCTTTTTGTGCAGAACTCATCGCTGAATCCCTGCACCGTCACCCAGGTGTGATTCCATGCGATGAATTCGGAATGCTATGTGTTTGGAGCGAGCTTCTCGTCGCAATACCCGGCGTCCCTTCCGTTGTTAACGCTACCCGTTATGTAGATAGAATGGGCGTTGCGGCTTGTCTTGACCATAATGTTGTGATACCCGCCCCACGTGGACGCCCCTCCTAATGCGTCGGCACTGCCATGCAGCCCAGCAAAAGCGCAGATGATGGCCGCTGACTTAATGAAGGTTCTCGATAAAAAAGATGACATCTTGTGCTTCCTAGCAGTTGGTTTTCCAAGTCCAACTGAAGTCCCCCGTCAGGGGTTTTGCATCGACCTTGACTTCGCGCCGATATCCTCGAACCCGGGCTTTTCGCATTTACGCGATACGCTGTTCGTGGTCGCATTGTTCCGCCTCGGCGCCGTGGAATCGTTGCGAAGGCATGACCTTTCAATGAACTTTAAAGTCGTGTGGACGAGAAGTATTTCACGGGCCACCCGCCCTGACCGCGGAACGGTGCAACGCTTCCTGCCGGAAATCGTGGAGGGCGACAAGCGCATCCTCATTATTGACGGCAAGCCCGTGCCGTCCTCGCTTGCGCGCATTCCGCAAGGCAGCGAAATCCGCGGCAACCTCGCTGCGGGGGCAAAGGCGTCGCGCAAGCCTTGTCCGACAGGGGCCGCGACGACCGCTACTCTGAATCGGCTGAAGAAACGGGTCCCAGTCGCCACAGCATTTCCATCGAGAAAAAGCGCGTCGCGTTCTTAAACCGGGCCATTGAGTACATCCGCCAAACACCCGAATCCGAGTGTCGAGACTTGCTTGAGCGGCTGAACAAATGGGACATCACGGAAGCGACGAGTTCCGAGCTTGAGCTGGAACGTCGGAAATGGGGGGCCGCCCCCGGGCCCCATCCCGTGCCCCAGACCGTAGCAATGGATGCGGTCAAGCGGCGGCGTCAAGGATGAAGAGCAACACCGCTGCGTGCACCCCAGCGCTGAGCTGGGACGCACGAGCAGCTCCAATCCAGGGCTGAGAGGCTGAGAGTATTTCGCGAACATTCCCGCGCTTTGGCGAACGCTCGGTCCGAGACGCCACGCTGCGGGCATTCAGTGCCACACACCGAAGCGAAGAAGCCATCGAGCATGGCCTGCTGCGACTGATTTCGCATCGAGCAAGGCGCCGATCAGTGCGGGCAGCGGCAGCTTGCGGCTACGGGTGAAGGCATTGGGGAAGTCGGGGTGTCGCGCGATCTGCGCAAAGTCGTCGTTGGCACTTCGTTCGAACAACTCCAGCATCAAATGCTGTATGAATCAACAGCATTCGGGCTGCCGTATTGCTCAACCTTGTCAAGAGTAAATTCACCAATAAAACCAAATAATTGAAGTTGAGGCAGAGCCCCTCGAAATGACCAATCACACCCATCACACAAAGGTCATGGGTTGAACATTACTTGCGAGGGCCCGGCACGAAGAATGAGACATACGACACGCTTCGCGTCAACACGATTCGCCGAGACCTAGCAAGTTTTCTGCGAGTCACTCCCGCGTGTGGCGTCCGTATCTTTGATCCTTTGATCGATGTGACCGGATCAAATACCGGCACGCACCGGCTTCGCCTGCGTCTTTCGCTCATCACGTAATGGAAATGAGCCTTGACTCGGACGAACCTTTGCAGTCCCCCTTCCACAATGCAACTAAGTGAGAATTAAGTATGAAACATGTTCTTCGTCGGATTTACTATTTTGTAGCGGCAATGGCGGCCGCAGCGGGAGTTTCGAATGCATCTGCTGGCGGGACCGGTGTCACTCTCCACAATCAGACAAATGGCTGCATACGTACGTATACACTCAAAGGATACACTGACACTTATCCTTGGCAGACTCAGAAATTAAAGAATATCGAATCAAATAGGTGGTATCAGGCTTCTGTCTTCTCGACGTCTACGTGTGGCGGTAGGGCCGTAAGGAACGTGTCGTTCTACAGTCATAGTAAAGACGACTGGTACGTAGATCGGAGCGTGCGGGGATACGGGCAAATATGGTAGTAGACGACTGGTACGTACCGCGCTGAAGGTACGCTGAAGGGAGAACCGCCCATTGAGGACACGGGCAAGAGTTGGAAAGGCGCGCCGATTTCTTCGAGCAAGATGTGCGGCGCCATCGCGGCAGTGCCCGAGGAGCGGTGCAATTGAAGCGTGAGGCGGTTTCTGCCCTTGGCTGCCTGTGACGCAGGTCACGGGCGCAAAACGCCATCGCGCCGTCCGCGACCAATGCAGCCCGCACAACCCGCGGCGCAATCTATCACCGGCGCTGGAGCCGCGCAGCAGCCCCCCTACATTGCCTCCCATGGGATTCGATCCGACCTCTGCCGCACCGCACAAGGCCACGCGGCGCGGCTCTTCAGAGTGCGTACCGCAAGCTCGACCGCTTGAATGCTTGAATGATCGGCTCGGGTAGCACCCGACCCGTTCCAGTCACGTCCAACCTTGGGGGCGTGGCCGACGTGCTCGCGCATTTTGTGCAACAGTGGCGACCCGTCCGCATCGCGTGATCACCATGAAACTGCTGTTCGTTGCCGACCCGCTCGAGGTCTTCAAAACCTACAAAGACACGACCTTCTCGATGATCCGAGAAGCGGCATCGCGGGGTCATGACATCTTCGCTTGCGAACCCAAAGACCTGGTGTGGGAACGCGACAGTCAGGTGATGGCACTGTGCCGCGACATCACCCTCACAGCCGACCCGCACGATTGGTTCAACGAACGTGCGAAGCCAAGGCTCGCGCTTGCCGACGTCGACGCCGTGATCATGCGCAAAGACCCGCCCTTCGACAGCGAGTACTTTTACGCGACACACCTTCTGCAGCAGGCTGAACGCGAAGGGGCACGCGTGTTCAACAAACCTGCGACGCTTCGCGACCACCCTGAGAAGCTCGCGATTCTGGAGTTCCCGCAGTTCATCGGGCCCACCCTCGTGACTCGCGACGAGCAAGCCATCAAGCGCTTCCATGCCGAGCACCAGGACATCATCCTGAAGCCGCTCGACGGCATGGGCGGCATGGGCATCTTTCGCGTGGGCCCCGACGGGTTGAACCTCGGCAGCATCGCTGAAACGCTAAACAAACAGGGCACGAGGACGGTGATGGTGCAACGCTTCCTGCCGGCAATCGTGGAGGGCGACAAGCGCATCCTCGTCATTGACGGCAAGCCCGTGCCGTACTCGCTTGCACGCATTCCGCAAGGCAGCGAAATCCGCGGCAATCTCGCTGCGGGCGGCAAAGGCGTCGCGCAAGCCTTGTCCGACAGGGATCGCGAGATCGCGGAAAGCATCGGTCTCGTCCTGGCGGCGCGAGGCCTGCTGCTGATCGGCCTCGACGTGATTGGCGACTGTCTCACCGAGATCAACGTCACGAGTCCTACCTGTTTCCAGGAGATCATGCAGCAAACTGGCTTTGACGTTCCAAAGATGTTCGTCGACGCGCTGGAAGCGGCAATTCGCCGCAGTTGAGCAGCGTGCCACTCGATCGCGCGTGAAGCCATACGCGCGACAATGCCGCTTTTGCTCCGTCGCGCCCATGGCTGTCCTCTCCCTTTCCAACGCTCATCTCGCCTACGGCCACGTCGCGCTGCTGGACGATGCCAACTTCTCACTCGAAACCGGTGAGCGCCTCGGGCTCATTGGCCGCAATGGCGCCGGCAAGTCGTCGCTGCTGAAGATACTCGCCGGGCTCGAAAAGCCCGACGATGGGCTCCTGCAAATGACACAAGGACTGCGCATCGAGTACGTGCCGCAAGAGCCCGTCTTCGATTTGCAGATGAGCGTCTTCGATGTGGTGAGCGAAGGCGTGGCGCAGGCAAAGGCTGTGCGCCAGCAATACGAGGAACATGCCGAGGGGGTGGACCTTGATGCGCTGCAAACGCGCATCGAAGCCCTGGATGCATGGACGTGGGAGTTGCGTGTGGACACGACGCTCGCGCAACTTCACCTTGATGGCGCACGAATCGTCGGCGAACTGTCGGGCGGCATGAGAAAGCGCGTGGCGCTGGCGCGGGCGCTGGTCGCCGTGCCCGACGTGCTGCTGCTCGATGAGCCAACCAACCATCTCGATCTCGACTCCATCGCCTGGCTCGAAGAGTTGCTGCGCAACTTCAAGGGCAGCGTGATGCTGATCACCCACGATCGCGCCTTCCTGGACGGCGTGGCCACGCGCATCATCGAACTCGACCGCGGCGTGATCCGCAGCTACCCCGGCAACTTCAGTGCCTATGAGCGCATGAAAGAAGAGCAGCTGGCCTCCGAGGCGCTTGCCAGCGCTCGAGCCGACAAGCTGCTCGCGCAGGAGGAGGTGTGGATCCGCAAAGGTGTCGAGGCGCGCCGTACCCGCAGCGTTGCGCGCATCCAGCGTTTGCAAGTGCTGCGTGCACAGCGCCAGGCGCGGCGCGACTCGTTGGGGCAGGTGCGATTGGAAGTGGACTCGGGCGTTCCGAGCGGGAAGATCGTTGCTGAGCTGAAGGACGTCGGTATGCGTTTCGCCGACAAAATCATCGTCCAGGGCTTCAGCGCGACCATCCTTCGCGGCGACAAGGTCGGCCTCATCGGTCCCAATGGCGCCGGCAAGACGACGCTGCTCAAGCTCATCCTCGGAGAGCTGCACCCAACGAGCGGCAGCGTGCGTCAAGGCTCACGACTCGAAGTCGCGTACTTCGACCAGATGCGCACCAAGCTCAATCTCGATGCCACGCTTGCGGACACCATCAGCCCCGGCAGCGAATGGGTGGAGTTCAATGGCGCGCGCAAGCACGTCATGAGCTACCTCAACGATTTCCTGTTCTCACCCGAGCGTGCGAATTCACCGGTTCGCACCCTGAGCGGCGGCGAGCGCAACCGCCTGTTGCTCGCGCGGCTGTTCGCCTTGCCGGCCAACGTGCTGGTGCTCGACGAGCCCACGAACGACCTCGACATCGACACGCTCGAACTCCTCGAAGAGCTGCTGCAGAACTACGCGGGGACGGTCTTCCTTGTGAGCCATGATCGGCGCTTCCTCGACAACGTCGTGACGAGCACCATCGCCTGGGAGGGCGAGGAAGCCACCGGCCTTTGGCGTGAATACGAAGGTGGCTACGAAGACTGGAAACTGCAGCGTGATCGTGCACGGACGATGCGTGAACAGGCCATGAAAGCGGTCGACAAACCCAGGGCCGCAGCATCAGCCAAGGCCCCGCCGCTCGCTCAAAAAGCACGCAAGCTCAGCTACAAGGAGCAGCGCGAACTCGATGAGCTGCCGAACCTGATCGAGTCCTTGGAGGCCGAGCAGAAGGAGCTAGGCGATCTGCTCGGCAAGCCCGAGCTCTATGCCACCGACCCGAAGCGTGTGGCCGATGCACAGGTTCGCTTCGCGCAGATCGAGGAGGAGTTGCTTGCAGCCCTGGAGCGGTGGGAGATGCTCGGTCAGCGCTAGCGACTGAGAGGCTGAGAGTTTTTCGATCGTGCCCGCTCATCACGCCAAAAGACTCCTGCTCGTCGTTGCAAATGCTCGCCATAGCCCTGGCTATGGCTGTGCTTTGCGCCTAGATCAGGTGCCTTTTGACGCGCTGCTCGGACACGCTCGAAAAACTCTCAGCCTCTGAGCCCGCCAAACCAGCTCTCCCCGATCGCATCCGGATGCGATCGGCTGACTATCAGGCCTGCCTGCAGGTACAACGCATTCAAGAGCCGCACGGCCTTTTCTCGGTCGAAGCCGGCCCATTCGCTCATGTCGCGCAGGGTCGCGCTCTCGCGACGCAGCCGATAGATCGCAGCGAGCATGGGGCGGGAGATCGACAAGGCGCTCACATCCATCCCCGGCGCGACACGGTAGACCGCCGGGCCGGAAATCTCGGGCAGCAACTCGCTGCGTCCACCTCGTATGGCCAGCTCCCAAAGCAGAGGGGTCAGCGGCGCATGCATGCGGCCTTCCCCGACCAGCCCACTCGCTTCATTCCCGGGCGGCTGCAGCAAGGCCGGCTCGATGTGCATCACATACAACTCGAGCGGCTTTTCCAGAAGTTGCGAAATGGGAATCGGGCAGTGCACGAGCCGCTCGTCCGGGAACACCGTGAGTGGCACCACCCGTTCATCGTATTGGAGATGAATCGTCACGCGCTTGGCATGGCGTACGCAGGCGGCGACGATCTCAAGCACCTCGGACGCTGCACCGTCTTGCTCGAATCGGTACAGGTCAGCACGCAGGGAGGGACTCAGCGACGAAATTCGCGAGCTGACGCCACTCCCCGCCGCTTCGGCTTCGAGTTCCTTGAGGTAAAGCCGGTACGCGCTCGCACGCATCAGTTCCGGCTCACCAAATGGAATCGTGGGCTCAAACATGTCAGAAGGTGTTGTGTGTCACTAACTGTAGCCGCTGCTTGGGGTAATGCAAACCAAAGCCCCCGAATTCACAATGCCGAGCGGGCATCGGCCAAGGCGCGCCAGAAGCCGGCATCTTGGGTCGTGGCGAAATTGATGCGCATGAGGGAGGTCGGCCTGGGCGTTGCATGGAACAGCGCGCCCGGCGCCAGCAGCCAGCCGTCGTCAAGCATCACACGTGCGAGACGCTCGGTGTCCACGCCAACATCGACCCAGCCAAACAGTCCGCGCGGGGTGGCTGCGAAGCGGCATTCGTGCTGCTCGGCAAGTTTCACCGCCCGGCTCCGCGCCGCATCTAGCTTGGAATTGACGCGCTCTGCATGGCGGCGCAGGAGACCTTGTTCGAGACAGTGGGCGAGCGCCTGTTCCAGCAGGCTGGGGGTGGTGAGTGTGCTCAGCAGTTTGGTGTCGACGAATCGGTCGACCAAGGCGACGGGTGCGGCAATGAAGCCTACGCGCCAGTTCGGAACCAGAATCTTCGAAAAACCCGACACGTAGATCGTGCGCTCCAGCGCATCGAGGGCGGCCATGCGCGGCAGGTGTGCCGCAGCGAGGTGGGCATAGCTGTCGTCCTCGACGATGTGCAGGTCATGCTTCTGCGCGAGCCGCAGGAGGCGGTGCGCACTGCCCAGCGACAGCGATGCACCGGTCGGGTTGTGCAGCACGGACACCGTCACGTACAGGCGCGGACGATGAGCTTCAATCAGGCGCTCCATCACGGCCAGGTCGGGGCCATCCTCGCTGCGCGGCACCGGGAGCACGCGCAACCCGAGAGCGGCGAGTCGCGCATATTCGACCGACCAGCCCGGCTCGTCCACCAGAACGGATTCTCCGGCGTGGACCAGCGAGCGCGTGACGACGTCCAGGCCGTGCGTTGCGCCGACGGTGGTGATGATTTGTTCGGGCGTCGCAATGACGCCGTGGTCTGCAAGACGTGTCGCGAGCGCGCGCCGCAATCGCGGGTCGCCAGCCGGTTGGCCGTACTGCAATGCCAGGGGTGCGAGCTGTGATCCGCTTGAAACGCGGCGCAAGGCGGTGGCCAGCATCGGCAGGTCCAGCCACTCGACGGGCAGGGCGCCCAGGCCCGGCATGGGGTGCGCCCCGGGCGGCTGGAACATGCCGCGCATCAAGGTGGTTGCACTGATCGGGAGCGGCGCGGGCGGGGCTTTGGCGGCGGGCGGACGGACCGGCTCGGGCATGGCCTCGCGAACGAAAAAGCCTCGTTGGCGGCGCGCTTCGACCAGGCCCTGGGCCTGCAACTGGTCATAGGCGGCGACGACCGTGTAGGGGCTCACACCATGACGACGGGCACACTCGCGAACCGAAGGCAGGCGAGTGCCGGGGGCCAGGAGCCGCTGGCGAATGCGTTCGGAAAACCTCGCAGACAACTGCTCGGTGAGCGTGGTGTCCGCCCCGCGGGACAGTGACATGGCGCCGGTGGAATGCTTCATGGAGGCATGTGCTGGCTCAACCACCAACACAGAACGCTGTGTGTGAGGGCAAAGTGTACTGGCTCTGTGTTGGCGCGGGCCCGTAGACTGGGGCGATGGATGGCGCTCGCATGAATCACGTGTCTCACAACGAAGCGAAGGGCTTGTGGTTCGGACTGCTGGGCGTCGTGATTTTTGCGATGACGCTGCCGATGACGCGCCTTGCCGTCGGACCCGCCGCCGATCCGCAGTTGCCGCCGCTCTTCGTCACCGCCGGCCGCGCGGCGATGGCGGGGCTTCTGAGCATTGGCTATCTGCTGGCCACTGGTGCGCCCCGGCCGAGGCGCGATCAGCTCGCGAGCCTCGCGCTCAGCGCCCTGGGCACCGTGCTCGGCTTCCCGCTCTTTCTCTCGCTCGCGCTGCGCGATGTCGACGCCATGCACGCTGCCGTCATCACCGGCGTGCTGCCGTTGGGGACGGCGGTCGCCGCCGCACTCGTATTTCGCCAGCGCCCGTCAGCAGGCTTCTGGATCTGCGCCGTGCTCGGCTGCAGCATGGTGCTCGCCTTCGCGGCGCATCGGGGCAGCGGCCGCCTGAGTCCTGCCGACGGCTTGCTTCTGCTCGCCATTGCGAGCGCCTCCGTGGGCTACGTGGCCGGCGCCAAGCTTTCCAACGAGATGCCGGCCGAGCAGGTCATTTGCTGGGTGCTCGTGCTGAGCCTGCCGTTCACGGCGCCGACGACATGGGCAACCTGGCCCGCGCATGCCGTTCGAGCCAGTGCATGGACGGGCTTCGCCTATGTCACGCTATTTTCGATGTGGCTCGGCTTCTTCGCCTGGTACCGGGGCCTGGCGCTCGGCGGCACCGTGCGCGTGAGCCAGGTGCAACTTGTCCAACCCTTTCTCGCCCTGCTGTTTGCCGTCCCTGTGCTCGGTGAACCGCTGGACGCGACAACGGTGATCTTCTCGCTCGCCGTCATCGCCATCGTGTTCGTTGGCAAGAAGATGCCGACTCAGCGGGCGCCCGCCTGAAGATTTCTCAGAGTTTTTTGTCAAGGAAGCAGCATGTTCAAACAAGCCAAACGCGCAGAGCGGATGAATCCGTCGATCATTCGCGAGATCCTCAAGGTCACCGAGAAGCCGGGCATCATCTCGCTCGCCGGCGGCCTGCCGTCGCCGGACACCTTCCCGGTCGAGGCGATGCGCGAGGCGGCCGAGCGCGTGCTGCGCGACAACCCGCGCGAAGCGCTGCAGTACGCCGCGAGCGAGGGGCACGGTCCGCTGCGCGAATGGGTCGCGGGCGAGCTGAATGGGCAAGGCCTCAAGGTCGATGCATCGCAGGTGCTCATCACCACCGGATCGCAGCAGGGCCTGGACCTTGTCGGCAAGATCCTCATCGATGCGGGCAGCCGTGTTGCGGTCGAATCGCCCACCTACCTCGGGGCGCTGCAGGCCTTCACGCCTTACGAACCGGAGTTCGTCACGGTGGCGTGCGATGACAATGGCCCGCTGCCGGACGAACTCGATGTCGCCAAGGGGGCCCGGTTTCTCTACGCGCTGCCCAACTTCCAGAACCCGAGCGGCCGCTGCATGGACGCTATCCGCCGCGACGCGCTGATGGCGAAGGCGCAAGCCATCGGCCTCCCAGTCATCGAAGACAACCCGTATGGCGATCTGTGGTTCGACGCGCCGCCGCCCGCGCCGCTGTCTTCGCGCTGGGCCGACGGGTCGGTCTATCTGGGTTCGTTCTCGAAGGTGCTCGCGCCGGGCCTGCGCCTGGGTTATCTCGTCGCACCCAAGCCGCTGTACCCGAAGCTGCTGCAGGCCAAGCAAGCGGCCGATTTACACACGCCCAGCTTCAACCAGCGTGTCGTGCACGAGGTGATTCGCGACGGCTTCCTCTCGAAGCACGTGCCCACCATCCGCGCCAAGTACAAGTCACAGCGCGATGCGATGCGTGCCGCGCTCGAACGCCACATGCCCAAGGGGTGCCACTGGAATGTGCCGGTGGGAGGCATGTTCTTCTGGGTCGAACTGCCCGAGGCCGAGGATGCGATGACGCTGCTCCCGTACGCCGTAGAGAACGGCATGGCCTTCGTACCAGGCTCCGCCTTCTATGCCGACCACCCGAAACTCAACACCTTGCGCCTGTCCTTCGTCACCGTCTCCGAAGAGCGCATCGAGCAAGGCGTGGCCGCCCTGGCGAAGACCTTGAAGGAGCGCACCCTGTGAAATTCGCATTCACGCAGGTGGATGTCTTCACCGAGTCGCCGATGCGCGGCAACCCTCTCGCAGTCGTCCATTCAGCGGATGGATTGAGCGATGCGCAGATGCAGTCCTTTGCGCGATGGACGAACCTGTCGGAGACGACGTTCCTTCTGAAACCGACGTCACCGGAAGCTGACTACCGGGTCCGCATCTTCACGCCGGGTGGTGAGTTGCCATTCGCGGGTCATCCGACGCTCGGCACCTGCCATGCGTGGCTGGAGCAGGGCGGTATTCCAAAGACGGCTGGCCGTGTTGTGCAGCAGTGCGCCTACGGCCTGGTGCCGATCCGGGTGGAAGGCCGTCGCGCCGCGTTCGCTGCGCCGCCGTCGCAGCGTTCAGATGTCGACGGTGAATTGCTGTCCCGTGTGTTATCGGCGCTTGGGCTGGTGCCGTCTCAGGTACGTGCTGCGCAATGGCTGGATAACGGCCCGAAGTGGCTGGGCCTCTTGCTGACCGATGCCGACGCAGTCTTGCGAATCGAGCCGGATGACGCTGTGCTCAAGGGACTGGCCAAGGTCGGAGTGATGGGTGCACGTGCGAGCGGCGACACGCAGTTCGAGGTGCGCGCGTTCGCAGCACCGCTGGGCATTCCCGAAGACCCCGTCACCGGAAGCCTGAACGCGAGCCTGGCGCAATGGCTGATCGGCGAGGGCATCGCTCCAGCGAGCTACGTTGCCGCGCAAGGGACGTGCATGGATCGAACCGGTCGGGTCCACATTGAATGCGAAAGGGACACCGTCTGGGTCGGCGGCAATTCAGTCACTTGCATTCGCGGCGAACTGAGTCTGTGAACGCTGCGTTCGATCGTTTGACTTAAGCGGCTTGCCGAAGGAAGGTCCGCTTGAAGGAAGGGGCGCATTCTCACCCGCCCTGGACGACGTGCCGAACCACAATTAGCGGCGCAGCAAGCGCGCTACGCAGAAAGGCCGGATGGAGATTCACTGTCTCGAGCTCGGCGAGTGGAAACCAGCGGAACTCAAGAGCCTTGTCGCCTTCCGTGCCCTTGTGCGAGACGGCTTTGTCGCGTAGGCGTGACTCGGGCCTGAGAGCCGAACGAAAGTACAGGCCGACTTCATGCTGTGGCGTGCCGTTGTGCTCGAAGAAGTTCTCAACGACGAAGAGAAGCTCGCCGCACTCGATGTGTTCTTCGGTCTCCTCCAGCATTTCGCGGGCTACCGCTGCCGCACCGGCCTCGCCCGGCTCGACTCGACCGCCAGGCAGAGCCCAGATCAGATCATTCTCTAGACGGTGCAGCAGTGCGTACTCTTCCTCGACGATCACGGCCGCCGCCCGGAGATGGAATCTGTGACCGCCTATGTCGAAGCTAACCATGCGCTCTAACACCTCTGTGTGGGTCGGCACGAGAATAAAACGCCGGTCGGTGCGTTCAAGGTCCGTGCCGGCGCGATGCAGCAACGCGCCCGTCGGCTGGCTGCGCGGTGGCCGTGGCGATCACGCGGGCAGTCGACAGCGACGGGTTTGCACGCGTGTTGGCGGCCTGACTCTGCCGACCCCGTCGCCGCTGCTTCTTTGATCAGCCGCGCAAACGCCAAGCGTTGCGCAGGGATTGCCAAGCAGCAGCGCTTTCAGGGTCGCGCTCGCGAGCGAGTGCCGAATAGCGTCGCCACACGACGACGATGCTCGAGCCCAACAAACCAAGCAAGATGCCGGCAATCACGATCATGGCTCTCGACGGCTTTGACTTGTAGTCAGGCGGAATGGCCTTGTCGACTTGCTGGGGGCTCGTGCCTTCCTTGGCTTCGTCGAGTTTCGCAAGCTCGTATTGCCGCACCATGCCTTCAAGCAAGGTTTCCTGAAGCTTCAGTTCTCGGCGCGCTCGCACGTAGTCGATGGCCGCTTCAGGAATCTTTCCCACTGGCATGTCGACCGCACTCCCGCTTGCACCGTCCTGCTTGGATTCCATGCGCGCCAACTCGGCTCGCAAGGCGCGCAGTTCTGAATTCAAACGCATCACGTCCGGGTTTTGTTCGGTTGCGGAGGTTCTTAGAACCTTCAATTGCACTTCACGCTCAGCGATCAGTGCACGCAACTGCGCGGCTCCGCCGATCAGCGCCTCGGCCTGCTTGTCGAGCACGATGACACCGGATTTTTCTTGAACGCCTCGCAAGTCCTGCTCGGCCTTGATGAGGCGTTCTTTCGTGTCCTTGAGCTGTTGCTCATAAAAGACCCGGCGCTGCTGGGCTTCAGTGACCGCAAGGCGGCTCAAAACCTTGGTCAACTCTGCCGGCATGGCATTCGCAAGATCGGCGGCGAATTTCGGTTCCTTGTCATCGACTTCGATGTTGATGACGCCGCTCTTCTTGTCGGAAGAGATGCGAATGAACGAGGGGAGAGTTTTTCGAAGCACCTCGTTGGTCTGGATCTTGTAGCGCTTCTTGAGATCGAATTTCTGATCCATCTCACGAGTGACGCTGTCACTCTTCAGCAAGGCGACGTAGAGTTCATCAGGAGTCTTGGCACCCATGCCTCCTGCCAGGCCACCCAACGACCCAAGGGCGGCGAGCGCCGCTGCCGAGCCGCTTTGCTGCTGAGCCCCCGGGGGCAGCAAGGTAGCGCGAGCCGTATAAATGGGCTCACTCAGCAGTGCGACGGCCAGGGAGGCCACTGCCAAGGCAAGTGTGACGGTGCCGATGAACCGTTTGCCTTCCCCAAGCCATGTCAGCAAATCCACGAGGTGAACCTGCGGGCCGTTGTCCGCATCATCGCCGTTCACGTCTTGCGGCACCGAATCAATTTCTCTCGTGTTCATCGTGCCTCGGTGTCATTTGTTCAAGGTCTTTATCGCCGCAGCGCCCAAGCCGAACTGCGAGAAGATCTGTGACCAGTCCTTCAGGTTGCGCACCAATGCTCGACCCCAGGTTTCGTAGTCGAGCTGGTTCGGCACGATGACCGCATCGCCGGGTTGCAGCACTTGCGATTCCACGCCGCCATAGCTGAAGAAGCCGCGTTGGTCGTTGGCGCTCGATACGGTGCCGTCGGCTCGAAGGATGAACATGTTGGACTTGTCCGCGGCCTCGTCGAGCCCGGCGAGACGGATGTAATCGCCTGCCGTGCGACCGGACTTCCAGAGGAATCCGTTGTTGTTCAGCACGGCACCCGCGACTGTGACGAAGCCAGGCCTTGCCGGAACAACGATGCGATCGGAGTGCTCGAGCGGAACATCCGGCAGGGCATCGACTGTCTTGGTGTCGGGTTGCAATTCAAGCGCGACACGGCCATTCGGTTGCAATTGCGCCAGCCGAGACATCTGGGCCTGGGTCGCGGCCTGGCTGATGGCTGCGCTGCGATCGGCTCCGTCGTCACGAAGGTTGGCCGCGTTGCGCGCACCCTGGGTGGCTGACAGCGACTGCAGCCGCTGCATTGCGGCTTGAAGGTTTTCGCGTTGCCTTTGTCGTGTCTCTTCGCGAGAGAACTCCAGGCCGTACACGTACGCTTGCGGTGTAAAGCCGCCGATTCGACCGATCAGCTCTTTCAAGGTCTCGCCGGGGCGAACCTGATAGATGCCGGGCGCGCCGACCTCACCTTCGACAGACACCAGCCGTGTTTGTCGCGCCACGGGCACGCGCATGTCCTTCTGACTGAAGACCGTCACGACGTCGCCGGGAAGCAATTCGATGTCCTGTGCCGTGTCGTGCTGCAAAACCGCACGGCCCAGGTTGAAGGGAATGACCTGGGTCGACAAGTCTTTCGCATTCAGCCTTTCGACGACCGCGTAGTCCCAGTTCAACTCGTCAAACAGGGCTGCCGGTGACTTCTTTACCTTGGCCACCTCGACCCTCTCACTGCGAGCTCTCTCGTTTGCGCCCCTTGGGATGCCAGGGCTGGATTCGGGACGAGATTCTTGCAACATGCGACCAGAAGAGTCCCGAACCATATCGTTTCCGTCTGCTCTGCTCACGGGCTCGACTCGATCTTCCTCGATCATCTGCACAAGAAGATTCTTGCGGCGATAGAAGTCGGGTGAAATCAGCGCGTCCTTGTCAGGGATGAGATCGCTGATCCGCATGCCTGGACGGTACGGATAACGCAGCGGTTGAGCCACGTGGCCCTTCAGCGTGACGGCATTCGAAAACTCGGGGGAGATCTCCAGCAGCGTCACCACGTCCCCGTCACGAACTGGCTTTTGCAGGCCGGCCGCATCGAGCTTGAACTCCTCGACCAGACGCGCAGCCCTTTGTGTCGGATCGATGCGCTCGAGCTGCCCGCGGTTCTGGTTGGCAAGGACAGGTGCACCGCCCGCATATCGAAGCAAATCGCTCATCGGCTCTTGCGGCGACTTCAGTTCGTAGATGGCCGGCGTCTCGAGGGCACCCGTGAGCGCGACGCGCGGCCCGACCGGCTGGAACACAACGACATCGCCGGCCGTCAGTTGGATGTCCTTGGATTTGTCGCCCTGTACCAAGAAATCGTAAACATCCAGTTCAGACACCACTTTTCCGTCGCGGCGCAGGCTGAGCTTTCGCATGGACCCGTTCGGTCCGGGCCCGCCCGCGGCCACAACTGCCGACAGGATGGTCGACTGGCTGGGTAGCGTGTAGACGCCCGGGCGCTGCGCGGGGCCAACCACGAAAATCTTCACGCCTCGCAGATGACCCAGGGTCACGTTCAGGCTGAAGTTGGTGAAGACACGCCCAATCTGGGCGCGAAGGTGATGCTCGATCTCGGACGCCTTCACGCCAGCGACATTGATGCTGCCGACCTTGGGCAGGCTGATCTGGCCATTGCGGTCGACGGTGGCACGATAGTCAACGTCGATCGATCCCCATGCGCGAATCACGAGCTCGTCACCTGGTCCCACCACGTAGTCGCCCGATACGGGCACGTTGTCGAGGGGGCTCTGCGCTTCGCCGGCTTCGGTGAAAAAGTTCGCGCCGAAGACCGGCAACAGGCGACCGGTCGCGCCCTCCACGAAGCGCTGGAATTCGCTGGGTCGTGAAGGCGTCTCGGGACGTTGACGTTGGGGCTGGCGTTCTGTGTCGGCCGGCGTCGTGCGGGTCTGGTTTCCCGTTGGCTGCGGATTCGTGGAGTCGCGGCTTCCGTTAGGCGAGCGCAGGGGGGGCGTCGTTCCACTGCTGGAGTCCGGCGTGTTCTGTCCTTGCGTCCCCGGCCGGGTTGGCGCCGTCTGTGACGTCGGCGGCATGTAGCCCGGCGTCACGAAGGTGCCGCCGCTGGTATTGTCAGTTGGCGTTTGAGCTAAAACCGCACCGTTCAGCAGGCACAGGGCAAGCAGGATTCGAAATTGGCGCATGCGGAAGTGGGCGAAAGCCGAAGATGAACAACGAAGTCAGAGGCTGAGAGTATTTCGAGCGTGTCCGAGCAGCACGTCAAAAGGCACCTGATCTAGGCGCAAAGCGCAGCCATAGCTCGTGCTGTGGCGAGCATTTGCAACGACGAGCAGGGGTCTTTTGGCGTGATGAGCGGGCATGATCGAATTACTCTCAACCTCTCAGGCCGGGCGACCCAGGTGGCCTCTGTGGGGCTTCAAGGCGCGGCACGGTTTCCGACCCGCGATGGCGCCGGCAGCCCGCGATGGTAATGGATGCGAAAGGCGCCTCTGAAAGCAAGTGCGACGGCCAAGCCTCTGAGCTGCAATCTATGATGGACGTGGAGGCCCGCATGTCAGTCGAGAACGCTCACCCCACCATCGAACTGTTCCGCGAGGACGCCCGTCTTCGCGATTGTGAGGCACGCATCAGCGGCATTGACGAGCGCGGCATCCGACTGGATCGCACGGTCTTCTACCCCCATGGCGGAGGCCAGGCGGGCGACAGCGGCGAATTGCGGCTGGCGGGCGATGTTCGGATCGCGATTGCTGACACACGCAAAGGCGAATCGCAGGGCGAGATCGTCCACGTCCCCGCAGCCGGCCAGGAGGCGGAACTCGCCTCACTCAAGGTCGGCGATGCAGTCATCGCCGCCATCGACTGGGAGCGCCGCTATCGGCACATGCGCTTTCACACGGCGACGCATCTCCTGTGCGCGTTGATCCCGCATCCCGTGGACGGTTGTTCGATCACTGCGGCCTATGCGCGCCTCGATTTCCACATGAGCGAGCCCCTCGACAAGGAGGGGCTCACCGCGGGTCTGGCAAGACTCGTGTCAGCCTCGCACCCAGTTGCCCACCGCTGGATCATCGACGCCGAACTCGATGCGAACCCAAGCCTCGTGCGCAGCATGAGCGCCCAACCGCCGCGCGGCACCGGCCGGGTGCGTCTGCTGGAGATCGAAGGCGTCGACCTTCAGCCCTGCGGAGGTACGCATGTGTCGAACACATCCGAAATTGGCGCAGTGGTCGTGACCAAGATTGAAAAGAAGTCGTCCATGACCCGACGGGTCGTGCTCGGCTTCCTCGATTGAATCGGCGAAGGACGCGGCCGGCGCCCCTCGCTCCAGGTCATTCCTTGCGGAAGTGATCGTGGCATGCCTTGCAAGCCTGACCCACCGGACCGAAAGCGGTCTTGATGGCGTCCAGGTTGCCAGTCTTGGCGGCAGCGTTCAGCTTGGTCATTTCTTCCTGCATCTTCGCGGCAGCGGCGCGGAATTTATCGCCCTCGGTCCACACCTCCGGCTTGGCCTTGGTGTCGCCCTTGTCGGTGCCTTCGCCGAAGGCGGAATAGGGAAGCGGGGACATCATGGTCGCGATTTCGGCGTTCTGGGCCACCGCCTTCGCGTCGAAGGGAACACGGCCGTTGGCCATTGCGCCGACGCGGCCGAAGTGCGTCGCCATCACGTTGAATGCGGCCTTGCGGTATTTGATGGCGTCTTCGGGCTTCTGGAACTGCGCGGCAGCAGGCAGCGCAGCGATCAAACCGGAGACAACGGCGGCTGCCAGGATCAGTTTCTTCATTCCAGCGTTCTCCACGACGATTGTCGGATTGATGAATGCCTCAGAGGCTGAGAGTTTCTCGATCATGCCCGCTCATCACGCCAAAAGCCCCCTGCTCGTCGTTGCAAATGCTCGCCATAGCCAAGCTATGGCGAGCATTTGCGCCTGGATCAGGCGCCTTTTGACGTGCTGCTCGGACACGTTCGAATACTCTCAGCCTCTCACACGGCGGGGCGCTGCCGCACCAGCGCGAGTGCGGATGAGTGTACGCAGCCGACCATGATGGCATTGCGCTCGCTCGGGTAAATCCCAGGAGGGCAAACGCACATGATCCGCCCTCTTGCGGCTCCCCTACTGCGGCGTTCGGAGCAGACTTTGTTGCGGTTAGGATTTGGCCCGGAATAAGTTCACGTTTTGGGGGCGCTGGGCGGGATGCGATGCAAGGCGCTCCGAGCGCCGTGTGGCGAGTCACACAAGTGAGGAGCAACGCCGCAGCGCGCCCGCCCAGCGCCCCCAAAACGGGAAAATGGTTCGGGCCAAATCCTTATCGTTGCACTTTCGCCTTTCGTGTCAGGAGCCCGTTGCATGAGCCGCCATTTGTTGCCAACCCGTGTGTGGGACCTTCCCACACGCCTGTTCCACTGGGTCCTGGCCACTTGCGTGATTGTCTCCATCGTCAGCGCGCAGATCGGCGGCAATGCGATGGTGTGGCACTTCCGGCTCGGCTACGTCGTCTTCACCTTGCTGGTCTTTCGCCTTGTGTGGGGCTTGATCGGAGGACACTGGTCGCGCTTTGCCAATTTCATCTATTCGCCGTCCACCGTGTTGCGCTACCTGCGCGGGGAGAGCGAGGCGGACGAGCATCACGACGTCGGGCACAACCCGACGGGCGCGTTCGCGGTCTTCGGCTTGTTGGCTCTGCTTGCTGGGCAGGTCGTCACCGGGCTGTTCGCCGACGACGAGATCGCCAACACTGGCCCTCTCATCAAGTTCGTGTCGGGCGCGACCAGCAGCAAGCTCACTGCGTGGCACACGGACTACGGCCAGTGGCTGATCGTGGCGCTGATCGTGTTGCACATCTGCGCCATCGTGTTCTACCTCGTGCGGCACAAGCGCAACCTCGTGGCCCCGATGATCGTCGGCGACAAGCCGCTCCCGCCCGGCGTACCTGCATCGGCCGACCACTGGCGCGTGCGGGGCCTCGCCCTGTTGGTGCTTACCCTGTGCGGCGCAGGAGTCGCTTGGTTAGTCAGCCTTGGGGGATAAACTCAGGCTCCCCTTGGCTTCCCGCTCGCGGATGGACGCCCCCGAGATACGCCTGGTCACTCCGGACACGCCCGAACTCCTCGCTGCCACGCGAGAGATCTTTCGCGAGTACGCGCAGAGTCTCGATGTCGACCTCTGCTTCCAAAATTTCGAGCATGAGCTTGCCAACCTGCCCGGCGAGTACGACCGACCCGCCGGCGCCTTGTTGCTGGCCATCGTCGACGGCCAGATCGCCGGCTGTGGTGCACTGCGCCCCTTCAGCGACGCGGACAACGCCAACTCCTGCGAGATGAAGCGTCTCTTCGTTCGACCCGCCTTCCGCCGCTTCGGCCTTGGCCGCGTGATCGCCCAGGCGCTGCTCGACGAAGCCCAGGGCGCCGGCTATTCCGAGGTCCTGCTCGACACGCTCGACGACATGGAGGCTGCGCGCGGGCTTTACGCCACCCTCGGCTTCGGGGAAATCCCACCCTACTATTACAACCCGATTCCCGGTGCACACTATCTCAAAGCGACGCTGGGTGTGGCGCCCTGCCACTACTGAGAGGCTGAGATGATGAATGCATTCCGACAACTATTGAAGTCTTCGGGAGCGCATCCTCCCGTGGGCACCTGGATCAGTTCGGCCAGTCCCATCGTCGCGGAGGCCATCGGTCACGCGGGCTTCGACTGGGGCCTGGTCGACATGGAGCATGCGCCGCTCGACGTGATGGGCGTCGTACACATCCTGCAGGCGCTGTCGGGTACCAAGATGCTGAGCGTCGTACGCGTGCCCTGGAACGATGCCGTCACCGTCAAGCGGGTCCTCGATGCCGGAGCGACGACGCTGATGTTTCCCTTTGTGCAAACCGCCGATGAAGCGCGGCGCGCCGTCGCCGCGACACGCTACCCACCGCAAGGCATTCGCGGCATGGCCGGCCTGAGCCGTGCCACGCGCTTCGGCATGACAACCAATTATTTCAAGACCGCCAATGACAACGTCGGCGTCATCCTGCAGATCGAAACGCCGCAAGCCGTCGAGCAAATCGAAGCCATCGGCGGTGTTGAGGGCGTCGATGCCCTCTTCATCGGCCCAGCCGATCTGTCGGCCGCGATGGGGCATATCGGCCAGTTGACGCACCCGGCCGTCATGGATTTGATGGCGCGCGCAGTGCAGCGATGCAAGGCCATGGGTTGTCCGGTGGGCACCCTTGGCAACAACCCCGAGATGGTGGCCCAGTACCGCGCTGTCGGCTTCGACTACGTGGCCGTCTCTTCCGACATTGGTTTCATCATGCGAGGCGCCCAGGCGGCAATCACTGCGCTGCGCACGCGAGACAACGAGCATGTGCACACGCTGAACAGCGGAACGCAGGAAACCGGCTATTGAGACCGACCGTGTCGCCGTGTTTCATGACGGGACGGGCGTACGATGACCCATCGCCACGCACGCGGCGATTTTCCAGAGACTTCCCGGGATCTCCATGACATCAACGACCACCGCTGCCGACGCCGCCTTCGAACTCCACGCCGGCGCTTTGCGCCTCGCGGTCCGCCCAGACCTGGGCGGCTGCATCGCGGGGCTTTGGTACCGCGACACGCCCATTCTTCGATCGACCGAGCCCTCGCTATTGCAAAGCGCGCGGCTGTCCGCGTCCTTCCCGCTCGTGCCGTATTCAAACCGCCTGGGTTACCGCAAGTTCCGATGGAAGGGGCGCGACTACACCACGCAACCGAACTTTGGCGACAGTCCGCATTCCGTGCATGGCATAGGCTGGATGCGGCAGTGGGAAGTCGGCGCCCACAGCGCGATCGACGTGGAGCTGCACCTTGATCACAAGGGTGACGAGCACTGGCCGTTTGCCTTCCAGGCGACGCAGTACTTCTCTTTGACGCCGCAGGCGATGTTGGCTCAGATGGTCATCACCAACACGTCCAATCTCGCCCAGCCGGTGGGCCTCGGATGGCACCCGTATTTTCCCAAGCGCGCACGCAGCCGGCTACATATCGAACTCAGCGACCGATGGGATTCGGATGCGGAGCAATTGCCGGTGCGCAAGGTGGCGCAGCCCGGCATTGATGCCGACGTTGCGCACCTCGACTTTGACAATGGCTTCGAAGGCTGGAAAGGTCCGGCGCGCATCCGCGATGAAAAGTTCTCGCTGCAACTTCGATCCAATCTGCCCTACCTCGTGGTGTACACGCCGAAGGACAAGGACTACTTCTGCGTCGAACCCGTGAGTCATGTGGGCAACGCAATCCACATGGCCGACCCGGCCGCGCACGGACTGCGCACGCTGCAACCAGGAGAAAGTTTCGAGGCGTCGATGACACTCGATGTGACCGTGCTGTGATGCGCGAGCCCGATCCCGACTTGCGTGTCGCCGTTGCCTCGCCGAGCCTCCTCGGCGAATCGCCGATGTGGCATCCGCGCGAGCAGGTTCTGTACTACTGCGACATCGCCGGCAAGCGCCTGAATCGCTTCGATCCGGCAAGCGGCGAATTGACGCACCAGAACTTCGAGACCGAGCCCGCAAGCGTAGCGCCGCGTCTCGATGGATCCTTGCTGATCGCGATGCGCGACGGCATCTTCAACCTCGACCCCGTAACCGGCCGGCGCGAACGACTCGCGCCAGTGCCCTACGACCAGACCTGCGAACGCTTCAACGATGGCAAGGCCGACCCGCAAGGCCGCTTCTGGGTCGGCACCATCTACGAACCGCGCGACCCCGCGGTCGCGGCGCTTTACTGCTTCAGCGAGGGCGTGCTTGAGCGTCGGGAGGGCGACATCACGGTATCCAACGGCCTCGCGTGGAGCCCCAACGGTCGCACGATGTACTGGAGCGACACCAAGGCCCACGAGGTCTACGCATTCGACTTCGACCCGGCCAGCGGCGAGTTGTCCCGTCGGCGCGTGTTTGCGCGTTTCCCCGTCAGGCGATCCAACCAGGACCTCGCCACCTACGGCGGTCGTCCCGACGGTGCAGCAGTTGACGCCGAGGGCTGCTACTGGGTAGCGATGTTCGAAGGTGGACGATTGCTTCGGCTTTCACCTGAGGGTGAACTCATCCGCGAAGTCGTGCTGCCGGCACGCTGCGCGACCATGCCCTGCTTCGGTAGCGCCGATCTGAAGACTATTTACATCACGACCGCGCGCGACAAACGACCCGCCGAGGAGCTGGAAATGCAGCCCAATGCAGGTTGCGTCTTCAGCTTGCGAGTCGATGTGGCAGGTCTGCCGGTGAACATGGCTGCCTGATTCACAAGACAGCCTCTCTGGTTTCGTCGCTTCGCGTCAGGTGGTGGACAGGATGCCTACCGATGCCCACCGATGCCCGCAGCCCGGGCAGTAAAAAGCTGCGCGGGTATCCACGTATATAATCCCGCGGCTTTGCCGAGATCAACTGAAATTTTGACCGTGAATCAACAATTGGGCCGTCCGAAAGGTACTGCTCAGCACTACGGTCAGGACGCAGATGCGGTGGAGGATCCGCCTTTCAAGCCATTGTCGCGAGAAGAAGCGCAGGCCTTGAGGGCCAAGCACCCGCCGGTGTCGCCATGGCGGGTGGTTGGAAGCCAGGCTTTGGCCGGTGTGGCGTGTGCGGCTCTCACATGGGTCGTCACGCACCGCGACGGCGCGGCGTGGTCTGCGCTTTATGGTGCGGCTGCCACCGTCCTACCAACCGCCTTGCTGGCGCGCGGGATGACGAGGCGAACCAGTTCAAACCCGGGCGCTGCTGTGTTTGGGTTCATGTTCTTGGAGATGGTGAAGATTGCTGTGGCGGTCGCCATGCTGGCGGCTGCTCCAAGAGTGGTACCCGATCTGAATTGGCCGGCGCTGTTGGTCGCCATGATCGTGTGCGTGAAGGTCAACTGGCTTGCGCTGCTTTGGCAGCGCCAGCCAGTGAGTGAAACAAAAGAGAGACACTGATTCGACATGGTTGCCGAAGCTCAAGTTGCCGAACACGCTGTAGACCACGCGACCACCGGGCCCACCGCCGGTGATTACATCGGACACCACCTGCAACACCTGCGATCGCACGAGCAGGCCAGCATCATCGATTTCTCGGTGATCAACTACGACACCGTGTTCTGGTCGATTCTGATGGGCGTGCTCGGCCTGTGGCTGCTGCGCAGTGTTGCCAAGCGAGTCACATCGGGTGTGCCGGGCCGATTGCAGGCGGCGATCGAGATCGTTCTCGAGATGGTGGACAACCAGGCCAAGTCCATCGTCCACAACGCGCAGTCGCGCAAGTTCGTCGGCCCGCTGGCGTTGACGGTGTTCATCTGGATCTTCCTGCTGAACTCGATGGACTTTCTTCCGGTCGACTTGATTCCCGAAATCTGGAAGCGAATCTTCGTCGCGACCGGTCACGAAGAGCACCACGCCTTCATGCGCGTCGTGCCAACCGCTGACCTCTCCGCCACGCTCGGCATGTCGATCGGTGTCTTGTGCGTCGTGCTGTTCTACAACGTGAAGATCAAAGGCCTCGGCGGCTTCGTGCACGAGTTGTTCGCCGCGCCGTTCGGCGACAAGTGGTTCCTCTACCCCTTCAATTTCGCGATGCAGATGATCGAATTCCTGGCGCGAACCGTGTCGCACGGTATGCGTTTGTTCGGCAACATGTACGCTGGTGAATTACTTTTCATGCTGATCGCCCTGATGGGCGCGGCATTGGTCCCGAGCTCCCCGTCGGGCATGGGCATCGCGCTGTGGATCGGCCATGTCATCGCCGGCACAGGCTGGGCCATCTTCCACATCCTGATTGTCGCCCTGCAGGCTTTCATCTTCATGATGCTGACGCTCGTCTACATCGGCCAGGCGCACGACGCTCACTGATTTCCGTTTTCTTTCTCACCACCGCACTTTTCTTTTCCCTTCTAGGAGTCATCATGGAACACGTTCTTGGTTTTGTCGCTCTCGCCGCTGGTCTGATCATTGGCCTGGGCGCCATCGGCGCTTGCATCGGCATCGGCATCATGGGCAGCAAATACCTCGAATCCGCAGCTCGCCAACCTGAGCTGATGAACGAACTGCAAACGAAGATGTTCCTGCTGGCCGGCCTGATCGACGCGGCATTCCTGATCGGCGTCGGTATCGCGATGATGTTCGCGTTCGCCAACCCCTTCGTGCTGAAGTAATTCACCGAATCCCGATCAACCTCAAGCTGCAAAGAAAGGTGTTGCCGTGAGCATCAACGCAACCCTGTTCGCCCAGCTCGCAGTGTTCTTCATTCTGGCGTGGTTCACGATGACTTTCGTGTGGCCACCCATCACGAAGGCGCTTGACGAGCGTGCGAAGAAGATCGCCGACGGTCTGTCCGCCGCCGACAAGGCCAAGGCCGATCTGGTCCTGGCCAACAAGCGTGTCGAAGAGCAGCTCGCAGCCGCGCGCACCGACGCCACCCAACGCTTGGCCGATGCCGAGCGCCTGGCGCAGTCGATGATTGAAGAGGCCAAGGCTCGCGCAAGCGAAGAAGGCGCCAAGATCGTCGCTGCAGCGAAGGCCGAGGCTGAGCAGGAGGCGGTGAAGGCGCGCGAGGTCTTGCGCGAGCAAGTCGCCGCGCTGGCCGTCAAGGCCGCCGAGCAGATCCTCAGGCGCGAAGTCAACGCCGGCGTCCATGCCGAGTTGTTGGGTCGCCTGAAGGCCGAGCTCTGAACGGACGTCACCATGGCTGAACTCGCAACCATCGCACGTCCCTACGCCGAGGCGCTGTTCAAGGCCGCGGGCCAGACCAACCCGCGCGAACTGGCGGACCAGCTCGACGCGCTGGGCCAGGTGGCGAGCCTGCAGGAGTTGCGGCAGTTCGCCGACAACCCGAAGGTGCAGCCCGATGCGGTCTACGACCTCATCGTCAGCTCGCTCAAGGTCGTGACCTTCGCGCCCGCCGTGCAGAATCTACTGCACGCCGTGATCGAGAACGGTCGCCTGTCGGCCCTGCCGGAAATCGCCGTGCAGTACCGTTCGCTCGTCAACGCCCAGTCCGGCGTGTCCGATGCGACCGTCTACAGCGCCTTCCCGATCAACGGAACGCAACTCACCGATGTGGTCTCGGCGCTCGAAAAGCGCTTCGATCGAAAGCTCAACGCCAGTGTGGTGGTGGAGCCTGAGCTTATCGGCGGCATTCGCGTCGTGGTCGGTGACGAAGTGCTGGACACCTCGGTCAAGGCCCGTCTTGAACAAATGAAGGTGGCGCTGACGGCCTGACCTTCGGGTCACGTCCAAAGAATCATCTCCTCGCATTCCAACGCGGGCCTTGGTAACGATCAGGGCCGGTGACCGGAGAAAGCAATGCAACTGAATCCCGCAGAAATTTCCGAACTGATCAAGAGCCGCATCGAGGGCCTCGGCACCTCGGCGGACATTCGCAACCAGGGCACCGTCGTCTCGGTGACCGACGGCATCGTCCGCATCCACGGCCTGTCGGACGTGATGGCCGGCGAAATGCTGGAATTCCCCGCGACCAAGGACGGCCAGCCGACTTACGGTCTCGCACTGAACCTCGAGCGCGACTCCGTCGGCTCGGTGATTCTGGGCGAGTACGAGCACATCTCCGAAGGCGACACCGTGAAGTGCACGGGCCGCATTCTTGAGGTGCCCGTCGGCCCCGAGCTGATCGGCCGCGTGGTGAACGCGCTCGGCCAGCCGATCGACGGCAAGGGCCCGATCAACGCCAAGATGACCGACGTCATCGAGAAGGTCGCCCCGGGCGTGATCGCACGCCAGTCGGTGTCGCAGCCAGTGCAGACCGGCCTCAAATCCATCGACTCGATGGTACCGATTGGCCGTGGCCAGCGCGAGCTGATCATCGGCGACCGCCAGACCGGCAAGACGGCTGTGGCGATCGACGCGATCATCAACCAGAAGGGTCAGAACATGACCTGCGTGTACGTCGCGATCGGCCAGAAGGCTTCGTCGATCAAGAACGTCGTGCGCGCACTGGAGCAGAACGGCGCGATGGACTACACCATCGTCGTGGCCGCGTCGGCCTCCGAGTCCGCCGCCATGCAGTACGTGTCGGCCTACTCCGGCTGCACGATGGGCGAGTACTTCCGCGACCGCGGCCAAGACGCGCTGATCATCTATGACGATCTGTCCAAACAGGCGGTAGCTTATCGACAGGTGTCGCTGTTGCTCCGTCGTCCTCCTGGCCGCGAAGCATTCCCGGGCGACGTCTTCTATTTGCACTCCCGACTGCTCGAGCGTGCAGCTCGCGTGAACGCCGACTACGTCGAAAAGTTCACCAAGGGTGAAGTCAAGGGCAAGACCGGGTCGCTGACTGCGCTGCCGATCATCGAAACGCAAGCCGGCGACGTGTCAGCCTTCGTTCCGACCAACGTTATTTCGATCACCGACGGCCAGATCTTCCTTGAGACCTCGCTGTTCAATGCCGGTATCCGCCCCGCCATCAACGCCGGCATCTCGGTGTCGCGAGTCGGTGGCGCAGCACAGACCAAGTTGATCAAGGGGCTGTCCGGCGGTATCCGTACCGACTTGGCACAGTACCGCGAGTTGGCTGCCTTCGCGCAGTTCGCATCCGACCTCGACGCAGCCACCCGCAAGCAGCTCGACCGCGGCGCTCGCGTGACAGAACTGCTCAAGCAGCAGCAGTACTCGCCGCTGCCGATCAGCCTGATGGGCGCAACGCTGTTCGCGGTCAACAAAGGTTACTTCGACGATCTGGACGTCAAGAAGGTCTTGGCCTTCGAACACGGCCTGCATCAGCATCTCAAGTCCAGCCATGCCGCACTCCTGCAAAAGCTCGAGAACGACAAGGCCATGGACAAGGACGCCGAAGCCGAGTTGACCAGCGCCATCGTCGCGTTCAAGAAGTCTTTCGCCTGAAAAATGAGACCACCCCCTACGGCCTTCGGCCGCCCCCTCAAGGGGGCAACACCAGCGGACCGGCAAAGCCGGATCCGCGGCGTTCGCTTGATCGCATGCGAGAGGAGTCTTTGAAATGGCAGTAGGCAAGGAAATACGCGGCAAGATCAAATCCTTCGAGAACACGAAGAAGATCACGAAGGCGATGGAACTCGTGTCGGCGTCGAAGATGCGCAAGGCACAGGACCGGATGCGCCATGCGCGTCCGTACGCCGACAAGATCCGCAACATCACTGCCAACTTGTCGCAGGCGAATCCCGAGTACCACTCGCCGTACATGCGCGTCACATCACCGAAGAACGTAGGATTCATCGTCGTCACGACCGACAAGGGTCTGTGCGGAGGCTTGAACACCAATGTGCTTCGTGCAGTCACCAACAAGATGCGCGAAGTGCAGGCGGCGGGTGGCACGATTCAATCGGTGGCCATCGGCAACAAGGGCCTCGGCTTCCTGAACCGCATCGGCGCCGCCGTTGTGTCACATGTGACGCAACTGGGTGATCGGCCGCAACTCGACAAGCTCATCGGCCCGGTCAAAGTCGTGCTGGATGCCTTTGTCGATGGCAAGCTCGATGCGGTCTACCTCTGCTACACCAAATTCATCAATACGATGAATCAGGAGCCGATGGTCGAGCAGTTACTACCGCTCGACGGTACGCGCCTGACGCAGACTGCCGAGGAAAAGAAGGCCTATGGTTGGGACTACATCTATGAGCCGGACGCCGCGACCGTCATCGACGAACTGATGACGCGCTACATCGAGGCGCTGGTGTACCAGGCTGTGGCCGAGAACATGGCGTCCGAGCAGTCGGCACGCATGGTCGCGATGAAGGCTGCCACCGACAACGCCGGCAACTTGATCGGTGAGCTGAAGCTGGTCTACAACAAGACCCGCCAGGCCGCGATCACGAAAGAACTCTCCGAGATCGTCAGCGGCGCGGCCGCGGTCTGATCGTGGTCACGAATACGAATATTGTTTGAAGGAATCGACATGGCGAACACTCAAGCCCAAGGCAAGATCGTTCAGTGCATCGGCGCGGTGGTGGACGTGGAATTTCCCCGCGATTCCATGCCCCGCGTGTATGACGCACTGAAGCTTGAAGGCACGGCCCTCACCCTCGAAGTCCAGCAGCAGTTGGGCGATGGTGTGGTGCGCACGATTGCACTCGGCTCGTCGGACGGCCTTCGCCGCGGCCTGATGGTCAGCAACACCGGCAACGCGATCACCGTGCCCGTCGGCAAGGCGACGCTCGGTCGCATCATGGATGTGCTGGGCCAGCCCATTGACGAGCGCGGCCCGGTCAGCCAGGAACTGACGGCTCCGATTCACCGCAAGGCCCCGGCCTATGACGAACTGAGCCCCTCGCAAGAGCTGCTCGAAACCGGCATCAAGGTGATCGACTTGATCTGCCCGTTCGCCAAGGGTGGCAAGGTGGGTCTGTTCGGCGGCGCCGGCGTGGGCAAGACCGTCAACATGATGGAGCTCATCAACAACATCGCCAAGGCTCACTCGGGTCTGTCGGTGTTCGCCGGCGTGGGCGAGCGCACCCGTGAGGGCAATGACTTCTATCACGAGATGGCCGAATCGAACGTCGTGAATCTTGAGAACCTCGCCGAGTCCAAGGTGTCGATGGTCTACGGTCAGATGAACGAGCCCCCGGGCAATCGTCTGCGCGTGGCGCTGACCGGCCTGACCATCGCAGAGTCCTTCCGCGACGAAGGCCGAGACGTGCTGTTCTTCGTGGACAACATTTACCGGTA
This sequence comes from Rhizobacter sp., assembly GCA_021153565.1. Classification (GTDB taxonomy): domain Bacteria; phylum Pseudomonadota; class Gammaproteobacteria; order Burkholderiales; family Burkholderiaceae_C; genus Albitalea. The sequence goes on from JAJKJU010000044.1 coordinate 33,513, forward strand.
CACCCTGGCCGGCACCGAAGTGTCCGCACTGCTGGGCCGTATGCCTTCCGCCGTGGGCTACCAGCCGACGCTGGCAGAAGAAATGGGTCGTCTGCAAGAGCGCATTACCTCCACGAAAGTCGGCTCGATCACCTCGATCCAAGCGGTGTACGTCCCTGCGGACGACTTGACCGACCCGTCGCCGGCCACGACCTTTGCCCACTTGGACGCCACCGTGGTGCTGTCGCGCGACATCGCGTCGCTGGGCATTTACCCGGCCGTGGACCCGCTGGACTCGAACAGCCGCCAGGTCGACCCGAACGTGGTCGGCGAAGAGCACTACAGCACGACCCGTGCCGTCCAGGGCACGCTGCAGCGCTACAAGGAACTGCGCGACATCATCGCGATTCTGGGCATGGACGAACTATCGCCGGAAGACAAGCTGGCCGTGGCTCGCGCCCGCAAGATCCAGCGCTTCCTGTCGCAGCCGTTCCACGTCGCTGAAGTCTTCACCGGCTCACCGGGCAAGTATGTTCCCCTCAAGGAAACCATCCGCGGCTTTAAGATGATCGTGAACGGCGAGTGCGACAGCTTGCCTGAGCAAGCGTTCTACATGGTCGGCACGATCGACGAGGCTTTCGAGAAGGCCAAGAAGATTCAGTAAACCCAAGCTGGCTGATTCAGCGGACGGGCTCGGCCCATTGAATCGGTCACCAGTGACTGAATCCTCTCAACCCTCAAGGAAAACTAAATGGCAACGATTCACGTCGACGTCGTCTCCGCAGAAGAGCAGATCTTCTCGGGCGAGGCGAAGTTCGTCGCGCTGCCGGGCGAGAACGGCGAGCTGGGCATCCTGCCCCGCCACACGCCGCTCATCACCCGCATCAAGCCGGGCGCGGTGCGCATCGAGCGCGCCGACAACGGCGAGGAAGAGTTCGTGTTCGTGGCCGGCGGCATTCTCGAAGTGCAACCGGGCTCGGTCACTGTGCTCGCCGATACCGCGATCCGCGGCAAGGACCTCGACGAAGCCAAGGCCACCGAGGCCAAGCGACTCGCTGAAGAAGCACTCAAGAACGCCAAGAGCGACATCGACGTCGCTCGCGCACAAAGCGAACTCGCCGTGTACGCCGCACAGATCGCAGCGCTTCGCCGCTTGATGAAGAAATAGTCGATTCACGTCGATCTCAAAGCCCGCCCGGCGAAAGCCCCGGCGGGCTTTTTCATGTGCGCCCAGCATGGGCGCACTCTTGTGGGTGCAAGTCCCGCCGTAAGTTGATCACGACGAACGAAGCGAAGCGCAACTGCATGAGGGCGAC
>JAJKJU010000045.1 GCA_021153565.1 Rhizobacter sp.
AAATGCTCGCCATAGCACGAGCTATGGCTGCGCTTTGCGCCTAGATCAGGCGCCTTTTGACGTGCTGCTCGGACACGCTCGAAATACTCTCAGCCTCTGAGACGCCAATGTGTGACACCCGCCACGGGTTCAGACATTAGGGGACGCGTCGCGGCTGGAAGTGGCTGAGAATCCGTCTCCATGAGTCCATTCACCATCCGTCCTGCCGAACTGCGCGATGTGGCGCCCATCGTCCAGTTGATCCGCGACCTCGCCGAGTTCGAAAAACTCACCCACCTGCTGCAGGTGACGCCTGAAAAGCTCAGGCCGCAACTCTTCGGCGAAAAGCCGGTGGCCGAGGCGATGGTGGCCGAAGTGCCGGCATCGGCGGTGGTCGAGGGCGAAAGCACGGTCGTGGCCTTTGCGCTGTACTTCACCAATTTCTCGACCTTTCTCGCGCAGCCCGGGCTTTACCTCGAAGACCTCTTCGTGAAGCCTTCGCACCGCGGGTCGGGCATCGGCGAAGCCATGCTGTCCCGCCTGGCCAAGCTGGCTGCCGAGCGCAACTACGGCCGTTTCGAATGGTGCGTGCTCGATTGGAACGAGAACGCCATTCGCTTCTACAAGAGGTTGGGCGCTGCCGTGATGCCCGACTGGCGCCTGTGCCGCATTGACGGTGAGGCTCTGGCGGCGTACGCGAAGCCGGGCGCACCAGGTTCGAGGGAATGAGGGTGGCGACTCGATATCTGCACCTTGCCAAATGGATTGCCCGTAAGCACAAGCGTGTGCACGGCAGTTTGGCGCAGGCCTTTGACTGGCTACGGCGAATTCGTCGTAGCGGGCCGAGGATCTTTGTGCATTGGGACTTGGACTATCGAAGCTGAACGGTTCAACAACAAGAGCCGTATGAGGGGAGACTCTCACGTACGGTTCCGTGGGAGTGCGGGGCCCACCCGATACCCCATATGACGACCGTGACGGGCCAACCGTGGGTTCCACGAACCTTCAGTCTATATCCGACCGGCGGACTGTGGCGCGGTGCCTGAGCCCCGGCCCTCCTGCATCCTCTCCAGACCGCGGCGGCCCGCCGACCGTGGCGTCGCGCGAGTTGGGCTTTGTGGGATTCGGCGATGCGGTCGCCAGCCAACTGCAGAGATTGGCCGCCGGGGTGCCCTCGTAACGGGTATCCACTACACAGGGTCGCAAGGACACCCGATCAACAGGGCCTCCAAGGTCGGCACGGAACTGTTCGTTTATGTGCCGCAGGAAGGCTGGCAGCTCCGCGGTGGGCACGCGGAACTCTCCGTAGTTGGAGTCGAAGATCGTGACCTCCGAATCGCTCGTCTTGGACAGGCCCCAAGTGTGGCGATCGCCGCGTCTCCCGGGCAGGCTCAGCTCCAGCAGGGCGTAGCCATCAATCTCGCAAATCGCTTGTGGCAGCTGAGCGAGGTCCAAGTCGGTGTGCGAATGGACGTGTAGCCCGATCCGATGGAGGTCGTTCATCTCGCGGTTATAAACGGCATCGTGCGTGCCAGGCTTTGCACTCCAGCTGTCGACGCCGAACAACCGCGAGATGCTGAACCCCTCTGCGCGGTTGTGGCTGTAGGACCGCTGATGGATGTTGGCATGGACCGACCCCTCAAAGGATGCCAGCGCGTCGAGCCGGTCGGTCGCGGCAGCTTTCGGGTTGGCCGCGTTCAGCCTCATCCAGAGATGTGCCTGACCCAGGCAGGCACCAGTCCACCGGGCGTATTGAGCCTTATCGAAATGAGTCAGGAATGCACCCGCCTGATTGGTCCGGGCCTGCAGGTAACCTTTCAGCGCATCCGGCAGTTCCACGCCCCAATCGCGGTCAGAGAAGATCTGTGCAGCCGGCGGCAAGCGGTGGGCGCCTTGGCTACGATTGTCCGCGACGGGTGGTCGCCGAGATAGGTCCGCGGGAGCTGCGGGCATAGATGATGCACTTCCGCGGTTGCTTGGGACTACGGAGCCCTCCGTCGCCTGGGCCGCCCCCGGCAAGATCCCAGTGGCACGGGTTGGTGAGGAAATACGGTCGGGCATCGGAATTTCTCAGGTTTGGTGCGTGGACGTGCGACCAGTTGCGACCGCTCCGTGAACGGATCGCGACTCGGCACGTCGCTGGACATTCGCCAAATTCTGGCACTGGATCTCGGGCTACGACCATGGAAAAGCGTTGCCCTGTCCCGATTCGCGAAGGGCGGCGAGCCCGGTTGTGTCGCATAGGGCTGTGGGCCAGCTCGCTGACCGGCTCGGTGAGCTCGAGGCGCGGCTGCAGGCCGATGCGTCGCCGGCGCCCGCCTCGCGCGACGACCCGACCTGGAGCGGCAAGTCCGCAGGCTGCAGGCAGAGCGCGATCGCGGTTCCGGACATCGCGAACCCTGGGCCCCGGCGGGAGCCGGGGCGGTGCTCGGGCGAATCGGCCGTTCGCCGTTACGCTCGATGCGGCATTCCGCCGGATCGCCGACTGGGAAGGATGGCGGGGCGACGCCGCGCGAGGCGATCGGGGCGTTCATGGATTCCGTGGAACGTTGCGAGGTCAAGTCATGAAGCCGATGGCCGAGAAGGTTCTGACGAGGTTCGTGGCCGACCATGCGCCCATTACGCATGGCGCGAGCGCCGGCCTGTGGGCTCGCACGGTAAAGACGGGAAGAGCCAGCACGGAAGGCGCCACGCTGCCGAACTGTGCAGACAAGGGCGCATGGTGTCGTAATTCACCCTCCCTTCGGGGAACCTTTCGCCCTCACCGTAAGCTCTGCGAATGTCCGCAGAGTCCCTCGATCATTACGCTGAACTTCACGGCTCATTTCACTGGAAGGTGCCTTCGCAGTTCAACATTGCGCAAGCTTGTTGCAACCGCTGGGCACGCGAGACGCCCAACGCGGTCGCGATCCGCGACGAGCATGAGAACGGTGGGGCGGCGAGCCGCACCTACGCCGAACTTCAGCGCGAAACGAACCGGCTGTCGAACACGCTCGTCAAGCTCGGCGTGAAACGCGGCGACCGCGTCGCGATTCAGATGCCGCAGCGCTTCGAGACCGCCGTGGCGAACATGGCCGTCTTCCAGCTCGGCGCGGTAGCAGTGCCGCTGTCAATGCTCTTCGGTCCCGATGCACTCGAATACCGGCTCAACGACAGCGAGGCGCATGTCGCCATCGTCGACGAGAGCGCCATCGACAACCTTCTCGCCTCGCGCGCCACATGCCCCCGTTTGAAGACCGTGCTCACCGTGGGCGGGGCGACCGGTCGCGGCGACGTCGACTGGATCGCGGCGCTTGCCGACGAAGCCGAAACCTATACCTGCATGAGCACCAAGGCCGACGATGCCGCGGTGCTCATCTACACCAGCGGCACCACCGGCCCGCCCAAGGGCGCGCTGATTCCGCATCGGGCCTTGATCGGCAACCTCCCCGGCTTCGTCTGCAGCCAGAACTGGTTTCCGCAGAGCGATGCGGTGTTCTGGTCGCCAGCCGACTGGGCGTGGACTGGCGGGCTCATGGATGCGCTTTTGCCCACCTTGTATTTCGGCCGGCCCATCGTGGCGTACCAGGGCCGCTTCTCACCGGTGAGGGCCTTTGAGCTGATGCAGCGCTATCGGGTGACGCATACCTTCCTGTTTCCGACGGCGCTCAAGGCCATGATGAAGGCCGTGCCCGAGCCGCGCATGCAATACAAGCTCGCCTTGCGCGCCATCATGAGTGCCGGCGAGGCGGTGGGCGATGCGGTCTTCGGCTACTGCACGAAGCAGCTCGGCATCACGGTTAATGAGATGTTCGGGCAGACCGAGATGAACTACATTGTTGGGAACTGCTCGCGCGTCGTCATGAGCGACGCCCGCGTGGATGAGGGGTGGCCCGCGCGACCCGGCAGCATGGGGCGGCCGTACCCTGGGCATCGCGTTGCCGTCATTGATCTCAACGGCCGCGAATGTCCGCGCGGCACGCCCGGCGACGTGGCGGTGCATCGTCGCGACGTGCACGGTCATCCCGACCCTGTGTTCTTTCTCGGCTACTGGAACAACGACGACGCCACCCGCCGCAAGTTCACCGGTGACCCGAACGATTCATGGTGCCGCACGGGCGACACCGCCATCATGGACACGGACGGCTACCTTTGGTACCAGGGCCGCAGTGACGACGTCTTCAAGGCTGCAGGCTATCGCATCGGGCCGAGCGAAATCGAGAACTGTCTCGTGAAGCATCCGGCGGTGGCGAACGCGGCGGTGGTGCCCAAGCCCGATGCCGAACGTGGTGCGTTGGTAAAGGCTTACGTGGTGCTGGCTGCAGGTTTCAATGGGGATGCCTTGCTCATCGACCAGCTGCAGGCCCACGTCCGCGGGAAGCTTGCGCCTTACGAATATCCGAAGGAAATTGAGTTCATCAACGACTTGCCGATGACCACCACTGGCAAGGTTCAGCGGCGCGTGCTGCGCTTGCAGGAAGAAGAGCGTGCGCGCGTGGCGCGTCGCATCGAAGGCGAGAGCTGAGAGGCTGGGAGTATTTCGATCATGCCCGCTCATCACGTCAAAAGGCCTCTGCTCGTCGTTGCAAATGCTCGCCATAGCACGAGCTATGGCTGCGATTTGCGCCTAGATCAGGTGCCTTTTGACGTGCTGCTCGGACACGCTCGAAATACTCTCAGCCTCTGAGGCGAGAAGTCGTCGCATAGCAAGAAGCCCCAGGCCGTCAAGGCTTGGGGTGCTGAGGCAAACTGGCGGATTCCCTCTGCCACAACGACCTCATGCAATCGATTCCTCTCGGCCGCAGCGAGCTGCGTGTCACGCCGATCTGCCTCGGCACCATGGTCTTCGGCGACCAAGTCAACGAAGCTGCGGCGCATTCTCTGCTCGACCACGCCTTGGCGCGCGGCATCGACTTCATCGATACGGCAGAGATGTACTCGGTTCCGGCGCGCCGCGAGACCTATGGGGCAACAGAACGCATCATCGGCAACTGGTTTGCGAAGCGGCCCAGCCTGCGCAACAAGGTCGTTCTTGCAACGAAGGTGGCCGGCCCCTCTCGAAACATGGACTGGGTGCGCAGCGGCAGCTCCAATCTCACTGCCGCCGACATCCTGCAGGCCTGCGACGACAGCCTGAAGAGACTGCAGACCGACCACATCGACCTTTATCAGATCCACTGGCCCAATCGAAACGTGCCTATGTTCGGCGGCGTGTATTTCGATCCGCGCCAGGACAGGGAATACAGCTCCATCCACGAGCAGCTCGAAGCCATGGGCCGGCTCGTCAAGGCGGGCAAGGTCCGCGCCATCGGCCTGTCGAATGAAACACCCTATGGCGTGGGCGAGTTCGTGCGCATCGCCGAACAGCACGCGTTGCCGCGCATCGCGACGGTGCAGAACCCGTATGCACTCGTGAACCGCACGCTCGACAACGGACTCGACGAGTCCATGTACCGCCACGATGTGTCGCTGCTGGCGTACTCGCCACTCGCCTTCGGTTCGCTTACGGGCAAGTACGACGAGGTGGGCCTCGACACGCCTGGCCAGCCGCCCGGCCGGCTTGCGCTCTTCGACTCGATGAAAACTCAACGCTGGGCTCGCTCGGATGCACTGGGCGCCGCCCGCGAATACAACGCGCTGGCGCGTGCGCACAACCTCACTCCAGCCCAGATGGCGCTCGCCTTTTGCTACACGAACTGGCGTGTGGCGAGCACCATCATCGGCGTGACCACGCGCGAGCAACTCGACGAGAACATCGATGCCTGGGGCACTCAACTTTCGCCTGAGCTTCTAGCGAAGATCGACGCGATTCGCTGGCGCCTGCGCGATCCGGCTCAGTAGATCTGATGGCCAAGAAGGGCACCCACGTCAGCGAAACCCCGGCGACGCAGTTCCTGCGTCGCCACGGTGTGAGCTTCACCGAACATGTGTACGACTACGTCGAGCATGGCGGCACCGAAGAATCGTCTCGTCAGCTTGGCGTGCCAGAACACCAGGTCATCAAGACGCTGGTCATGCAAGACGAGCGCGCCCAGCCGCTCATCGTGCTCATGCACGGCGACAAGCAGGTGAGCACCAAGAATCTCGCACGGCAGATTGGCTCGAAATCGGTGGAGCCCTGCAAGCCGGACGTGGCGCAGCGTCACAGCGGCTACATGGTCGGCGGCACCTCGCCCTTCGGAACCAAGAAGGACCTGCCGGTGTACGTCGAAGAGAGCGTGCTCGTACTGCCGTCGATCCGCATCAACGGCGGGCGGCGAGGCTATTTGGTGGGCGTGTCGCCCTCGGTGCTGGTGGAATTGCTGAACGCGAAGTCGGTCAACTGCGCGCTGTGATCGATGTTGCCGAAGCCAGGCCGCTGCAGCACGGATTCAAAGCTGTCGAGTGAGACGGCGGCTGTATTGGAATCACCGGCGGCGAGTCGCGTGACGCCGCGGTGCTCGACATACAGCACGGAGATCAGGATGGCAGCGAACAACGCTACTCCTGCCCACCGTCTCGGTCGGCGCGACCGTTGGACCAGAATCACCACTGGCTTCCCCTCTTGTTTTCTGAACTGGCATCAACGCGGAGTGCCGCATCGCACGATGCAGTGTCGCGCCAACCGGCGCTGCGATGCATGCGGGTTAGCGAGAGGAGATGCGCTCGGATGTGCGAGATGCGATTCCATTGCGTTGTTCCTTTTCCGGGTGGCCCCAGCGAAAGCAGGAGCAGGTTCCTTGTCTTCGAGTGGTTGGCTCGGTGCACAATGATCCGCTACCACTCGCCTCTACCAAGAAGATGGAGATTGCCTACACCCTCGCGGCCACGCTGGCCGCCTACCTCATCGGGTCCTTGTCGTTCGCGGTCATCGTGAGCCGGCTGATGGGACTGAACGATCCACGCACCTACGGCTCAGGCAATCCCGGCGCGACCAACGTGCTGAGGTCGGGGAACAAGAGGGCCGCCATCCTGACGCTCGTGTTCGATGCGCTCAAGGGATTCGTGCCGGTGCTGCTCGTGAAAATCTACGGGCCGCGCTTCGGCTTCGGCGACGGCACCGTCGCGCTGGTGGGCCTTGCGGCATTCCTCGGCCATGTGTGGCCGGTGTTCTTCCGCTTTGTCGGCGGCAAAGGCGTAGCGACGGCGGCGGGCGTGCTGCTGGGCATCGAGCCCCTGCTCGGGCTCGCGACACTGCTCACCTGGGCCATCATCGCGTTCTTCTTTCGCTACTCGTCGCTTGCGGCCATCGTGGCTGCGGTGTTCGCGCCGTTCTACCAACTGCTGATCTGGGGCGGTGGCCCGATCGCGGTGACGGTGACCATCATGGGTCTGTTGCTCGTGTGGCGGCACAGCGCCAACATCCAGAAGTTGCTCAAGGGCACGGAAAGCAAAATCGGGCAGAAGGCCGCGCCGTCTGCGCCGGTGCCGGCACCACATCACCCAGGCGGTAAGCACGGGCATCACGATCAACACAGACATGGTCACGGAGCGAAACGATGATTCAAGGATTGCGGCGTTTTCATGTGGGGGACCGGCTTTCGGAGATGGCCATCTTCAACCAGACGGTCTACCTCGCGGGCCAGGTGCCCGATGACGCCACGCAAGGCATTCGCGGCCAGACGCAGCAGGTGCTGGCCATGATCGACAAGCTGTTGGCTGAGGCGGGAACGGACAACGCGCACATCCTCATGGCGCAGATTTTTCTCGCCGACCTCGCCGACTTCGACGGCATGAACGAGGTGTGGGACGACTGGGTCGCGCCCGGCGACGCGCCGCCGCGGGCGACGGTGCAGGCGAGGCTCGCCAAGCCCGAGTGGAAGATCGAGATCGTCGTCACGGCGGCGATATCTTCCGGGGCCTGAGGGGCACCGCTTTCCAGGTCTTCGCTCCCTCTCCCTCTGCCCGCACCTGCTCGACCCCTCCCGCCCCACGGCCTCCACCATCGCCCACACCTGCTCAACCCCTCCACACCACCCGTTTGGCGATGAAGAAGGCGGGGTTGACACATGACAAGTCCATGTTTGCTCAGAGGCCCAGGCCCCTCACCCCAGCCCTCTCCCCGAAGGGGCGAGGGAGCAATACAGGCCAGTTCGCTGTGGCCCGCTTCGAAGTAA
>JAJKJU010000046.1 GCA_021153565.1 Rhizobacter sp.
CCGTCCGGCACTACACAAAAGTAGTGCCATACACGCCGCCATATCGTCCTAAGTCAATGATTTCATTGGGGGTCGTAGTGCCAAATGACAAACTTGGGCTAAGACGGACCGGCAAGGCTCTGTATGCGACGGCTTCCAAACGGCGAGCCAGCACGTCAACGATCGGGTCGAGATCAATTCCGACTGGACCGACCAAACCGATGACCACCTCTGGGCAGGGCTTCGGAACAAGCGGGGAGTCGTCTGCCTGATCCGCAGGGTCCTTCACCGATAGCTCGGTGGCCGCCTTGGGTGCTTTGCGCGAAGGCACGGCTGCTTGCCTCAGTCGGCGTTGCGACGCGCGAGGGTTCGAAGGGCTACCCAGCCCCATCTGTTCACAGCAGTACGCATCGCACCTCCCACGGTCATCGCCTCACTTCGCTTCAGGCTTGCGCAATTGAAGAAACCCTTCTTTGATCAACCGCTCGATTTCGCGGATAACCATGGCGTTGACGACATCCGCACGCGCTTTCCCGTGGATGCCGAGGCGTACCAGATCATCGACGTACGAGACGACCTCGGCAGACGGTGAGAACGTCAGCCGAGTGGTTTCAACTAGATTTTTTGCTCGCGCCACACTCTTGAGTTCCGCACCAACTTTGCAGCATCTTAGCTGCTAGTTTGCATCAACTCAAGTACTTGAAAGGAACGCAGTGTCACTTCCGGAAAGGCACCGACCGCCACGCGGAACACCCTCAAATCGCACCGATTCGGATGCACCGCGAACAGGGCTAAAACCGTGCCATTGGTCACTGTGGCGAGGTACGTCCCAGCCGCGCACGCCGACGCTCTGGGGAACAAGAGCGCTACTGGCGATCCCTGGCGCCCGGTGTGACTCACTGCATTTCGCGATGACGATCACGGTCGCGAGCGCGGCCGACAGCCGCACTGTGATCAGGCATCTTGACCGTCAGGTGTCGCGAGGCACGCGAACGGCTAGTTGTCGGAGCCGGTCGCGGTCAACGCCGGACAGATGGAAGTCCACCATTAGGCGCACGTCCATCCGGACCAATCCGGACCAATCCGGACCAATCCGGACCGGACGACGCTAAAAGGCAAAACGCCCGGCAAGCCGGGCGTTTTGCCTCACTCACTTCGGTGCGGGTTGTGTCGTCTTATCTGCCAGCTTCGTTGCACGAACCTGGCACAGATCGCACTTTCCGTGTCACCCGACACCGTCAAACGTCGATATTCGCCGCCCTCAACGCATTGCTCTCGATGAAATCCCGACGCGGCTCAACCTCATCCCCCATCAGCATCGTGAACACCCGATCTGCCTCGATCGCGTCATCGATCTGCACGCGCAACAAGCGCCGCACCGTCGGGTCCATCGTTGTCTCCCACAACTGCTGCGGATTCATCTCACCCAAACCCTTGTAGCGTTGCCGGCCCACCGCCGATTCAGCTTGCTGGATCAGCCACGCCATCGCCTGTCGGAAATCGCCGACCTTCGCTTCCTTCTGCCGCTCGCCTTCGCCGCGGCGAACTACCGCCGTGCCGCTCACCAAGCCCTTGAAGGTCTTGCCAGCTGTACTCAGCGCTTCGTAATCGGCACCATGCACGAAGTCGGCGCTGATCACGCTGCTCTTCACGTTTCCATGGTGGATTCGGCTGATGCGCAGGATGTGCTTGTCCATGCGTGCATCGAACTCTGCCGTCACTTCGGCGTTGTGCAGCGCTCCCTTCAAAGACTTGGCGGATTCTTCGGCAGCTTCGAGCGTGTCGAGGTTGATTTCAAGGCCGTTGGCCATCGCGCGCAAACCTTCGATATCCATCCAGTTGCTCAAGCGCTCGACCACGTTGTTGGCCAGCACGTATTGCCGCGCCAACGCTTCCAGCGCATCGCCTTGCAAAATGGCTGCACCGGGCACGCCCGTCTCCAGCTTCGCATCCTTCAAGGCCACCTTAAGCAGATAGCCGTCGAGCTCATGCCCATCCTTCAGGTACTGCTCTTCCTTGCCGAGCTTGACCTTGTAGAGCGGCGGCTGCGCGATGTAGATGTGGCCGCGCTCGACAAGCTCGGGCATCTGGCGATAGAAGAAGGTGAGCAGCAGCGTGCGAATGTGTGCTCCGTCCACGTCCGCGTCGGTCATGATGATGATGCGGTGGTAGCGCAGCTTGTCGACGTTGAAATCGTCGCCGCCCGAACCCTTGCCGATGCCCGTGCCCAGCGCCGTGATCAGCGTCAGGATTTCATTGCTCGTCAACAGCTTTTCGAAGCGCGCTTTCTCGACGTTCAAAATCTTGCCGCGCAACGGAAGAATCGCCTGGAACTTGCGATCGCGGCCTTGCTTGGCCGAGCCGCCTGCGGAGTCGCCCTCGACGATGTAGATCTCGCATAGCGCCGGATCCTTCTCCTGGCAGTCTGCCAGCTTTCCCGGCAGTCCCATGCCGTCGAGCACGCCTTTGCGCCGCGTCATCTCGCGAGCCCTGCGGGCCGCCTCGCGTGCACGCGCCGCATCCACGATCTTGCCGCAGATGATCTTCGCGTCGATCGGGTTCTCGAGCAGGTAGTCGTTGAGTGACTTGCTCACCACGTCCTCGACCGGCCCGCGCACTTCGCTCGACACGAGCTTGTCCTTGGTCTGGCTCGAGAACTTCGGCTCCGGCACCTTCACGCTCAGCACGCAGCACAGGCCTTCTCGCATGTCGTCGCCGGTCACCTCGACCTTGGCTTTCTTCGCGAGCTCGTTGTCTTCGATGTACTTGTTGATGACACGCGTCATCGCCGCACGCAGACCCGTCAGGTGGGTGCCGCCGTCACGCTGCGGGATGTTGTTGGTGAAGCAGAGAACGTTCTCGCTGTAGCCGTCGTTCCACTGCATCGCGACCTCGGCCGTGATGTTGGTGTTCTGGTCGCTCATCTTGTCGCCGGTAGCGTGAAAGATGTTCGGGTGCAGCACCTTCTTGCCGGTGTTGATGAAGTCGACGAAACCCTTCACGCCGCCCACAAAGGCGAAGTTGTCTTCCTTGTTGTTGCGCTCGTCGACAAGACGAATCTTCACGCCGTTGTTCAGGAAGCTCAGTTCGCGCAAGCGCTTGCTGAGGATGTCGTAGTGGAAGTCGATGTTGTTGAAGATCTCGTCGTCGGGCAGAAAGTGCACTTCCGTCCCGCGTTTCTCGGTCTCCCCGGTGACGCGCATCGGGCTGATCTCGAAGCCATCTCGCATCTCAACCAGACGGTCCTGCGGGAAGCCATTCTTGAACTCGATGAAATGCACCTTGCCTTCGCGACGCACGGTCAACCGAAGCCATTTGCTCAGCGCGTTCACGCAGGACACGCCAACGCCGTGCAGGCCGCCCGAAACCTTGTAGCTGTTCTGGTTGAACTTGCCGCCGGCGTGCAGTTCAGTCAACGCGATTTCAGCCGCACTGCGCTTGGGCTCGTGCTTGTCGTCCATCTTCACGCCGGTCGGAATTCCGCGGCCGTTGTCGATCACGGAAATCGAGTTGTCGGTGTGAATGGTGACCACGATGTCGTCGCAATGGCCCGCGAGCGACTCGTCTATGGAGTTGTCAACCACCTCGAACACCAGGTGGTGCAGTCCCGTGCCGTCCGATGTGTCGCCGATGTACATGCCCGGACGCTTGCGCACCGCTTCCAAGCCTTCGAGGATCTGGATGCTGCCCTCACCATAGGCATCGATCGCCGGACCGACGGCGGCCGCTTCTGATGCCTTGTCGCCGATTTTCTTGCCGTCGTCTTCAGGGGTGTTTTGCACTTCGCTCATCGCTGTTTCTGACTCTCATATGGGGCGGAACCGCTGATTCCGAGTCCCTTCGAAAACACTGAAGCAGGCCGACGCCCGCTTGCTATCAGCCTCAAAATTCGACGCTCAAATTCGCATAGGCATCACGACGTACTTGAAGCCAGCCTGTTCCGGCACCGTGATCAAAGCGCTCGAATTCGTGTCCTGCAACTCGATCTTGATCATCTCCTGGCTCATGTTGGCCAGCGCGTCCATCAGGTAGGTCACATTGAAGCCGATCTCGATGCTGTCGCCCGAGTAGTCGATTTCGACTTCTTCCTTCGCTTCTTCCTGCTCGGCATTGCTCGACGCGATGCGCAAGGTGCCCGGTTCGATGTTCACGCGCACGCCCTTGAACTTCTCGCTGGTCAGAATTGCCGCGCGTTGCAAGCTCGACAACAACGATGCGCGGCCGAGCGTGAAGTGGTTCTTGTGGTTCTTCGGAATCACGCGGTTGTAGTCGGGGAACTTGCCTTCCACGAGCTTGGTGACGAACTCCATCCCGCTGAAGCTGAATTTCGCCTGATTGCCGGCAAAACGCATCTCGATCGGCGTGTCTTCGTCCTTCAGCAAACGCTGCAGTTCGAGCACGGTCTTGCGCGGAAGGATGACCTCCTGCTTTGGGATTTCAACGTCGAGGTTCGATTGCGCAAGGGCCAGGCGGTGCCCGTCGGTTGCCACCAGCGTCAAGCTCTTGCCTTCGGCCACGAACAGGATGCCGTTGAGGTAGTAGCGGATGTCGTGCACCGCCATTGCGAAGTGCACCTGGTTGATGAGCAGCTTGAGCGTTTTCTGCGGGACGCTGAAGGCAGGGCCGAAATCGGCCGCTTCCTGCACCAGGGGGAAGTCATCGCTCGGCAGGGTTTGCAGCGTGAAGCGGCTCTTGCCCCCTTGTAGCGTGAGCTTGTTCTGGTTCGAAGACAGCGTCACCGTTTGCTCGCTCGGCAGGGCTCGAAGAATGTCGATCAGCTTGCGAGCGCCGACGGTGGTTGCGTAGTTCGACTCATCGCCATCGAACTCGGCCACGGTGCGAACCTGGATCTCAAGATCCGAGGTGGTGAACTCGATTTGCCCGCCCGTTTTGCGGATCAGCACGTTGGCAAGGATGGGCAGGGTGTGCCGGCGTTCGACGATGCCGGACACCGCCTGCAAGGTGTTCAACAACTTTTCTTGCGCTGCCTTCAAGACAATCATGTCAACCTCTTAAATTAGTAGTTCTAGTAGGGGTGAACAGTTTCTGTGGAGAACACCATTTTCCCCTTTTCTGTCAATCATTTACGTACCGGTGAACCCTGTGGGACAGCAGGCTCGAAAGGTGGGACTGGCAATCAATAACTTTTCGAGACGTCCTCGCCCTGTGGACATTTGGCAGCTTGTTCAAAAGTTGTCCCCACCCTTGTTGTTTGACGCGAGAGCCGTCACCGTGCTTAACCCTTGAGTGTCTGTTCGAGCACGTGCAACTGCTGGTTCAGTTCGGTGTTTTTCTGGCGCTCCGCGGCGATCTTGCGCACCGCATGCAGAACCGTCGTGTGGTCGCGTCCGCCGAAGAGCTCGCCGATTTCCGGCAGGCTCTTCTGGGTCATCTCCTTGGCGATGTACATCGCAATCTGACGAGGCCGTGCGATGCTCGCCGGACGCTTCTTTGAATACATGTCGGCGACCTTGATCTTGTAGAAGTCGGCGACAGTCTTTTGAATGTTCTCGACCCCGACCTGGCGGTTCTGGATCGACAGCAGGTCTTTCAGCGCCTCGCGGGCGCGCTGGATGTTGATGTCCTTGTGGCTGAAGCGTGAATACGCCAGGATCTTGCGCAGGGCGCCTTCCAACTCGCGCACGTTTGCCCGCACGTTCTTCGCCACGAAGAAGGCCACGTCCTCGGGCATGGTCGTGCCTTCGGCCTCGGCCTTGCGCATGAGGATGGCCACGCGCATCTCGAGCTCAGGCGGCTCGATGGCGACGGTCAGGCCAGCGTCGAAGCGCGAGGTGAGCCGCTCGTCGATGTCCGCCAACCCTTTTGGGTAGGTGTCGCTCGTCATGATGATGTGCGCGCGCTTGGCGAGCAGCGCCTCGAAAGCGTTGAAAAACTCTTCCTGCGTCCGTTCCTTACCGGCGAAGAACTGCACATCGTCGATCAGCAGGAGGTCGAGCGAGTGATACTTGGCCTTCAGCTCGTCGAAGGTCTTGCGCTGATAGTTCTTCACCACATCGGTGATGAACTGCTCGGCATGCAGGTAAAGGATGCGCGCATCGGCCTTGTCGGCCAGAAGCGCATTGCCCACTGCGTGAATCAGGTGCGTTTTGCCGAGGCCCACCCCACCGTAAATGAATAGCGGGTTGTACATTTGCCCCGGCGCTCCGGCCACGTGCAGTGCCGCGGTGCGGGCCATCTGGTTGGCGCGCCCTGGTACGAGGGTGTCGAAGGTGAGGTTCAGGTTGAGGCGGTTGGTGGCCAGCGCCCTGGCAGCGCTGGCCTGGGCGCTGGGAACAACCGACAGGGGCGCGTAACTCCCATTCAATGGAGCGCCGTTCAGCGCCTGAGCGACGCTTTGCGGCCGTGAATTAATGGCGATGACGGAAGCCATGCCAATGGCAACGGTCCGTTCGGTGTCGCGCTGGGCGAGGGCGATCTCAAGTCGAACTGGCTTGCCCGCAATCTCGGTGAGCAGGGCCTCGATGCGGTTGGCGTACTGGTTGCGGATCCAGTCGAGCTTGAACCGGTTGGGCACGCGCAACGTGACCACGGCATCGCCCGAACCATCGTCAGCGACATCGGCAGCTGGCAATGGGCGGATCCAGGTATTGAATTGTTGTTCGGGCAGTTCAGCCGCGAGTCGTTCGCAGCCGCGCAGCCAGAGGTCAGCGGTCATGTTGTGGAAAACTCTCTTTGGAGCGGCCGGATTGTACGTCCCTCGACACGGCCAGGAAGGCGGTTATCCACAGTTTCGACCCAGGGGTCAAGCCCCCTTGGCAACCGCATCGTGCCGTCCAAGTCTTTGACTTAGAAGGAGGTTTTTGGTGTAATAGTCGGTTTCCCGAATGCTTTCCCCGCGAGGGTCTCCAGGAAGTCCAGAAGCATTTTTTGGACTTTGCGAGATACGCGCTGGTTGCCCGTCGGGAGCTATCCCTGCAGGAACCACCATGAAACGCACCTACCAAGCTTCCAAAGTCCGCCGCGCCCGTACCCACGGCTTCCTCGTTCGCATGAAGACCCGCGGTGGCCGCGCCGTCATCAACGCACGTCGCGCCAAGGGCCGCAAGCGCCTGGCTGTCTGATCCCGACGCCGACCTGCCCTGTTTTGCCGGGGCTCGCGTCGTGATCGGCCGCATCGTACGTTCCGTCGACTTCGAACGCGTTCTCTCCGCTCCTACCCGGGCGCGCAGCACGCACTTTGCCGTTCACTACGTTGAAGGCGTCCCCGGCTTGCCTGGCAAGCCTTCCGTCCACAAGTTATCCGCTGAGTTATCAACAAGTCAGTCACCCGGTGATTCCAAGGCTGTGGATGACATTGTCCTTGAACCAATTGCGGACAAGGCCGGTGTATGGGTGGGTGCCGTGGTTCCCAAACGGCATGCCAAGCGATCGGTGACGCGATCGCTTCTGAAGCGGCAAATCCGCGCTGCCATGATCCGACAGATCCAGCAATTGACCGGCCTGGCGGACGGTCTTTGGGTCGTGCGACTGCGCTCGCCCTTCGCCACAAAGGAATTTCCGAGTGCTGCCTCGTCCGCGCTGCGAGACATTGCACGCGGCGAGCTCGACATCCTGCTCGCGGATGCGATTCGCCGAACGAAACGTGCCTGAAGACGCTGAGAGTATTTCGATCATGCCCGCTCATCACGCCAAAAGGCCCCTGCTCGCCGTTGCAAATGCTCGCCATAGCACGAGCTATGGCTGCGCTTTGCGTCTAGATCAGGTGCCTTTTGACGAGCTGCTCGGACACGCTCGAAACACTCTCAGCCTCTGATTCATGATGCTCATCCGGCGGGTCATCGACGTGCCGCGCGACGCACTCATCTTGCTGGTGCGAGGCTACCGGTTTTTTCTGAGCCCGTGGCTGGGCAGTTCCTGTCGCTTTGAGCCGACCTGCTCTGCATATTCAATGCAGGCGCTCGAAAGGCATGGTGCAATCGTCGGCGCCTTGCTCACGGTCGGCCGAATTGCTCGCTGCCATCCTTGGTGCACCGGCGGACACGAACCCGTTCCGTCCCACCCCTACCCCTTGTTCAGCCGACTGTCGGACCCATCTCCCGACCGACCCAATCCCTCCCTTTCCCGCGAAAAGAACACGCCATGACCGACATGCGTCGCACCCTGCTCTGGGGCGTCTTCCTGGTTTCATTGTTCCTGCTGTTCGAAGCATGGAACACGCAGAACGGCCGGCCTTCTCTGCTGCGTCCACCGCCTGTGAAGCAGGCCGCGAGCGCATCCGCGCCGGCTGCGTCAGGAGCGGCCGGGATGACGTCCGGCGCAACGACTGCCTCCGCGGTTCAATCCGGGGCCGCACCGATCCCGTCGCAAAAAGTGGAAGTTGTCACCGACACAGTCAAGGCGACGCTCGACTCACGCGGCGCCTCGCTCGTTCGACTTGAACTGCTGAATCAACGCGAGCAGGTCGAGAAGGAATGGTATGAACCGCTCCTCGCGATGATCGGTCGCGGCAGCAAGCAAGAGCGTCCCGCCACCAATGTCGTACTGTTCGACAGTACCAGCCAGCGCACCTACGTGGCCGAGTCCGGCCTTCTTGGCGTGGAGGGCGCGCCCAACCACCTGAGCGCGATGGCTGTGGTTCCTGGCGAGCGGGTGCTGAAAGACGGCGCCAACGACGTCACGGTGAGCTTCGAATCGGCCGAACAAGCCGGCATGAAGCTCGTCAAAACCTATGTCTTCCACCGCGGCCAGTTCACGGTCGACGTGAAGCATGAAATTCGCAACGTTGGCGCGGCCCCTGTGCCCGGTCAGCAGATTTACCTGCAATTGGTGCGTGACGGTACGCCCGGTCCCGGCGGATCGAGCTTTTACAGCACCTTCACTGGCCCGGCGCTGTACAACGAAGAGGTCAAGTTCCACAAGCTGGAGTTCAAGGACGTCGACAAGGCACCAACCGTACAGACCGCAGACAACTGCTGGGTCGCCATGGTGCAGCATTACTTTGCGAGCGCCTGGCTGCACAACAGCAAGGAAGAACGTGAGTTTCGCGTTCGCGCCATCGACGCCAACGAGAACATGTTCGGCCACAAGGTCTACAGCGCAGCCATCCTGTTCAAGCTGCCAGCGATCGCGCCCGGTGCTTCGCAGAAGTTCGAGGCGGTGCTCTTCGCTGGCCCGCAGGAGGAAAACAAACTCGCGACGCTCGCGCCCGGCCTTGAACTCGTCAAGGACTACGGCAAGCTGAAGATCCTTTCCGAGCCGCTCTTCTCGCTGCTCACGCAGCTGCACAAGTTCCTCGGGAACTGGGGCTGGTCGATCGTTGCACTGGTCGTGTTGCTCAAGATCGCGTTCTACTGGCTTAACGCCAGCGCCTACAAGTCGATGGCCAAAATGAAGGCCATCAACCCCAAGGTGCAGGAACTGCGCGAGCGCTACAAAGACAAGCCGCAGCAGATGCAGCAGGAAATGATGCGCATCTACCGCGAAGAAAAGGTCAATCCGCTGGGCGGCTGCTTGCCCATCGTCGTGCAGATGCCGTTCTTCATCGCGCTGTACTGGGTGCTGCTGTCCTCGGTTGAAATGCGCGGTGCGCCCTGGCTGGGCTGGATCACCGATCTCTCTGTAAAGGACCCGTTCTTCATCCTGCCGCTGCTCATGACTGGTACGAGCTTGATCCAGGTGGCACTGGGTGCGAAGCCGCCCGATCCGGTGCAAGCCAAGATGATGTGGTTCATGCCGCTCGCCTTCTAGGTGATGTTCTTTTTCTTCCCGGCCGGCCTCGTGCTGTATTGGCTGACGAACAACATCCTTTCTATCGCGCAGCAATACATCATCAACAAGCGAATGGGTGTACTGAACTCCTGACGTGCGACTTCGGGCCTATCACGCCTCGCCCAAGTGCGGGGCGTTTTACATGGGGTCGTTAACTTCGCACGAGCCTCGTTGGATAGCGACCAGACGGCCGCACGACCGGGTCGATAAATTCCACAATCGACCAATGCGGGGTAGAACCGGCCTGCATTCGCAACCCCCAGCAATTTTGAGGCGGGTTGCGGCATGCCAGGCTGGCTCAGGAGCGTCAGCATCCACGAAAGTCTCGTCGACGCTGCCTCCCCCCGCGCCATCCGACAGGCCTTGGACGATGTCTCATTGCGGGCTCGGTCAATGCTTTTGCCGTGCCGCATGCTCGCCCTCGGCGAAAATGGCCTCATGCTGCCTCGACATCACGATCCGATCATCGCCGTTGCCACGGCGCCCGGGCGCGGCGCGGTGGGCATCGTCCGCGCGTCGGGCCGCGAGTTGAGGCCGATCATCGACGCCGTCTGCGGCAAAGCCCTGCCACCCCGCCACGCGACCTATCTTCCCTTTGTGGACGCACAAGGCGTGGCCATCGATCAGGGCATCGCCCTTCACTTTCCGGCGCCGCATTCATACACCGGCGAAGAGGTGCTCGAGTTGCAGGCCCACGGGGGGCCGGTGGTGCTGCAACTGCTGCTTGCTCGCTGCCTCGAAGCGGGCCGCGACATCGGCTTGCGAGTGGCCGAGCCGGGTGAATTCACCGAGCGCGCCTACCTCAACGACAAGCTCGATCTTGCGCAGGCAGAAGCCGTCATCGATCTCATTGATGCAAGCACGGAAGCCGCCGCGCGTTCGGCAAGCCGTTCGCTCAGTGGCGGCTTCTCGGCCGAGATTCACACCCTGCGTGACCAGCTCATTCACCTGCGCATGCTGGTCGAAGCCACTCTCGACTTCCCTGAGGAAGAGATCGACTTCCTGCAAAAGGCCGACGCGCGCGGCCAGCTCGAAACCATCGCCCAGCAGCTTGACACGGTCCTCGACCGCGCGAAGCAAGGCGCACTATTGCGAGAAGGTATCAAGGTCGTGATCGCCGGCCAGCCTAACGTGGGCAAGAGTTCGCTGCTCAATGCATTGGCCGGTGCGGAGCTCGCCATCGTCACGCCGATTGCCGGCACCACACGCGACAAGGTGAGCGAGACCATCCAGATCGAAGGCGTGCCAGTGCATGTGATCGACACCGCGGGCATCCGTGCAGAGCACGAGACGCGTGACGAGGTTGAGCGCATCGGCATTGCGCGCACATGGGCCGAGATCGAAGGCGCCGATGCCCTGCTCCTTCTGCACGACCTCACGCGTGCGGGCGAGCCGGACTACGACGCTGGCGACAGCAATATCGCGCAGCGGCTTCCCGCCACCCTTGCCGATCAAGGTCGGTTGGTCCGCGTGTTCAACAAGGCCGATGCCGCATCAGCTGCAGCCGAGCGCGCGGCGACTCAAGGTCTGCCGGTATCCGCCAAGACCGGTGCCGGCCTGGGAGTTCTTCGCCGCAAGTTGCTCGAGCTCGCCGGCTGGCACGCGAGCCCCGAAGGTCTGTTCATTGCTCGCACTCGCCACGTCCAGGCCTTGCGGCGAACGCGCGAACACCTGGCGATGGCGCAATCGCAAGCCGACAGCCGTGAGCCTGCGCTCGACCTGCTTGCGGAGGAGTTGCGCCTCGCGCAGACTGCGCTGGGCGAGATCACCGGCGAGTTCAGCGCCGATGACTTGCTGGGCGAAATCTTCAGCAGGTTTTGTATCGGGAAGTGAGGGATGCCGATTGCGTGACAAAGATCGCGACAGCGGCGCCGCTTCATAGGCCGAAGGAGCCTGGACACCGTGTCCGGGCGATTGTGGGTGTCATGGCTGCGACCGCATAATCGGTCAACAACTACGAAGGGGCGAGGCGCTATAGCTTCGGGGTATCGAATGGAATTTAACGACTTGGTGCACGCGATGCAGACGCTGAATGCGGATGACGCATTCCGGCCGCGACTCTCGCTGGATCAATGGCGCATCATCTCGCCGTATCTCACCCGCCACGAAATCCGTGCTGGCGATCTGCTCATCAAGCAAGGTGATACCGATCGAACCATGTATTTCCTCGGCCAGGGGTCGCTGCAGGTCTTCGCGACCGGTGGACCGCCTGGCACCAACCGCATCGCCATCCTGCGTGCGGGCTCCGTGATCGGCGAGCCCGGCCTCTTCAGTGACGTGGCACGCATGGCCAACGTCGAAGCGATGACGCCATGCGAGGTTTGGGCCCTGCGCGGGCCGCGCCTCGAAGAGCTCTCGCAGCGATTACCGGCACTTGCACTCGAACTCATTCGCGCGGCCGGGGGCGTGATGTACACGCGCATGCGCAACAACCTGCTGCGGCAGATTCCGTTCAGTTGAGTTGATTCCCTCGCTGCACTCCTCCTGCCTGACGACCATCCCGGCAAGACCTGTTTCTCGCCCTAGAACTAGATAGACCCCAGCAGTCTTTCTTCTGCCAGAGCGAGCGGCTCCGGCAAACCCGACAGCACCAGCGTATCGCCCGACGCCAGCGTGGCGTCGTCGCGCGGCTTGGTGACAGCGCCCGATGCTTGACGCAATGACACCACCGTGACGCCCACGGCGTGCAGGGCCTGATCGCCCAGCGATCGGCCCACGCATTGCGCGCCCGAAGGCAGCGTAATGCTCGACAGGCGTGCCGTCTGCAGCTCGTCGACGGTGTCGTCGTCCGCGCCGTGGAAGTACCCGCGCAGCAGCCCGTATCGCGCATCGCGCTGGTCCTGTACGACGCGGATCACCCGCCTCATGGGCACGCCCACCAGCGCGAGCGCATGGCTTGCAAGCATCAGTGATCCCTCTAGAGCCTCGGGTACCACCTCGGTCGCCCCCGCCGCGCGAAGCTTTTCAAGATCGCCGTCGTCGATGGTGCGCACGATGACCGGTACCTTCGGTGCGTGCGTTTGCACGAGGTGCAGGATTTTCATGGCCGAAGCGGTGTCGTGGTAGCTCACCACCACCGCACTTGCACGTGCCAAACCCGCGGCCATCAGGCTTTGCAGCCGTGCCGCGTCGCCGAACACAACACTCTGCCCGGCAGCTGTCGCCTGCCGCACTCGATCGGGGTCGAGGTCCAACGCCATGTACTGGATGTGCTCGCCCTCAAGGATGCGCGCCAGGTTCTGCCCGCTGCGTCCGTAACCCGCGATGATCACGTGCCGCTCGGTATTGATCGCGCGTTTGGCGATGGTCGTCATCGCGACGGACTGCATCAGCCAGTCGCTCGAGCTCAGTCGCATGACGATCCGGTTGCTGTACATCACGATGAAGGGTGTCGCCATCATGCTCAGCACCATGCTCGCCAGCACGGGGCTTTGCAGGTGTGGAGGCAAGAGTTTGTTGTCGGTGGCAAGTGCCAGCAACACGAAACCGAACTCGCCTGCCTGGGCGAGATAAAGACCGGTGCGCAAGGCCACGCCCGTGGGGGCGCCGAACAGCTTGGCGAGCGCGGTGACCAGTGCGAACTTGAAAAACACGGGCAATACCGTGAGCGCAATGACCAGCGGCAACTCGGCCGCCACCGCGAACGCGTCCAGCTTCATGCCCACAGTGATGAAAAAGAGCCCGAGCAACACATCGTGGAAGGGCCTGATGTCGGTTTCCACCTGGTGCTTGTACTCTGTCTCGGCGATCAGCATGCCGGCCACGAAGGCACCCAGCGCGAGCGACAGGCCGGCATGCTCCGTCAGGTAGGCCAGGCCCAACGTCACCAGCAGCAGGTTCAAGATGAAGAGCTCTTCGCTCCTGCGTCTTGCCACCTGCGTCAGCCACCAGCGCATCACGCGCTGACCGCCCACCAGAAGAAGCGCCAGCACGGCGGCCGCTTTCAGGCCGGCGACTCCAAGTTCGCTCATCAGCGATTCCGGGGATGAGCCCAGGGCCGGAATCAGCACCAGAAGAGGCACAACTGCCAAGTCCTGGAACAACAGGACGCCCATGACCTGCCGCCCGTGCTCGCTGTCGAGCTCCAGCCGCTCGGCCATCAATTTCACGACGATGGCCGTGCTGCTCATCGCGAGTGCGCCGCCGAGTGCGATGGCGCTTTGCCAGTGCAGGCCCCATGACCGTCCGACCAGCGAGAGCCCCCACGTCAGCAAGGCATTGGCTGCCAATGTGGCGAGCATGGTCAGCGATACCTGGCTGAAACCCAGCCCGAACACCAGCTTGCGCATGCTTTTGAGCTTGGGCAGGTTGAATTCGAGCCCGATGACAAACATCAGAAAGACCACGCCGAACTCGGCCAGGTACTGGACGCTCGCCGAACCCTTTGCGAGCGCCATCGCGTTCGGGCCGATGAGCACGCCCACCGCCAGGTAGCCCAGCATGGGCGGCAGCTTGACGAGCCTGCACACCACCACGCCCGCCACGGCGGCGACGAGGTATAGCAGGACGAGTTCGAGAGAGGAAGCCATTCGTGGTTGGGCGAAATGTGTGCCGGGCACCGCTCGCAAGGGCCATGCCGGTGGTGCCTACAATCGCTCCATCCTATCGGACACTTGGCGTCGCACCGTGCCTGCAAAACCCTCATTCGATGCGCAACGCGCCCTGAATCTCGCACATGAGACCTTCGAGATTGAAGCCCGTGCCTTGCTGGGCCTCAAGGGGCGTCAGGGCGAGAGCTTCGGTGTCGCGGTGCAAGTCATGCTCCAGTGCAGTGGACGTGTGGTTGTGATGGGCATGGGCAAGAGCGGCCATGTCGGGCGCAAGATCGCCGCAACTCTCGCATCCACCGGCACGCCGGCAATGTTTGTGCACCCGGCCGAAGCGAGCCATGGCGACCTCGGCATGGTGACCGAGGGCGATGTGGTGCTGGCCATTTCCAATTCAGGGGAAGTCGATGAGATTGCCGCCATCCTGCCGGCACTCAAGCGTTTGGGCGTGAAACTGGTCGCCATGACCGGTCGTGGCGAATCAACGCTAGCGCAGCACGCCGACGTTGTGCTCAACAGTGCGGTCGATGAGGAGGCCTGCCCATTGAATCTCGCACCGACGGCCAGCACGACCGCACAGATGGCGCTGGGCGATGCGCTGGCGGTGGCTCTGCTCGACGCTCGCGGATTCCGCGAAGAAGACTTCGCTCGTTCGCACCCCGGTGGGGCCCTCGGCCGCAAGCTGCTCACGCATGTGCGCGATCTCATGCGCACCGCAGATGCCTTGCCGACTGTGACGGCCGAAACCGGCTTCACCGACATGATGCGTGAGATGGGCACCAAGGGCCTGGGCGCCGCCGCCGTCATCGACGCAAAGGGTTACGTGCTGGGCATCTTCACTGACGGTGACTTGCGGCGCTGCATCGAGCAAGGCAGCGACCTGCGCGGATTGAAAGCCGGCGAGGTGATGCACAAGAGGCCCCGTTCCGTTCGACCCGACGCACTTGCCGTGGATGCTGCCGACCTGATGGAAGAGGCACGCATCACGCTCGTTCTGGTGGTCGACGAAAATAACAAGCTCGTCGGCGCGCTGAACTCAAACGACTTGATGCGGGCGAAGGTCATCTGATGCCGTCGCTGACTTTGGTGCCCGCGCTTTCCTTCACTCCCGAACTGCTGCTGAAGGCCCAAGGCATTCGTGCCGCGATCTTCGACGTCGACGGGGTGCTCACAGACGGGCGCATCTACATCAGCGAACGCGGGGAGGAATTCAAGGCCTTCAACACGCTGGACGGCCATGGGCTCAAGCTGTTGGCCCAGGGCGGCATCGTCCCCATCGTCATCACCGGCCGCGATTCGCCTGCCGTGCGCAAACGCGTAGCCGATCTGGGTATTGCACATGCCGTGTATGGCGCGCACGACAAGCTCTCCGCGGCGGCGGGCGTGATGAAGACGTTGCAGATCGAATGGGACGCGCTGGCCGCCATGGGCGACGACTGGCCTGACTTGCCGCTCATGACACGCGCGGTATTTGCCTGCGCACCGGCGAACGCGCATGTCGAAGCAAGAGCGGTGGCGCATCACGTCACAAGCGCGGCCGGCGGCCATGGGGCCGCGCGCGAATGCTGCGATCTGCTTCTGACGGCAGCTGGCCGATACGCTGACTTGCTGCACGGGCATCTTGTGACGCTGGACGACGGATCTTCGAGCCCATGACCGACGCCACATTGTTGGCCCCGGCGGCAGCTGCGCATCGGCACGGTGATATGCCCATCTCGGCGCGAATCATCGAGCAGGCATCGTCGTTCTTGCCGCTCTTGCTGATGGCCGTGCTCGCGCTGGGCACCTGGTGGCTCGTGAAGAACACGCCGCTGGCAGACGCGCCTCAAGTGGACGAGCCATTGAAGCACGAGCCTGACTATCAAATGTCGCACTTCATCGTGCGGCGCTTTGCGCCCGATGGCCGCATGCGTGCACAGATCGAGGGCGACACCATGCGCCACTACCCCGACACCGACACGCTGGAAATCGACAACGTCCGGGTGCGGGCCATCGCTCCCGATGGCCACGTGACCATCGCGAGCGCGCGCACCGCGCTGTCCAATGGCGACGGCAGCGAGATCCAGTTGCAAGGCGGCGCGCACATCGTGCGCGAAAGCCTCGACGGCGAGGATCCGGTGGACTTTCGCGGCGAGTTCCTGCATGCGTTTCTGAACACCGAGCGCGTGCGATCGCATCTGCCGGTCACGGTGACGCGCGGCAGTACGGAAGTGCATGCGGACGCGATGGACTACGACAACGTGGAACGTGTCGTGCAACTGAAAGGCCGCGTGACAGCCAGCTTTCCCCCCGCGGTTCGCGACGGGACCAAATAAGGAACCGATGGGCCCTACTTCTGCCACGACATCTCCCCTTGTCTTCATTACCGGTGCGTCGAGCGGCATTGGCCAGGCGCTCGCCGCGCGCTTTTACAAGGCCGGTTATCGGCTTGCACTTGTAGCGCGGCGCAGTGCCGAAGTGCAGGCCTGGGCGCAGTCGCAAGGCCTCGAGGGTTCACGTGTGGCGGTATACGCGGCCGACGTGCGCGACATTCCGGGTATTACTGCCGCGGGTCGTGCCTGCATCGCGGCGCAGGGTGTACCGGACGTGGTGATCGCCAATGCCGGCATTAGCGTGGGTGTCGACACCGCGATCTACGACGACCTCGATGTGATGCGCGCCACCTACGAGACCAACAACCTTGGAATGGCCGCGACCTTTCAGCCATTCGTCGCCCCGATGTGCAAGCGCAAGAGCGGCCGGCTTGCCGGAATCGCGAGCGTCGCGGGCATACGCGGACTGCCGGGACATGGTGCTTACTGCTCCAGCAAGGCGGCGGTCATCAGCTATTGCGAAAGTTTGCGTGGCGAATGCCGGCCCTTCGGCGTCAAGGTCGTGACGGTCGCACCTGGGTACATCGATACCCCGCTCACGCGCGACAACCGCTACAGCATGCCATTCCTGATGACCGCGGAGGCTTTTGCGGACGAGGCATTTGCGGCGATCGAAGGTGGCGTGACCTTCCGCGTGATTCCCTGGCAGGCGGGCATCATTGCGAAGCTTTTGCGCCTGCTGCCCAACTGGTTGTTCGACCGCGCGCTGGCCGGGCGTCCAAGGAAGAATCGCAAGACGAGCTGAACGCAAACAGCGTTGTTCACGCTGAGAGGCTGAGAGCATTTCGATCATGCCCGCTCATCACGCCAAAAGACCCCTGCTCGTCGTTGCAAATGCTCGCCATAGCCCGGGAGGCCATGGCTGTGCTTTGCGCCTAGATCAGGTGCCTTTTGACGCGCTGCTCGGACACGCTCGAAAAACTCCCAGCCTCTGAGGCGCGCTCGACCATGCAAAACGGCGGTGAGCTTTCGCATCACCGCCGTCATTAGTACAACCAGGGCTTAGTAGCCGCCGCGTCCGCCACCACCGCCACCGTAACCGCCGCCACCGCCGGAGCGGCCGCCGCCACCACCGTAGCCGCCACCACCGCCGCCGCCGAAGCCGCCGCTACGTGGAGGACGTGCTTCCATCGGACGGGCTTCGTTCACGACAACGCTGCGGCCGCCCAGAGGCTGGCCGTTCATGCCGTTGATAGCTGCCTGGGCTTCTGCATCGCTGCCCATTTCGACAAAGCCAAAGCCTTTGGAGCGACCCGTGTCGCGTTCC
>JAJKJU010000047.1 GCA_021153565.1 Rhizobacter sp.
CCTCGGAACATCCCACGCATCGATGCTCGGCAGCCACCGGCCAGCGCAATCAGCGCCCTTGCCGGCTTCCCCAGCGCAGTTCTTGCGGCTGGACTATTCGGGTCTATTTGCGGTGGCTGGAGCACCGCCGAGCCGATTGCCCCGGGCTTGTCCAACAAACGGATCAGATCGCGGCTTCGCGCGATCTATTCTTAATCGTTAGCCACCAAGCAGTGCGCTAAGGTCAATGGAGAGCTTTGCTTGAACGAACTCTTGTGCGAGCTTAGCTTTCCATGCACCGGTTGAGTCGATTTCGATATACAGGACACCTTGGTAGTCAGACGGAAGTTCGACTCCACCTTTGTGCAGCGCGCACACGTGGGTCCTTCCTAGACGGCCCATGAAGTAGCCGAGTTCAAGTATCACATTCTGTCTAGCTCGGGGTCGTGAGGCGTCTGGCTTGGTGATGGATTCATCGTAGTCATCTGGCGTGAGAAGGACAACCGCAAACGCAATGTCGTTTGAATATAGCTCAAACTTTTCGATAACTGTTCGACCGGAGTTCGCCTGTTCGTGCAAGATGATTGGCTGCAGTCCGAGCTTCTCCAAGAACCTCCCCATGACTTCTTTCGACTCGTTGTCACTGCCTCGGCAGCGCGCGGCAAGTTTGCCAGCATCCCCTGTAGATGACCGAGACGCAGAGCATGAGTTTGCCAAGTGTTGGTCGCCTTGAGGGAAGCAAAGTTGTCAGCCTGGTCAGGTAAGAGGGCCTGTCGAAAGAATCCCAGAACTTTAGCCGCCCAAACTTCCATATCATGCGAACTCTTTTGCTTCTCTCCCTCGTCGATGAGTCGCGCGATCTGTTCTGTAGTAGCTCGCTGCATGATCTTCTCCTTAGTGGCTAACGTGTTATCGGGCGCATCTTCGATGGATACCACCGATGTGTGCGCCATAACTCAGCGGCTTCCGTCCTGCTGCAGGCCGCATGCCACCTAGCTTTTTCGTGAATGTTTGTTGTTTCATGCAGTACTAACAAAATCGCGAAAAGCGCACCCCACTTTACCGCCTCGGCTCTCGCTGGAGATGTGACCCTGTGGCTATGATGGGGTGGATCGCATTCGTTGGCTGCGCGTGATGGGCGTGCGATATAGGTGCGGTACAGTCGCTGCCGAAAACAGCGATGCCCTTGGCGACGCGATGAGCTTGCTGGCGACATTCGACATTCATCAGAACGCCTCCACTTCCCAGTCGCCGAGGTTCTTCTTCACCGCGAAGAACGAAAAAGGAAACATGGCGGCGGCCACTTTGATCTTCACTCGGGCGTCGTCAGTCCAGAACCCCCAAGCGCCTTGAACTTGCGGAGTGCGTTCATGCGCTGCTCCATTGCCGATACACGCCACGGACGTAGAGCACGGTGAACGCGATGCACAGCGGGAACAGTTCGTAGTCGCCCTTGCTCCCCGCGTAGTAGAACCACGCCGGCTGCCCGTACAGCCCGACGAGTGGCGCCCAGCGCGCAGCGCGGGGGTGCCGACTCACCTGGGATAGGTAGATCGACATCAGCCCGCAGGCGGACATTGGAAGAGAGGTCATAGCTCGACGACGTCAGCGCGCCGGTTCTTGTCATGAAGGAGGACGTTCACGCGGCGTTGCGTTTCGGCGTGGGCTTGCGCCATCTCGTGAGCGGTGAAGCCGTCGAGGCACTGGCCGTAGATGTCGACCACCTCGCGCAACGCATGCAGCCCGGCCGCGTCGAAGCGCATGCCCTGCCCAGCCTTGAATCGACGGCTCGCTTGGACCATGCCCTCGATTGCGCGATTGACCGGCGGCATCACCTCGGCGGGAACCAGCTTTCGGAAGTGCAGCGCCAGCGTTTCGACGGTGTTGATTGAATCGCTCAGGTCACGCCATTCCTCGGCGCCTGGATGGCTGCCATTGGCGATCGAGTCGAGCGCGGACAGGAAGCGCCCCATTACCCGATCCTTGTCAGCCTTCGACGGCGCCTGGATGAGCGCCAACGGATTGGTGATACGGCGCGCGGGGCGCAGATCCCGGTTGACTATCGCGAAGCCATTCTTCATCCGGCCGTGGTGGAGGACGTGCCATGAGCATCACCCTTTGGGTCTGTTTTCGTCCACTCGAACAGCACTTCGGTTGAACGCCATGGTTTCGGGGAAAGAATCTACATTGGTGGGTCATTTCATTCGGATTAGTTCAAGCGGAAGTCATCATGGGTTGCAACTTTTCCAAGCCAGTCACGGGCACGCAGCACTCACCAACCGAAGCGGCGGGACAGCAAGGCGACCCCACACCGGAATCACAACCTGCCCGAGAGCGCGGCCTTTCTGGGCCGCTCGCATTGATAGCGAGGACATCGTCATCGGGCAGCATCGCGCCACGAGGAAAATTACGTTTCGAAACGCTCCCACCCATCAATGACCAACCTGCAACCATGGGAGTGTTCCTGCGGGAATTCATGTCCTTTGGCCTTGCGCCCGTTTTGTTCGGCAGAAAGCCGATGTATGTCGCCGGCGCCAAGACAGCGGGGACGATGGCTACCATGGTGGCGAGCGAGAGCCACGGTCGGCCGCTTGGCTCTGACTTTGCCGTGGTAGAGATTCCGGCGAGGCAGGCGCACGGCCAGCCCATGTGCGCGTTCATCCGCAAGACCAATCTGGCAAAGACAGTTGCGAACAACCGCCAAGCCTTTGCCATTCCATGCGATGTCGGGAAGTCAGGCGAATCGTCGACTTCCTATGTACCCCAGAGGGCCTGGACTGGCTGCGTGAGAATGATGTCCGGCTGGGCATCGCTCTCGGATACGGTGCCGAGGATGCCAGGAGGTTTCCCGACTTCGAAACTTCGGGGATCCACGACACGGTGAACGAGATTGCCATGGCCCTTCCCCCGGATGCCGTCCGGCCGGCACATCACACACGCTACGACAGTGAGCAGACCGGGCTGATTGCCAATCAGGAGTTCGACGATGCCTTTGCGATCACGGAGTTGCTGAAGGTTGGGCACGACCGCGTCGCGGCGGCACACCCGGGCATCACGTTTCTGTATGTCCAGGCGATGGATCGACTGTATGAAGCTTGACAAGCGCCCCGCGGGTGCTTGCTGCAACCGGCATCCACAGCCCAGACAGTGACCATGCTGGCTCCCAGCGTTTAAGACACGCAGGCTCTGAAGTATCAGGTCCCCAAGGGGCGGGCGCGGACCTGCAGCGTTCGTTGGGGGCTGTGCAGACCAGGCGCGGTGATGCCCCCATTCCCGTCCCAGTTGAGCGCTTTGAGGTCGAGAGACTCCCATCCCACCGGATTGCCTCTGCCGATACAGTTGTTCTTGTTTCCGCATGCATGGCCATCTCCGACGCTCAGCATGACGTGAACGGGACGCTCTCCCTCGAAGAATCCCACAGCCGTGCCCGCCGGCAGCCTTTCGATTGCGGCGCGGTCGGGAACGAGGGTATCGGTATGCGAGACGAGTCCGTGCTGGGCGTCAACGTGGCGTCCCACGGCGCCGGCCTCGACGCCGCATCGCTTCACGGCGTCCCAGCACATGTCGGCCGACAAATGCATGTACTGCGGATGGTTCGGATCGGTCGCCGCTCGAGCCAGCTGTGCCGCGTCGCCCGCACGCCCAGGATCGGCCTGGCCTTCTTGAGTCCGCTCTTCCGCGGCTTGCGAGTGCTCCTGACGATTGGTCTGGGCAGCTCCGTTCATCCCCAGGGCGGATGCGAACTTGGTGGCTACCGCCTTGACGGCATGGCCCATGCCACAGCACGGGTCAGCGGCAGGGTCGCGCGGATTGAGGTCCGGTGGCGGCGCGTTCAGATGCGACGCGTCTTGCTGTACCGAGCGCGGATTCGCAGGAGTGGGGCGAGGGGCCACCTGAGGAGTGGGCTGCTGCTGCACGGACTGCTGTGCAGGCTGCCGGGACGACCCTGGGTTTCGTTCGAACATGATTTGCTCCAGTGTTCGGCGTGTGTCACGCCACCGATGATGAATGC
Organism: Rhizobacter sp.; assembly: GCA_021153565.1. Taxonomy (GTDB): domain Bacteria; phylum Pseudomonadota; class Gammaproteobacteria; order Burkholderiales; family Burkholderiaceae_C; genus Albitalea. Next base: position 3,992 of record JAJKJU010000047.1, read on the forward strand.
CTTGAGGTTGTGCACACCCCTGCGCCCTTCCATCAGAGCTTTTTCTCGCTCGGGAAGATCTGATACGTGGTTCTAATTCGCCTGTCGTCTGCGTTCACCTTCTGGGCAAACAAAGACCACTGCCCATCTGTGCGCACGCCGATGATCGAGACGCGGCGATCGGATGAATCGTATTGGCCGCGGGTGTCTGATGCTCCATAGACTATTGCGTCAGGGTGTGCTTGAGTGAGTTCGTTGTGGAGCTCTTGACCCGTCTGTGCCGGCGTGGATGGCGCGCCGTTTTGACCTATGTGTGTCGGCCTGGGCTGGACGTGAGCGATGTCCACACCTCCGCCTTCCACCGGCCGCATCACGATGCTGCAACCCGATAACTCGCCGGTCACCATGATCGATGGCCCGCTGGCGTCGAGGCGATAGGAATTCATGGCGGCTGCACCTACATCCATGCGAATCGAGTGAGCTTCGAATTGGTGTCGAATGTCATTCGGCCCCAATGAAGATGCGGGCTTGATATCGAAAGATTCAGTGTCGTGTAAGAGATGCTTACCGAATATGGAACTCGGTCGCTTTGAGACTTCCTGCGGGCGTGGGTCCCGGTTGACTATCGCGAAGCCATTCACCCCGGATGGCCTGTTAGCGCCGGTGCCGAACATCTTGATCGGGAACTTCCTCAGAAAGTCCTCAGGATTCGACATGAGCCTTTGGTGGGCGTCTGCTGGGGTGATGGCCCTTTCCTGCGCGGCGATCGCGTGCGATGGGTTTGAATGCAACTCGGCTGGGGTCCCCGAGAGCGGATTGGGGGGAGTAAGGGGGGAGGATGGCCCGGTCTGAGTGGCCAGCTGTTGTGCATGCTGCTGTTGCGCAGGTTGCTGTTGAACCGGTTGCTGTTGCGCAGGTTGCTGTTGCGCATGCTGCTGTTGTGCAGGTTGCTGCCCTTGTGATCTGTCCATGACCTTTGCTTAGTGTTCGGCGTGTGTCACGCCATCGTGATGAAGACAAGCGTCCCGTTTGCAGAGCAGGACGAGATAGACATCCGTTCCCCGCTCCTACACCTCGGCACCTAAGGAGCCGCCGCCCTCAGAATCGCCATCTCGATCGCCAGGCCCCTTCGGAGCGCCCTTGAATTCCTGATGCTCAGGGTCACTGGGAACGAATTTGTACTTCTTGCGTTTGGCAGCCACTTCGGTGGACTGATCCACCGTGCTTTGCTTGTGCTCGTAACCATACCCTTCCAGGGACGCGTCAGAGTCGGTACCAGCCTCATCCAATTCCATGGCTGTCTTCTTGACCGCCTTGCCGGATTCCAGACCATAGAAGCCGTTGTGGGTGCTCAACTTGCTATAGCCATCTGGATGCGGTGCGGTGATGCTCACGGTCATGTCTTGGCCCATCGCGCTTGGCAGCTTCCAGGTGTCACGCACCAATTTCTGGGTCGAATAGCCCTTCGTGCCCCGCGGTACCCTCGGCATCTGGAAATGCAAGTTTGCCTCGGCAGGCAATCCTGATAGACGCTCCGCCGTCGCTTGGGTCTGGCTGATGTCCACACTGGGCACAACGGGAACGCCTCGAACTTCCAGGTTATGCCGGTTTTGTTCAAAGTTTGGGTAGTTGGGCGTTTCTTCAAACGTGGTCACTGCCATGTGATCAGCGAGACTGGGATCTCGACGCAGGCGGGCCATGGGCTCCGAAAGATCAGCCGCGGACAACTGGACCTGATCACGACCACTCAAGTTCTCTTCAGGTGAGCGGACCTGACCCGGGGGATGCATGCCGCCAACAGAGGGCCGGTAGCCGAGTATGTGGCTTTCGGGGACTGAAAGTCTTCCGTGTGAGTGAGTATCAAACACATGCTGGCCGTCCGCTCCGGCGCCGACGTACCTCCCGATGAAAGGGCCTGATTGCGACTGCGGCAAGTTGAACTGAAGATGCTGGCCGACATCCGTCGCGTGCGGGCGATACCCTCCCGGAGCAGCCAACTGAGTTGGCGGCAATGAGCCTGACTGCGAGAGCGGATTGGGAGGGGTGAGGTGAGAGGATGGCCCCGGCTCAGCGGCTTGCTGCTGCTGGGCAGGTTGTTGGTTAAGCCCCCGGGGCTTCCCTGGTTCTCGTTGCATGACGTTTGCTCCAGTTCCAAGTGCTCGGCGTGTCTCACGCCACCATGATGAATGTGAATGCCTTGATGGCGGGGCGTCCCCGCAGCTTCAATCGAAGCGAAGGCCGGGGGCATGCCCGGCGCACACACGCGCAAGCGCGGCCCTCGCATCAGGCCTGTCTGCCTCTGCCGCATTGCCCAGGCGCAGGAAGCGCAGTTCGTTATCGGGTTGCTGCGCCGCGATGGCCATCGGTGCGTAGCCAAGAGCTGCCAAAGCCGCGAGCGAGCGGCGGTTGTTCGGCCGCACCAGAGCGAACAGCTGCCGGATGCCGGCGGCTTCGAGCATGGGCTGCAGCAGGCGCGCGGACTGCGCGCCGTGGCCTTGTCCCTGGCGGTCTGCCCCGATCCAGAAGCTGAAAAGGCCAGCGTTGTCCGTCATGCCGATACCGACGATGCCGATGACCCCCCAGTCCTCGTGCACCACCACGCAGTCGAGCCGGTGTGGGTCGCGGGTGGCCCCGTCGATCCACGCCGCCAGGCCGTCGGCCGACGCCGGAGCCGGCAGCCGGAATGCCATCGAGACGTCAATGTCGCGGTACTGGAGCCACAGCGCCTGCGCATGGTGAGGCGCCAGGGGCTGCAGCCGCAGCGATCCCTCCGAAGCCTCAGCGGGCAGGAACCAATGGTGTGCCTGCAGCAGCGCCTCGCGCTGCGCGAGTTCGGCGCGGACCGCGAGACAGGTGGGATCGGCGGGCACGGAAGCCAGCACCTGCGACGCGTATTGCTCGGCGGCTTCATGATCGCCAGTGTGCAGGCCGCACACGGCCAGGGTACTCAGGTCCTGGAGGTTGTCGCCGCACACTGCCATGCCGATCAGACTGACCTCGCGCGCCAGGCCGTAGTGCCGGGCCTGCAGCGCGAGATAGCTGAGCGCCTGATGCATCGGATACGCGTCCTTCGATGGCAGCCACAGACCCCATGTGGCTTCCAGTGCACGCTGCCATGGCCCCAGCGGAAAGTCGGCTCGCGCCCAGTCGAGTGAGGCGAGGGCGCCATACATCGACAGCAGGACTTGCGGGTCGTGATCCGATTGCCGCAATGCCGACAGGCACTGCGACGCGGATGCTGCAGATTTGGCGGTGATCGCGGCCGCATGCGTGTCCTGGAGCACGCCGGCAACACGACCGGCCAGCTTCGCCAGGACGCCGGATGTCCCCTTCGGCGGCGACATGACCAGCAGCAGATCGGGCACGCCATCGCTGCCCGCATCGACGGTCCACTCGGCGCCAGGCCGTAGGGCATGTGTGAGTGCGTGGAAGTTCGCGGCCTGCTGCTGCGGTGGCAGCGTCAGTGAGCCGGGCAGGGCGAACGCGCCGGAGCGGATCGCCCGTTCCTGGGAGACTGCCCGGTCGGCCGCCAGCAGCAGGAAGCCGCCGGCGGCCACCCGCTGGATGGCATCAAGCATTCGGAGGCCCTCCAGCGGCACCCGCACCTGCATGGACTCTGGCGCGGCGGTGTAGGCGTCCAACACGGACCGTGCGAGGTCGGACAACCCGGCGCCGTCCTGCGCGGGGTCGAACGAACGCCAATCAGCCTCGAGGGAGATCGAGCCGCTCCCAGCCTGGCCGGGCCGCGCGCGAACCTGCGCGACCGAGGCAGTGCCGCCGCCGCAATCCATCAGCACGTGGGGCAGGGTGGCGAAGTAGCGCTCGGCCAGCACCACAACCGGATTCACTTGTGACAATGGCTCGGTGCGGGCCAGGAATTCGTTGCGTTGCAGCGTCGCGAACATGCCGTGCTCGGCCGCGTCCGCGAGGGCGGGATGCCCGGCCAGTGCGACGGCTTGCGCTTCGTCATCCACACACACGACATAGCGAAATGAAGGCCAATCCTTGCCGGGTTCGTTCAGCCGGGCTTGCAGCGACAGCACCAGCTTCCACAGGAAGGCGCCGTCGCCTGGCCACAGGTCGAGCACCAGCAGTGGCTCGTCGAGCGACAGCTCGGCATGCTGCCAATAGGTCACGATGGCATCGCAATAGGCTCGGGCCACAGCGACCGGGGCCACTGCTTCCTTGTCCTTGGCGTCCGCCCTTAGAAGTGCGTGAAGCTCGTCGAAGGGCATGGCGCCTTGTGGCAGCGGGGGAAACGCCACGCCACCATCGGCAGGCGCGGGCTTGGCAGCAGGCCGCGACTCGGCCGGGGCGGGCGATGCTTCCGATGACTGCGGCGCAGGAATCGCCGCGAAGGCCTTCACGTAGAAGTCGCTGGTCTCTACGGCGGCCTTGTAGTCCGTCCAATCTCCGTGGGGCAGGGCGGCCGGAATGGGTACTTTCCGCCTGTCCTGGCCGAGGGCGACTTCGTGCATCGGCACCGCGGTGAACCGCTCGTTGAAGTACGGGTCTTCGTAGTACCGGATCTTGTCAGCCTTGATCACTGGCATGCCCGAGCGGACGACCAGTTCCAGGTCCTTGCTCATCTGCATCAGTTCTTGAGGCAGCATGATCGCGCGTGACTGGTACTGCTCCGTGGTGCTCGGGCTGCCGCCTTCGGACTTCACGCCGAAAAGGCTGCCCTTGGGCGTCTGACGGCTCGACGTCGACACGGTGTCGTTGCCGATCATCTTCGAATACTCTTCCGCCTCCCCAATCTGCGACGGCGTGAAGTAAATGACGGCACCCATGTTGCTGATGATGTTGTGCGCGTCTTCGCTGCCATACACCGCCTCGAGCTGCTGCTTGTCCTGTATGACGATGGCCAGCCGCATGTTGTATCCGGCCATGTAGCCCACACCCTTCGCGATGATGTCCACCTTGCCCATGGCGGTGAACTCGTCCATCAGCAGCAGGCACTGGTGCTTGAGTTCCGGGTTGTGTTCAGGCAGCTCCTTGACGTTCTCGTTGATCAGCTGAGAGAAGAACAGCTTGATGATGGGCGCGGCCTGCAGGATCTCGCCCGCCGGGATGTTCAGGTAGATCGTCATCTTCTTGCGCCGCACGTCGCGCAGGCTGAAGTCGTCACCCGACGTTGCCTTGTCGATCACCGCATTGGCCCACGGCGTGAGCGAGGCTGAGAACGTCGCATGAACGCCCTTGAGCGCCTGCTCGCCGCTGTTCAGGAAGCGATTCAGCGTGTCGCGGCAGGTGTGCGACAGCGGCCGGCCGCTGTCCTCGCGCTGTTGCATCACCTTCTTCAGGTACTCGTCGATCGCCATGCCCTTGCCGGAGCCCTGGCGCAGGATTTCACCGATCGTGGGCGGCAACTCCGGCGTCTCCAGGATCAGCAGACCGAGCCCGATGAACAGGTTCTTTGCCGCGTCCGACCAGAACGGGTCCTTCTCGTTGACGGGATAGATGATGGTGGCCAGCGCCATCAGGTCGTTGGCGCGGAAGTTCGGGTCGGCAGAAACGTAGCTCAGCGGGTTCCAGCGATGGGTGTGTTCGGAAAACGGGTTGAAGTAGATGATCTCGTTGCCCATGTAGCGTCGGCGGAATTCCGACGTCAGGTTGTAGTTCTCGCCTTTGATGTCGAGAACCACCGCCGAATCGGCAAACTGCAGCAGGTTGGGCACGCAGAACCCCACGCCCTTGCCTGTGCGGGTCGGTGCTGCGAGCAACACGAATTCGTACCCGCCCAGGCGCAGCATGCGATCCTTGAACTTGCCGAGCACCACACCCTTCTCGCCGTCCAGCTTTTCCTTGCTGATGTCCTTCAAGGTCGCGAAGCGCGCCTTGCCGAACAGAGTCTTGTCGACAGTGCGGTCTCGCCTGGACATGAAGGCCGCGAAGGTCCCGCCGAAACACAGCAGCAAGGACATGAGGAAGAATGTTTTCACTCGCAGCAAAACGGTGGGATCGGTGTACGAGAAGTAGGCTTGCTGAATGGTGAACAGGCCGGCATTCAAGGGTGATTGCCGGTACGAGACGAACAGCAGCACGCCAGCCAGATAGTTCGCAATGGCCAAGAGCACTACCACGCTCAGCAGGATTCCTGCGGTCTTCATCGGTGACTTGAATGCGTTCTTCATGAAAATGCCGTCAGCTTCTTGTGGGGGTCGAAGTAGATCTCGCTGATGAAGCGTTCACCGTCGAGGTTCTGGAACTGCACGATGATGTCGATCGTCAGCGTCAGCAAGCGCTTGATGACGTCGAAGGTCAGGTTGGCGCCGCCGGGGGAGTCCTGGATCATGATGGCCAGTTGTTCGAACACCAGTGCTGGCGAACCGGCGTGACAGCTGGTGATGCTGCCGGGGTGCCCTGAAGCGGCATTGCGGACGTAGTAGAGGCACTCATCGCCTCGTACTTCGGCCAGCAGAATGCGGTCGGGCTTCATGCGAAGGCAGCTTTCGAGCAGATCCTTCGGCCGCACCTTCGATTTGTCCTGGCCACCCTTGCTATAGAGCAAGTGCACGCAGTTCTCGTGGGGAAGGAACAGTTCGCGCACGTCTTCAATCGTGATCAGGCGTTCGGTCAGCGGTATTTCGTGAACGAGGCCTTTCATGAAGGTCGTTTTGCCCGAGCCGGTTGCGCCCGACACGATGATGTTCTTGCGGTACTTCACCGCCAGCTTGATGAACCGTTCGTACTGCTCGGCTTGCATCAGCTCGAGCAGTTCCTGGTCCTGCGCGCTGACCTGGTTCTTCAGAGGCGTTACTTTGCGGAACAGTCCTTCATTCGCAAAGTCGTCGATCCGGCGCACGAGCCTGGAGGGCTTGCGCATCGTGAAGGAGTAGCGCCCTTCCTCCACCGCTGGCGGCATGACAAGCTGGATACGCGATCCATCCGGCATCGACGCGCTCAGGATGGGCGCGGTTTCGTCCCACTTCTGGTTCGAATAGGTTGCCACCGCCGTGCCCAAGGCTCGAAGCTGCGCGCTGCCGGCCTCGGGGCACGGATGCTGGGTCCAGCTCGAACGCGCTTCCACCCAGACGACGCCAGTGGTGTTCACGGCAATCTCCGTCACCTCCGGGTCATCAATCCACGCCTGGAAAGGCTGGAGAAAGACTAGGACCGAGGTCTCGCGTGCCAAACCGGGTGTGCCGGTAGCGCTCATAAAGAATCCTTCTTACAGAATGTATTGCTCCCTCTCCCTCTGGGCTGACCTTTACCCGGAGCCGCCCTCGCTGGACACAGTCGCCTGTGTCGCAGTGATCGACTCTGTCATGGCGAGCCACATGGCG
>JAJKJU010000048.1 GCA_021153565.1 Rhizobacter sp.
CGTCCGGCACTACACAAAAGTAGTGCCATACACGCCGCCATATCGTCCTAAGTCAATGATTTCATTGGGGGTCGTAGTGCCAAATGACAAACTTGGGCTAGAGGTGCATCGGAAGATCGGCGACTACCTGACTGTCGAGGCTTCACTTCAGTTCGTTGCGAAGTACGTTGGGCAAGGAGAGATACTCATGGCCGATCGAGATTTCACAGGGTTTGTAGTTGTCGCAACGAACGGCGTCGCGACCGGTTGGTCAACAAAGGGATGACGCTGAGCGGCCAGGAGGGGACGGTCTCGGTCTCTAAGGTCTGCTCTACGTGCAGATGAAGGTGGCGATCAAGTCGTCCAGCGGATTCGCAACGCCGCCATCATCGAACCCGAGTACGTGGGTTGCGCTGTCTATAACGCCGCGACTCACGGCGACCACTCTCTTCCTGGGTTCATTCGCTCGATTCGCGTGGCTTGCGATGCTTGCGAACGTTGTGGTCGCCGGAATCAGAGCACTTGGAAGTAGTCACGAATGGTTGCTGCCATCAGCTTACGCCGCTCGACCAAGAACGCCTTGTATGAGGCTGCATCGACCGTACTCAAGTGGGACGGAACTGCATTCTCAACGAGGTTGCGCGCCAAGTCCCCTGCTTCAGTGATTTCACCATGGCGCAAGACACCAGACTTGATTTGGGCGTCGACTTCGGCCATGTAGAAAGCCGGAGACTTGTTGCTGATGCTGATGTTGATCGACGTCTCGGTAAGGACGAAGTTCGCCACTTGGTTGTAGTCACCTCGGTCGGGATAGCCGTTCTTTTGCAGATAGTCCTTGGGCACGATGTGATGGATGTCGCCGGATTGCTGGTGCATGGCCGCGACCGTGATGCCCTTGGACAGGAAGCCTCGCGCGTTGCGGGTCACCTGAGCAGCCAAAAACGTCTGGAAGAACGGGCTCACCGTGCTGGTCGTTTCCAGAGCTGCAGGAAGCGTGACTGACCAGAACGCGCTGGAAAGCTCGGACTCCTCGATCTGGTTGAGATAGTTCGCGGCGCCCTGCTCGCCGATCCGCCGGATGTCCTGTTCCCAGGTCGACTCGAAGCTGCCGGAGTGGCGCCCCGTCAGCATCGACATCACGAACCAGCGCTTCACGATCCGCTTTCGCTTGCCCTCACTCATAGCCTTGTCATCACGCAGTCGGAGGTAGAGCGCGTACGTGAAATTCAACGCGTTCTTCGCGTTCACCATTCCCGCTGTGATGAATCCAGCGGACTTGACGAGCATGATGAAATTGTTGAAATGATAGTTGTTGACGATGTGAAGCAACGCATGCTCGAGTTTGTCGTATGCGATCGGGATGCGCCCTTCATCCACCCTCCCGGTTTCCGGATCACGACCCGACAACTCGCTGACGATACTCGAAGCCTTGCCGCGGCTAAAGCCTACGAGTCCGGCCACACGAATGACGTCACCATATTCCGGGTCGTACAGGTCCTCCGCCTCGTTCTTCAGCCAGCCGATCTGCTTCAGATAGGCCGTCTTGGCGAATTCGACGTCGTTCTCCGCGATGTCGGCAAAGGCGTGCGGCGCCACCGTCAGATGGCAGAAATAATCGATGAGCTTGCGCAGGTTCCGACCTCGGTCCCCGTAGGTGGCGATCTTGCTCATGGCGAAGTCGGCACTGCTGAGCGGGACACCCTTCGAGTTGATTCGGATGAAGATCTCCGAGATCGTGTCGACGCCGAGGCCATCGTCCAAGTTGATGATCCCGATCTGGGCATTCTGGATGCTGCCGAGACGGCCCAGATTGACCTCGAAGGTTGAATCGGCGCCGGGGTTGCGTTCGCGATAAGCACCTGCGAACGACAAGGGCGACACCGAATTGAAGTATTCGCTGATGTCCGAGATCCATTGCGGGTTCTTTTCGATCACTGGGGTCAGCGTCGCGAACTCCTCGGTGATTGGGTTGAAGGCGATGGTGATGCGCACCGCCTTGTATCGCTTGTTGATCACCTTCAGGCCGGCGACTGCGGCGCGCAGCGCGGTGACCCGCTGCTGCCCATCGATCAGGATCTGCTGATGAGCGGCAATCTGGCCGCCCTTGAGCTTCGCTCCAACTGACTGCCAGGTAATAAGGTAGCCGACGGGGTACCCCTTGTAGAGCGAGTCCATGAGATCACGGACCTTGACACTGTCCCAAACGAACGGGCGCTGAAGTTCAGGAATCGCGATCTTGTTGCTTTTGACTTCCGCAAGAAGGTGCGAAACCGCCGACTGCGTCACCGAATACTTCGCCATTCTGAATCCCCCTTTCTTCGCGATGATGGACCGTCAGGCCCGACTCGGGCCTGGACCCGATGCGGGTCTACAGAGGAACTTGATCCGTCAAACGTTAGCAGCGTACGTCGGCTTTGCGGCTGCCTAATGAGGTAAGGCCGATGTCGGCTGTGGGTCGAACAGCGACGATGCGCCGAGGCAACAATGCTGCAAGCTGTAGCCCGATTCACATTGGCGGACAAACGCCGGTGATTTGTCCGTCGAATTAAACGCTTGCTGTTCCCGCAATCGAGACTGCCCATCGTCATCTCGTGATGGCCCTCATGGTGCTGAGGCAGCTTTGCGGAACCCGACCTGGGAGATCGCCTCCTGAACCCTCTCCACCGTCGCTGGCGCCTCCATCTGAAACCACCCCTCACACCCCCGATCCTTCCTTGCTGCCATCACCGCCTTCTTAATCGCAAAGAACGCTGACACCGCCAAAGTCATCGGTGGCTCCCCAATCTCCTTCGACGACAGCACATCCCCCGGATCCGGCGAAGCCGGCGCCAATTCCCTCGGAAACATCATCACGTTCAACTCAACGGGAATGCTCTGCGCCGCAGGCGGCTTGTATTCCCACGTATTGACCGTGTACAGCGATCCCGGCGCCGGCCGAGTCGCTGACGGCGTAACGGGTGAATCGGCCGGCTGATAGGTCAACTCCTCGCTCGTCACATACCCCAGCCCCTGCACGAATCCGCCTTCCACCTGCCCGACATCCACCGCAGGGTTGAGGCTGTGCCCCGCGTCATAGACCACGTCCGATCGCAAGATCGTGGTCTCGCCAGTCAGCACGTCGATCTCCACCTCCGTGCAGGCCGCACTGAAGGTATAGCCGTTGAAATAGTCCACCGGCTCTGTCGCCGGCTGCCCATCCACGATCTTGAATTCCAACCCCGTGTCGGACTTCCCTCCACCCACAATGCGCACTCGCGCCTGCGCCGACAGATTGACGCGCTGCGCGAAAGCCTGCGACACGATGCTCTGCCACAAGGTCTGCTTGGGGTTGTCAGGCACCGTGGCTCGCCAGCCTTCGGGATAGTCCCAGAAGTTGACGTGCTTGCTGCGGCACCAGTCCGCGCCCTCGGCAGCCAACAGCCTGAAGCAGAATTGTTCGAGCCGTTTGCGCAATTCCCCGCATGCCTTTTGCGCCGCCTTGCCGTTGAACGACGTGCCCGTCGATGCGCCCGTGCTCTCAGGGTTGGGCACCACAGCCGTGTCGTTCTCGGCCACGCGGATGATGCCCATCGGCACGTTCAGCGCCACAGCCACTACCTGCGCCATCTTGGTATTCAGCCCCTGGCCCATCTCGATGCCGCCGTGCCGCACGAGCACCGTGCCGTCCTGGTCGTACACCTCGATCAACGCGCCGCCTTGTTCGAGCATGGTGAGGTTGAAGCCCGAGCCGTACTTCACGGGAATGAGCGAAATGCCGCGCTTGCGCCAGCGGTTTTGGGCGTTGAAGGTTTCCACCGCCGCCAATCGTGAACGGAAGTTCGACTTCTCCATCGTGTAGTCCCACACCTGTTTCATATAGCAGGAGGGGAGCGGTTCACCGTATGGAGTGGTCTCGCCCGGCATGTAGAGGTTGAGTGCCCGCACGTCTTCGGCCAGCATGCCCACACTGTGCGCCGCCGCCTCGATGGCATCTTCAACGATCAGCGCACCTTGAAGCATGCCCACCGTGCGCATCGATGAGTTGGTGGTCTTGTTCGTACGGCACACATCGGACACGCAATTCCAGTTGGGAATGCTGTACGCCGAGTCGCTGCGCAATGACATGCAGTCACTGATGACGAACGAACAGTCATAGGTTCGCCCGCCATCGAGCCAATAGTCCGCCTGATAGCCAGTGATCTTTCCGTGTGTCGCCGGATTGCTCGCGTCGCCGATGGCTATGTTGTAGTTGCCAAGCCCCGAGTGCCGGTGCCCGAACATCGCCGTATCCACCTGGCGCAATGGCGCAAGCCTCACTGACCGATTGGTCTTCCACGCGGCCACCGAAGCCATCACCGCCGGAAACACGGACTGGCCGCATTTGCCGCCGTAGCCTCCGCCCACGCGCCGCACTCGCACGTCGACCTTGTTCAGCGGCAGCATCAGCGCCGATGCCACGCCACCCTGCACGGTGTTCGGATCTTGCGTGGATGAATGGATGCACATCTGCCGGTCTTCCAGCACCTCAGCAAAGGTGGACTGCGTCTCCATATAGAAATGAATCTGGCTGCCCACCTTCTGCGTGCTCGACACCCGGGTGCAGCGCACCAGCCCATGCTTGCCGTCGGGGACTTGAACGTCCTTGGCAACGACGGGCTCGACGGGGTCGGGCTTGTCAGGCTCGCGTGGCGGCACCCAGCCGAGGTGCGAACCTTCGCGCGTGATCTTCCAGATGTGTGAATACCACGGCGCCGTTGCCGGCTTGTCCAGAAATACGATGCTGTTGCGCTCCACGTCGGTGGGGGGAATGTCCAGCAGAGGCTTTTGCGCCTTGAAAACGCAGAGGTCGTTCTGCAGCATCCAGGCCGCTTCCTGTGCCACCTGTTCGTTTTCAGCCAGCACCATGCCGATGCATTGCCCGAAGCCGCTCAGCCACATCGGTGCGCTCACGTCGTAGTCGGCGGGCAGCTTGCCGTCCGGGCATTGAGAAACCTGCACGCTCACGGCAAACACCGGGTCGTCTCCGGCCATTCCTTCGAAGACCGGGCCGGGCACGTCGATGGCCGTCACATAGTCCACGACGCTCGGGTACTTCTGCCGCAATGCAGCCAGCACCTGGGCCGGCGTCGCTGGGCCATCGATGCCCGGCACTGCGTACACGCAGCTGCCCAGGGCGACCGTACTTTGAACCGGCGCGCCGTTGAGTCCGCGCCGCGGCAGGGGAATGTCATGCGTGTAGATCGCTTCGCCGGTGGTCTGCAGATAGGCTTCGATCTTGATGAAGGGCAGGTTGCCCGGGTACTCGGCGGGGTATTTCACATAGGCCTGCGTTCCGTGCGAGACGGGGCGCACCGGTCTGTCGGCGGCAGAGCGTTCGGCCGGCGGCACGGGCAGGTGGCGCCAATTTCTGACTTCGACGTAGAACTTGAATAGATAGGACTCGGCCAGTTGCCGCCTGTACTCGCGGCTGAATCCTTCATCCGGCAATTGCGCATAGCGCGCGGCGTCGCGTTCGAACAGCGCGTCGACTTCGCTGCCCAGGGCTTTCAAGGCACGCTCCAGCGTTGCGGGGTTCCATTCATGGCCGATCAACGCGGCCTCGGTGAGCGGCATGCGTTGAGCCACCGGCGTGAGTCCGCCGAAGACGAGCGTAGCCTCGCCGACGCGTTGGCGTGCATCCAGCCGAACGCGCAGCCCCGCGTTGACGATCGAATGCGCGTTCACTTCGCGCAAGGCGGTCTTGTACGTCTGCACGTACTCGTCCTTGCCGCTCATGCGAACGTCGTAGCGCACCAGCACGCATCCGGCCTTCAAGTCGGGCGACGCCTGCCATTGCGCCGCGAAGTCCAGCAGGTCCATCTCGCGCGGCACGTTCCAGCTCGGCGTGAGAATGGCGACCTTGGTTCCGAGGGCAGCCAGCGCAGTGAAGCAGTCCGATGGAAACGGCACGCCTTCTTCGGCATGCCGAACCACCAGCATGGTGTTGCCGGCCAGCGTGGCCGCGTTGCGCACGATGGTGCCTGCCGTGCGGCCGGCCATGTGCCGCAGGGCATTCAAGGCCGGGAGCGAGGCCTTGTCTGCTTCGCCTGCCTCGCTCGTCGCGGCGATGCGGTCGTCGAGCACGCTAATGAGTTCGCGGTACGTCAACGCACCGCCCAGCCGCAGCGATGTGCTCGTGCCGCGCATGTCGCGCAGCTCGGGAATCTGCGCGATGTCGATGAAGACATGCGGGTTCTCGACCGTGCGCGGATAGATGCCGATGGACGTGTTGCCGCCGACGAGCCGCACGTTCGCGCGGTCTGGAAACTGCTGCAGCACCTTCAACAAGCCGTCGAGGGTGACTGGTCTATACCAGCGGTACCCGTCCACCGCATAGGCCACCGGCCGCGGCGGCTTCTGAAGCGCGTTCGGGAAGGCGATGTTCACCGGCGCCACCTCGCCCACCTGCTCTGCCGGGTCGACGATGCAGGTCATGCAATGGTGCTCGTCGACCACCGGATTCCAGTCCGACGCGAATCTCTTCTTGAAGCCGTAGAGGATGGGGCGGTAGCCCGTGCAGCGGCAGATGTTCCCGTCGAACAGCTCTTCGATCTGCGCCTTGGTGCCCGGCTTGCGGCCGCATTGAGCCACCGCTGCCGTCATGTTCATGATCCATCCCGGTGTGCAGTAGCCGCACTGCGTGCCATTGTTCAAGGCCAGGCATTCCTGCACTTCGCTGATGCAGTCGGCCTTCACGCTGCCCGTGCCTTCCACGGTGGTGATGAGCATGCCGTCGAGCGACGCGAGCGGCCGCAGGCACGAATTGATCGAGCTGTGTTCGACCTTGCGCGTCGCCTCGTTCCAGTGCGACAAGACCACCGTGCACGCACCACAGCCGCCTTGCTTGCAGCCGATCTTCGTGCCCGTCAGGCCGACGTCGGGGGATCGCAGCCAGTCGACCAGCAGCGCAGTCGGATCGACGTCGCGCATGACGATGGGCACACCATTGACGCTGAAGCTGAGGTCGGTCGCAAAGCCTTCGAGCAACGAGGGCGGCACGGGGGCGGTGAGGGTGGTCATGGAAGTCTCTCCCTGATCAGCGCGGTGCGCTGGCTGATGTTGATGGAGAACCTGCATCGGGGCAGGTGCGTGGCAATTGCGGGTTCTTGTAGACCGCGTACTGCGCGAACGCGACCTGCAGTTGCAAGGACGAATCGAGCGGAATGGCCGCCGCGACTTCGCCCGTACTGCCAGGGTAGGCGGACGGATACGAATAGTCCGAGAAGTACTGGCTGTTGGCCTTGTTGAATTCGGTGCAGATGCCGGGATAGTTGAAGATGGCCGGCACGTTCGTGCCTTGCACCTGAACCACGCCCGGCGCTGCTGCATACGCGCCCATGTGACACGACACGCAGCTCGAATCGGCCTGGTCGACGATGCCGGCGAGGCGCTTGTTGCAGCCGTAGTGTTCGGGAATGTTCATCGGCGACAGAGCGGTCTCGTGCAGTGGGCGGCTTTTGGCTTCCGGCACGGCGGGAAAGGTCTTGCCGTCGCTGCCGAACTGCACACCAATGGGCTTCATCCTGTCCCACACCGTCTTGCCGGGCAGCGTGCCGTCGTAGGCGAGGGTGGTGTACACCCAGCGCGTGGGCGAGCGCAGATCGACCACGGCCAGATCCATCTGCACCAGATGCACGTCGCGCACCTTGCGTACGCAAGTCGAATACTTGGTCGGGCTTTCCTGAACGTGCCCGTTCGCCTGCCAGGTGGTCGAGCCTTTGAGATAGGGCACGTCGCGCTCGTCGGCGGTGGTGTTGAGAATCTTCACCACCACCGTGCCTTCAGGAAACGGCATGCCGCGCGCCAGCAGGCGGCTTTTCGCATCCTTGTATGTGTCGGGGTCGCCGCTTTTTGGCCATTGCTGTCCGATGGATGCGCCGCCACAAGGGTTGTAGAAACCGATGGACCAGGTCTCGAACAAGGGGTCGACGCCGTTGACTGCTTTCACGCCCGGCAACACATGCGTGCCCGAGCCCCGCCCCGGGCGAAACACCGATTCCGAAGTCGACAGCTCGTTGGTCAGTCCATGCACGAACTCGCGCCCGCGCTGTCCGTCGAAGGCCATCCACGGCACATGGAACCAGCGCGTGCTGCCCGCAACCGCGGTTCGCCATCCTGTCTCGTTGGGCAGGTCGACTTCCTGGCCTTCCTTGACATAGTCGACGATGTCCTGGATGTAGGCCTCCCATGCCTTGTCCCATCTGGCGTTCTTGAAATCGACCTTGCGCTTGAGCCAGGGCGAAGGGCAGCCGGGCGATGTGGCTGGGTACTGGTCGCTGAGCTTGAACACGGGTCCGGTCCAGCCCGGGGGCGGCTGGTCAACATGGCTTTTGAAGGCCAGCTCGGCCGTGGTGGGCTGCGCGTGAAGCGGCAGTGAAAGACCTTGCAGCAAGGCCGCGCACAGGCAGGCCATGGTCAACCGGTGTTGGTGGTTCATCGAGGGTTCCAATCAAAATCAATATCAAGCCAAATGCGCACTCGCCGTGCGCAAGCGCTACTGCTTCTTGAAGCGATTGATCTGCGCAGGCGTGGCTGGCGGCACCGGTGCGCTGTAGGCCCGCTGCACCAGCGTCCAGCTGAAGTCCCCGCCGAGGCGCTGCGCACCCTGGTGGCAGTTCTGGCAGCTGTCGAGCTGGTGATAGGTCTCCATCGTGATGTTGGCGACCTGGCACGCAGGGAAGGCGATGCCGCCCACCGTGGCGGGCGTGCCGTCTTCGCATCCGAAGTCTTGCTGGTTCGTCTTGGCCCACGGCGGCTGCAGTGGCGACCCCGCCGGAACTGTCGGCGAGGTCGACCATTGCGTGCCGATGAGCCAATAGTTCGCCCACGGTGTGCCGGCCACGAGTTGACGGAAGTTGGTGTTGATCTGCGTCGTCGGCAGCGCGGCCGGCGTGGATGGGATCTGCGACAGGCGCGCAACGTTCACCGGCTTTTGCGCCGCGGTTGACGGGGCGTAGGCATTGACGGGTGCGGGTTCATAGCTGTAGCCGGGATGGTCTGCCGGATTCGCTCGCGTGCCGTCGTAGTAGGACGGCTTCATGCCAGGCGGCATGCTGGGGTCTTCACCCAGGTTGTCCACCTGCTCGAAGGTGCTCCAAACCCATTGCGGAAAGCGATCCACCTTGTGCGAGATGTGAAGACCTACGAGGCCCACGCGTATCGCGGAGCATTGGCAGTCGGTGACGCGCCCCTGCCCGTCGGGTAGCGTGCTCTTGCAGGTGCCCGGCTGCACTGCCAGCGCTTCCATGTTGAAGAAGCGCGGATGAAAGCGCGGTTCGACCCGAGATAGATCGCGCCACGCCGCCTTGACTTCGATGGCTCCCAATTGAGTCGCCGAGCTTGCCGGAAAGTAGATGGGCGGCACGCCGTTCTTCGGCCAATCGGCTTGGTTGTAGTACTTGTTCGAGCGGACGTAGTCGTATTCGACCCGGTTCACGCGAACCTCGTAGCGTGTCAGCAGCCCCGTCTGATCAATGAGCGGACCGGCAAACGCTTGATTCAATTCATCGGCCACCGTGCCGAACTTCGCGGTGTTGATCAGCACCGGCCGCTTGTCGTCGAGGGGAATGTTCTTGCACGGGGTGAGTGCGCTGCCGGCGTCCCACGCGACGGGTGCTGAGCCGTCCTGTGGATAGAGATCGTTGGCCGTCTTCCATCCGAGAAAGGCCGGCTGCAACCCGTTCACGTAGCCCCGCTGGAACGTGGCCGGATCGTTGGGGCGGAAAGGCTCGCCATGGTCTTCGGGGCGCGACGGCCACACGACAGAAAGGAAGTTCTGCCACATGAAGGTGTCGAACATCGGCCGGGTGTCGATGGGGTAGGCAGCGAAGGGGAACTCTGGCACCTGGCGAGGCATGTCGCCTCGGAGCACGGGTTTCAGTGCGGCATAGCTGACTTGCTGCTGCGCCTGCGCGGCGCTGGCGAGAAGGCAGGTCACCATCAGCAGCACGAAGCGCGAGCGCCTCCAGAGCGAAAGTGAATGGCTGGAACCGCCCAGTTCGAAAGGCGTGCGCATAAAGGTCTCCCTGAGCGTTTTTTGTGGATGCCGGCCCGATGCTCACTGTCGGGCCGGCGCGGCTATTCCACATCAATCGCAGGGGGAGGGCCACCCGTATGTTCTTACAGGGGAGGGTTTGTATGGGTCGACGTGACGATAGTCGTGGCCGTCGGTTTCACCACTATCATCGTCCGCTCGTTCACAAGCGGAGCACTGCTCGCCGATGCTGATCTTCCACACCCCGAGTCATCAGTTGCATGCAGGTCGGCAGGAGATGTTCTGCGGTCGTTCGTGCCATGTCGCGGACTTTCTCTCCCGGGCATGGCTCGGCGCGCCGACTGGATCTTTGACTCACACCTTTCAAGGTCTTGTATTGGCTCCTCTCCCCTCTGGGGAGAGGTTGGGTGAGGGGCTGCGGTGATGGCAACCGATGGCTTTATTCACCGCCCACGGCCCTCACCCCAGCCCTCTCCCAGAGGGCTGATCGTGTCCCACATTTAATGCTGGACACGGGGACCGATTCGCCCTATTCTTTTTCGATGCAGGTAGCAGGCCGTGACTTTTC
>JAJKJU010000049.1 GCA_021153565.1 Rhizobacter sp.
ATGCGAGCCGCTGGCATCATCCCCGACGTCATCACGTACAGCGCCCTGATCTCGGCGTGCGAGAAAGGCGGGCAGGCCGAGCTGGCGCTGAAGATTTTCGATGACATGCGAGCCGATGGCATCATCCCCAACGTCATCACGTACAGCGCCCTGATCTCGGCGTGCGAGAAAGCGGGGAAGGTCGAGTGGGCGCTGGAGGTTTTCGAAGACATGCGCGCCGCTGGCATCATCCCCAGCGTCATCACGTACAGCGCCCTGATCTCAGCATGCGCGAGGGGTGGTCATCGCGCGGATGCAAGGCAGTTGCTTGAGAAGGCAGTGTCCGATCGCGTGTTCCATCCATCGCTTGGGTATGACGCAGGCACCAACAGCCTTGACTTCCATCTCAACCGCCGTCTGGTGCTTTCGCTTGTGGAGGACCGTGCGCGTGCGGTGCCGGCAGACGTAGCGCAAGTGCTGTTCGACCATCACGAGGCTCTGGGCAATCTCAGCAGTACGACGAAGTTCATCGTGGGCCAGCACGGCGACGACGTGATCAAGGACGCCATTACGCGGCGTATGCTGACAAAAGGGTGGACTGCCGAGCAAGGGTTCAGCCATGGCAAGGTCAATCCTGGGCGTCTGGTCGTCGCTCAGAACCCGGCACAGACGGCCCCTAGTGCATCGACGCTGAATGCCGCAGCAACAGAATTCGTACCACCCTGGCAGATGGTTCCTGGTCCTGGTCCTAGTGCATCGACGCTGAATGCCGCAGCAAAAGAATTCGTACCATCCGGGCTGCAACGCCGGTAGTTTTGTAGGGGTCGCCTTGTTGGTCGTGCGTTAGCTACGAAGCCTGCGAAATACTCTCAGCTTCTCAGCTTCTCAGCTTCTCAGCTTCTCAGCTTCTCAGCTTCTCAGCTTCTCAGCTTCTCAGAGCCGAGATAGCGTGTCACAGAGGCTGGACCGTGTACGGCAGGGTGCACATCGACGCGGTGCGTCGATGAGTGGCCTGACCGTCACTACCCGCGGCAGGAGCCGTATGCCCGAATCGGGCCGTACACCTGCACGCCCCGTAAAATCATTTGCCTCAGCAGCCTGTTCGCTGCCCTAACGAGCCTCACCATGTCCGGCAGCACTTTCGGCACCCTGTTCCAGGTCACCAACTTCGGCGAATCGCATGGCCCGGCCATCGGGTGCGTCATCGACGGCTGCCCGCCCGGCATGGAATTGAGCGAGGCCGATATCCAGCCCGAACTCGACCGTCGCCGCCCCGGCACCTCTCGCCACGTCACTCAGCGCAACGAGCCCGATGCCGTGGAGATTCTCTCCGGCGTGTATGAGGGCAGGACCACGGGTACACCGATCTGCCTTTTGATCCGCAATACCGACCAGCGCAGCAAGGACTACAGCAACATCGCGCAGAGCTTCCGACCCGGCCATGCCGACTACACCTACTGGCACAAGTACGGAATTCGCGATCCGCGCGGCGGCGGGCGCTCGTCGGCCCGGCTCACTGCGCCGATGGTGGGCGCCGGCGCGGTCGCCCGCAAATGGCTCGCCAAGCAGTACGGCACGCGCTTCGGCGGCTACATGACGCAACTCGGCGACATCGCGATTCCCTTCGAGTCTCTGGAGCACATCCCGAACAACCCCTTCTTCGCGCCGAACGAAAGCGACATTCCGCAGCTCGAGGCCTACATGGATGAGTTGCGCAAAGCCGGCGACAGTTGCGGCGCACGAATCACGGTGTATGCGCGCAACGTGCCGGTGGGCCTCGGCCAACCGCTATTCGACAAGCTCGATGCCGATATCGCCTACGCGATGATGGGCATCAATGCCGTCAAGGGCGTGGAGATCGGCGCCGGGTTTGCGAGCGTCGCACAGCGCGGCACGACGCATGGCGACGAGCTGACGCCCGAGGGTTTCATGGGCAACAACGCCGGCGGGGTGCTCGGCGGGATCTCGACCGGGCAGGACATCACCTTGTCCATTGCCATCAAGCCGACAAGTTCGATCCGCAGCGCGCGGCATTCCATCGACCTGGAAGGACAGCCGGCCATCGTCGAGACCTTTGGGCGGCACGACCCCTGCGTGGGGATTCGAGCGACGCCGATCGCCGAGGCCATGCTGGCTCTCGTGTTGATGGACCACGCGCTGATGTATCGCGCGCAGTGCGGCGATGTGAGGGTGGACACGCCGAAGATCAAGGCAGACGGGCGGCCCACCTGAGGATTTGGCCCGGAATAAGTTCCCGGTTTGGGGACGCTGGGCGGGATGCGATGCAAGGCGCTCCGAGCGCCGTGTGGCGAGCCACACAAGTGAGGAGCAACGCCGCAGCGCGCCCGCCCAGCGTCCCCAAACCGGGAAATCTAGGAAAGGACTATGGGTGAAGAGTCGTCAACCTCGATGCGAATCCAACACTGCGCCCTCTCAGGAAATTGAAGCGGCCAGTGCGGCTATTGTCTGGGGTTTGACATCGTCCAAGCTGATCGCGGCGGCGACGAGGCGCTCGCGCTGGAAATCGTTCAGATGCGCCGCTCCCGCGCTCAGCCCGGCTATCGCAACAGCCTTGTGGAAGCCGTCGCCGAAGCCGAGGGCGGCGACGACGAGTCTCTCGCGTTGGAACTCACTCAAATGCGCTACTCCTGCGCCCAGCCCGGCTATGGCATGAGCCTTTTGCAAGGTGTTGTCGCCAGGACCGATGGCGGCGACGACGAGTTTCTCGCGCTGGGAATCACTCAGATGCTCCTGGCCCTCGTTCAGATGCGCCACTTTCGCGCTCAGCGCGGCTATCGCATCGGCCTTGTCTCTGCTATTGGGGAAGTCGATCGTGGCGGACACAAGGCGTTCTTGCTGATGCGGACTCAAGAGTCCGAGCATGGATGCAAACGCCTCAACAAGTTTTGGGGTGAACTGCCCGCAGTTGCTGACCTGACGATCAGCGGTTTGCATCAGGCGGCCCAGCAGTCGGTATTTGGGGAAGGAGTCGACTCCCTGCACCAAATTCCGTAGAGCGCTAGACGTTCCCGACAGGGCGATCAGACCTCGGGCACCTCGAAGGTGCGTCGCTCGGCAAGAAGTCCAGGATCTTCTTCTGAGAATCCGTTTGAAGCAGTTCGAAAGGTGCTGCTCCTGGCGGACAGATGGGCGGCGATGCCGCGCCGATGTTTCCCAAGGTATCGGCCCCTGGCCGCAGCAAGTGCGCGTCTGAGGTCGCTTCGTGCACCAAGTGCAGCCTTGCAGCCGGCAGCGGGCTGGACGGGCCGACGTGCGGCGCGACAGGGTTTTCGCTGGACAACGGGACGTGTGCGCCACGCGGTGACCGCAGGCCGGCTTGGGGTGATGCGCCATCAGCACGATCGTGCCCAGCCACGTATCCCGAGTCCGTGCGCCGACGAAGCGCCTCGGGTGCGGCGAATTGAGGCGACGACGGCCGCGAGGGTGATGAGCCTTCGCTCGGGGGCAAAGCCGCGTCGGCCTTTCGCTTGCCGGTCCTGTCAATGCCTCTCATGCGCCTGACCTCGGTGAAGATGAATCAACAATCGTATGGTGCGGGTGCACCCGGTGTATGCGACGCCGCGAAGCGCTCTACGACAAAACAAACCCCTTGGTCGGCACCGCTTCGTCACACACTTTCGCGGCTTGGAAACCCCTAATCTGTACTCCGTCGCACACCTTGCTTTCCCCCTGGGGGGCGAACCTACACTCGCCCCATGACTGCATCAGACAACCAAAATTTCAATAGCTCACAAGGCTTTGAAAAGTCAAAAACGACAAGAGTGGGGTCTCGCACAGATGCAAACAAGCGTCGGCTGTGGGTGGGGGAACCATTGGCGTGGTTGTGCTGGCGGGCGTCGTGCTCGTGGGTGCGCCACGACTCGGCAATGGGTCGACAGCGCCAGGTCCGAAAGACAAAGGCGCGATCGTGGCCCTTGAGTTCGTGCCCTCCGAAGTCGTCAAACCCGCCATGGCGCCCATGCCGCTGGTGATCGAATTCTCTGGCTCGCTGATCGCGCCGCGTACAGCGACCGTTCGCGCCAAGGCGACTGGCACGCTTCTCAAACTTGCCGTCGCAGAAGGCGCTCGGGTCAAGAAGGGGCAGGTGCTCGGCGACATCGATCTTGCCGATTTGCAAAGCCGCGTCGCCGACCGCGCCGCTGCCGTCGAATCTGCGCAAGTCAGCCTTTCTGACGCCGAGCGACAGCACGCTGCCAACCTCGGTCTCGCCAGCCAGAACTTCATCTCCACGACCGCGCTGCAGTCGTCTCAGGCCAAGCTCGATGCGGCGCGCGCTCAGTTGAAATCCGCGCAGGCGCAGCTGACCAGCACCCGGATTGGCATGCGCGAGGCGGCGCTCATCTCGCCCATCGCTGGCATTGTCGGCAAGCGCCACGTGGTGCCTGGCGAAAAGGTCAGCGCCGAGCAGCAGTTGCTGACGGTGGTCGACTTGTCGACGCTGGAACTCGCAGGTTCGGTGGGCACGCACGAAGTCGCGCGCCTTGCGCCAGGACAGCGAGTTCAGATTCGCGTAGAAGGGCAGGACAAGTCCGTCGCAGGACGCATCGATCGCATTGCGCCGGCTGCCGAAACCGGCACGCGAGCCATCGGCGTTGTGGTCGTGCTCGACAACAAGATGGAGCAGTTCCGTGCAGGTCAATACGCGCAGGCCAGCGTGATGCTCGAAGACGATTCAACACGCCTGAGCCTGCCGATGTCCGCCGTAGGCCAGTCCTCGGGGCAGGACTTCGTTTGGACGGTCGAGAACAATGCGCTCGTGCGCCGCATCGTCATCACCGGCCGCCGCGACACGATCAGCGGGCGCGTGGAGGTGCAAAGCGGCCTGACGCCCGACGCTCAAGTGCTTGCCGCGAGGTTCGACAACCTCAAGGAAGGCGCGCCCGCCAAGGTCGTGGAGCAACGCGCGGCACCTGACTCGTCGGCGGCGGCATCCACGCCGGTTCCGAACAAGTTGTAAAGACAACCCTCGGCGCGGGCCACAAGCCTGCGCGTCTTAGTTTTCCTTTTCTCAACGGGAGCCCCCATGTGGTTCACCCGCGTCTGCATCAACAACCCCGTCTTCGCCACCATGATCATGGTGGCCTTGTGCGTGCTCGGACTGTTTTCGTACAGTCAGCTTCGCGTCGAGCGCCTGCCTGACATCTCGCCGCCCATCGTCTTCGTGAGCGTCGCCTATCCGGGCGCCTCGCCCGAAGCGATCGAGACCGAGCTCACGCGGCCGATCGAGCTTGCTCTCAACGGCATCGCCGGCGTGAAGGTGATCCGCTCGAACAGCTACGAAGGCCGCAGCGAAACCATCGTCGAATTCCAGCTCAGCGCCGACATGACGCGCTCGGTGCAGGACGTTCGCGACAAGGTGGCCGGCGTACAGGCGGGCTTCCCACGTGACGCGAAGGCGCCCTACGTCGGCCGCTTTGACGGCGACAACGCAAAGCCCACCGTGTACCTCTCGCTGCTGTCACCCAACCGCAGCTCGCGAGAACTGTCTCTGCTGGCGGACCAGGTGGTGCGCAAACGGCTCGAGCGCGTCGGCGGCGTGGCGCGTGTGGACGTGGGTGGGTTGACAGTGCGGCAGGTCCGCATCGACCTCGATCCGCAGCGCCTGCGTGCCAATCAGTTGACGCCGGCGGATGTTTCGGCGGCACTGCAGCGCACGAACTCCGACCTGCCGGTGGGCCTTTTGAGCGGCAAGACCGAAGACACCATTGTTCGAGTCGAAGGGAAAATCCTGGACGCGAAGTCCTTTGCCGACGTGGTGGTCGCCGCGCGCAACGGCACCGTGGTGCGGCTGGCCGATCTGGGTCAACTGGTCGAACGCGAACGCGAGCCGACCTCGATCTCGCGGGTGGATGGCATCTCGGCAATTTCCTTCAGCGTGTTCAAGCAGCAAGACGCGAACATCGTCGACACCGGCGAAGGTATCAATGAGGCCACCGAAGAATTGCGCAAGACCCTGCCCCCCGGCGTCGAGCTTCGCCTCGTCTATGCGGACAGCGACTGGGTGCGCGACTCCCTCGCCGGCGTGAAGCGCACGCTGATCGAAGGTGCCTTGCTCACGGTGGCCATCGTCTTCCTCTTCCTGCATTCGTGGCGCAGCACGGTCATCACCGGCCTGACCCTGCCGATTGCGGTGATCTCGTCTTTCATCGCCGTGTACGCCTTCGGCTTCACGCTGAACTTCATGACGATGATGGCCTTGAGCCTGTGCATCGGCTTGCTGATCGACGATGCGATCGTGGTGCGAGAGAACATCGTGCGGCACGTTCGCATGGGCAAGGACCACATGACTGCCGCGCGTGAAGGCACGGACGAGATCGGCCTGGCCGTCATGGCGACCACGTTTGCGATCTGCGCGGTGTTCGTGCCCGTGGCTTTCATGAAGGGCATCGTCGGCAAGTTCTTCTTCCCCTTCGGCATCACCGTGACTGTTGCGGTGATGGTCTCGCTCTTCGTGAGCTTCACGCTCGACCCGATGCTGTCGAGCATCTGGAAAGACCCGCCGAAGAATCCGTTGCTGCGCGTGCCGGGCCTGCGCCATCTGATGCTCGGCACCGACCGCATGCTGGACGTGATGCACGGCGTCTACGAGCGGCTGATTCGCTGGGTGTTTTCGACGAATCGCTATCGCATCTTCCTGCCACCGCTGCCGGCGTACGGCCGCCCCTTCGATGCCGAAGGCCGTCGCGACAAGACGCAGCCGCGGCGCTTGCGCTTTGCGACGCTGACGCACCGCGGTGTGGTGGTACTTGCCGGGCTCGCCAGCTTTGGCGGTGCCATCATGCTGGCGCCTCTGGTGGGCACTGAGTTCATTCCAGAAACCGACAACAGCTACATCCAGATCAACGTCACTTTGCCCGTGGGCACGAGCCTGACACGCGGCAGCGAAAAGCTTTTGCAGATCGAAGAAGTGGTGCGCAAAGTCCCTGAAGTGCGCATGCTGTCGTCGACGGTGGGCGACACCGGCAACTCCGCACGAAATGCCGCTTCGCTGAGCATCCAGCTCGTCAAGCCGCATGAGCGCAAGCGCAGCCAACGCGACGTCGAACAGGCCCTGCGCGAAGCGCTGAAGCCCATCCCCGGCATCGACGTGTCGCTGGGCAATCTGCCGATCTACGTGGCGCTGCTGGGGCCTGATCCGAAGGTTCTGGAAACCGAAGTGCTGCGCCTGCGTGACAAGGTTGCGCAGGTCAAGGGCATCGCCGACCTGACCACTTCGGTCAAGCCCGGCCTGCCGGCGTATGCAGTGCGGCCCAAGCCCGATGCGGTGCGTGAACTCGGCCTCACATCGAGCCAGATCGCGGCGAGCCTGCGCAGCTTCATCAACGGCGACGTGGCGACGTATTGGACTGCGCCGGATGGCGAGCAGGTGGAAGTCGAACTGCGCCTGCCGCAAACCTCGCGCGAGAGCTTGGCGCAGCTCGACAGCTTGCCTGTGGCCTACGCCCGGGACGGCACGCCGATCGCGCTGTCACGCGTGTCCGACATCGTGCCGGTGGAGAACCCCGAGGTCGTGAAGCGGCAGGATCTGCAGCGTCGCCAGGCGATCTATGCCGGTGCACAAGGACGACCGAGCGGCGAC
>JAJKJU010000050.1 GCA_021153565.1 Rhizobacter sp.
AATCGGCTCGGTTTGACCACTTGCGTCAACGATGATTGGCCCCTCGCTTCCTCTTCAAAAGGTCGTATTGTCGGTACGTTGGGCAAACTGAGAATTGCTGGTTGGTGCAGGCCTTCAGTCACATCGACGTCGTCGTACCGCGCGCCAATGCATGTAGAAGCGAACTCGCCGACGAACTCATCCGCACGCGCCTCAGTGCTCACGCGCCCCAAAACGTCCTCTACCTCATCTGGCGCGGCCCTTGGATGACCGTGGCGCGCGATACCTACATTTCGCGCATGCTGGCCCAGGTGAACTGGCGCACGTTCCCCGAGGTGAACGGCGGTGAGCATGGTGCCTTGCGCTATCCGGTCGTTCATGGCGACGAGCCCTGGCTCGCCGACGTGGACCGGGTCCTGCTGAGCTCCGAGCCGTATGCCTTCGGTCCGCAGCACTTCACCGAGGCGATGGCGATCTGCCCCAATGCCAATGCGAGCATCGTCGACGGCGAGTTGATCAGCTGGTACGGACCGCGGGCCGCTGCGGGCTTGCGCTACCTGCGCGGGCTTGCTGCCTGACTACACTGGGCGGATTCGAAAGACAGAGGAAGAGGGAAATGAACAGAAATGTGCTGGCCGCTGCTGCGGCCGTTGTTTTGCTGGGCGTGGCTGTCGTCGGCGGCGCCGCGGTCACCGGGGTTCAGGCCAAGAAGAAGCTGCAGGCCCAGCCCGCCGAGTGGCAGGCGCAATGGCCGCTGCTGAAGGTATCGGCTCAGAAGTACGAGTACGGCCTCTTCAGCTCTACAAACACGATGATGCTGCAGTTGGGCTGCAAAACCGCCAACCCAGTCAGCGGCATCACGATTCGCCAGCGCATCAAACACGGCCCGCTGCCGGGATTTTCGAGCTTCGGCGCGGCAGTGATCGACACTGAAGTTGTGGTGCCCGAAGCCGAGCGCAAGCAGTTCGTCGAGCTTATCGGCGACAAGTCGCCCTTTACGGCGCACACCGTGGTCGGCTTCGGCGGATCGATGAATACGCAGTTCTCGATCCCGGCCATCAACTACAAGTCAGCCAAGGGCGACCAGATCAATTGGCAGGGTCTTACTGGCGAGGTCCGCCAAAGCGGAGCCAGCCTGCGCTATGAGGTCGCGACGCCCGGCTTCAGCGCCTTGGGCAAGGACGACAAGATGTCCTTCGATATGAGGCTCTCCGCGTTGCGCATGCGCGGCGAGATGAACGGCACCGAAGGATCGTTCTGGATGTGGCCGGGTACAGGCGACCTGGACCTTGCGTTCTTTGAGATGTATGCGACGGCCGCGCCCGAACGCGGCATGCCGCCGGTCAAGATGACGCTGAACCAGCTCAAGGCTTCGTCGGAGAACAAGCGCGACAAGGACCTCCTGTCCAACAGCACGAAGTTCAGTGCCTCGGGCGTCATCAATGACGTTCGCGTCGACAAGTTCGAACTGCTGTCGTCCGTCAAGCGCCTGCACGCACCCACTTACCAGCGCCTCATCCAGCGCTTCATGGACACAAGCGCTGCGGCCTGCGAAATGAAGCAGGCGGTGTCGCCGCAGGTGATGCTGGCGCAGGTGCAACAGGACTTTGGTGCACTGCTTCCCTTCGACCCCCAGTACTCGGTCGACAAGCTTGCGGTCGAGATCGACGGCAAGCGCGCCGAGTTGTCATATTCAGTCGGCATCAACGGCGTAACGCCGGCCGACGCGCAGATGCCGTTGCAGGCGCTTGCGATGACCAAGGCGCAGCTCAAGGGCCAGGTCAAGCTACCCGTGGCGTGGATGGAAAAGGCCGTCACCCGCTTCGGCAATGGGCCGAATACACCGCAAAGCGACCCGGCGACGCAGGCCGAGATGGTCAGTTTGATGCTCGCCAAGTTCACGAATGACGGCCTCATCGTGCGCGAGGGCGACATGATCAGCTCGCAGGTCAGCTTCGACAGGGGGCAGTTGCTCGTCAACGGCAAGCCGGTGAATCGTGCGCCGCAGTAAGGACATGGCCCGGAATAAGTTCCCGTCTTGGGGGCGCTGGGCGGGATGCGATGCAAGGCGCTCCGAGCGCCGTGTGACGAGCCACACAAGTGAGGAGCAACGCCGCGGCGCGCCCGCCCGGCACCCCCAAAACGGCAAGTTGTTTCGGGCCATGTCCCAACCCGACACGAATGACCTCTCATGCGCGCGGGTTCGCCCCGCGCGCCAGAATCGCCCGCCATGGATCTTTATAAGCCGCTGATCGCGCTGTTGGCCATCGTGAATCCGATCGGCGTCGTGCCGTTCTTCATTCACTTCACGCAAAACCTCAACGGTGTTCAGCGCAAGCGCACGATCCGCGTGAGCGCTTTCACGGCCTTCATCGTCATCGCTGTGAGCGCAATGGCGGGCCTGAAGATCATCGAGTTCTTTGGCATCTCGCTTGCCTCCTTCCAGGTCGGCGGCGGCACGCTGCTGCTCATCTCCGCCATCCAGATGCTCAACGCCCAACCCGCCGAGGGCCGCAAGGAAGACGTGAGCGAGGGCGAGAACAAGATCGATGCGGGCGCGAGCATCGCCGTTGTGCCACTGACCATTCCGTTGCTCACCGGCCCGGCGACCATCTCGACGATGGTGATCTATGCGGACAAGACGCGCCACTGGTGGGAGATCGCGGTGCTGGTCGGCTATGGCGTGATCGTGGCGCTGGTGACCTTTCTGGTGTTCTCGGCATCGGGCCGGGTCGCGCGCGTGCTTGGGCAGACGGGCATCAACATCATGACGCGACTGATGGGGTTGATCCTCGCCGCGCTGGCCGTCGAGCTGCTGGCTGACGGGCTCACCAAGCTCTTCCCCATTCTTGCGAGCAATCTGCGATGAATGCTTCGAGGAATCCTTTGTGTGCACGGCTCGGCATCGAGCTGCCTGTCGTTCTTGCGCCGCTGGGCGGCGAATCGGCGAGCGCGGCACTCGTGGCAGCCGTGAGCAACGCCGGCGGGCTCGGTATTCTGGGTGCGGCGTACATGACACCTGCGCGCATGGACGAGGTGCTTGCGGAGATTCGGTCCTTGACCGACAAGCCCTTCGGCGTGAATCTGTTCTGCCCGCAGGAATGGAAGTGCGATGCAGCTCGCGAGGCTGCATTTGTCGCGCAGCTGTCCGTCTATCACGCTGAACTCGGCATGGCTGCGCCGCAGATTCCCGAACGCTTCGAGGAAGACTTCGAGTCGCAGTTCGACACTGTGCTGAAGGCCGCGCCAGCCGTTTTCACCTTCACCTTCGGCGACCTCGGGCGCGATCGCATTGCGGCTTTGCAGCAGCGCGGCACGCAAGTCTGGGGCACGGCAACACAGGTTCGTGAGGCCGTGCATCTTGCATCACTCGGCGTCGACGGCATCGTGGCGCAAGGTGCGGAGGCTGGCGCGCATCGCGGCACGTTTCTCGGTTCGCGCGACGAAGGGCTCGTCGGCACGATTGCCCTGGTGCCGCAGGTGGTGGACGCGGTCAAAGTGCCTGTGGTCGCGGCAGGAGGTATTGCCGATGCACGGGGTGTCGGGGCCGTGCAGGCCCTGGGCGCCAGCGCTGCGGCCGCCGGCACCGTGTTCCTGCTGGCCGACGAGTGCCCCATCTCGTCCGCCTATCGAGAGGCCTTGCAGCAGGGGCAAGACCACGAGACCGTGATGACACGGGCCTTCAGCGGTCGCTGGGCGCGCGGCCTCGACAACCGCTTCATGCGCGAATTCGCTGCAGCCGAGCTGCCCGACTTTCCGATCCCCAACGCATTGACGCGACCGCTGCGCCAGGCGGCCGGCAAAGCGGGGCGTGCCGAGTTCCTGTCGCTGTGGGCCGGTCAGGCGGTGGCGCTTTCCAAGCGTGCCCCGGCAGCGGAGATCGTGAAGAACCTCGCCGCCGGATGGCGCGACGAATGAAGCTGCAGCGAGCGTTGTCGGCCTCGTGATTCGGTCGAGCTCTGCTGCGTGTTGAGATTCGGCAGCGCAGTTCGTGCATGCCTCGTCGCCCCGGACACAGAGCCACAATGAGGCGATGACCGAGCCCACCTACGACTACATCATTTGCGGTGCGGGCACCGCGGGCTGCCTGCTGGCGAATCGGCTGAGCGCTGATCGTGGCAAGAAGGTGCTGCTGATCGAGGCAGGCGGCAAGGACGACTACCACTGGATTCACATTCCGGTGGGCTACCTGTACTGCATCGGCAATCCGCGCACCGACTGGCTCTACTACACCGACGAAGACCCGGGCCTGAACGGCCGCAGGCTGCGCTATCCGCGCGGCAAGGTGCTGGGCGGCTCGTCGAGCATCAACGGCATGATCTACATGCGGGGCCAGGCACGTGACTACGACCATTGGAGCGCGCTCGGCAACCCCGGATGGAGCTGGCGCGAATGCCTGCCCTACTTCCTCAAGCACGAGGACTACTACAAAGGCGCCGACGAATTCCATGCCGCACCCGGCCACGACCCCAAGGGCCTGCGCCAGGGGGGCGAATGGCGGGTGGAAAGGCAGCGGCTGCGCTGGGATGTGCTTGATGCATTCGCCGAGGCCGCGCAGCAGGCGGGCATTCCTCACAGCGAAGACTTCAACCGCGGCAACAACGAAGGTGTCGGCTACTTCCAGGTGAACCAGAAGAGGGGTACGCGCTGGAATGCGACCCGCGGCTTCCTGCATCCCATTCTCGATCGCGACAACCTGCAGGTTTGGACAGGGGCGCACATTTCGCGCGTGCTGACCGAGCGCAGCGATGCGGGTCTGCGAGCAAGCGGAATCGAAGTCATGCCGCTGGGTGGTGGCGAACGCGTGCGTGCACTGGCGACACGCGAAGTCATCCTCTGTACCGGTGCCGTCGGCACGCCGCAGTTGCTGCAACTCTCAGGCATCGGTCCGGCCGGGCTGCTCAGGCAACACCGCATCGACATCGTGCGCGACCTGCCGGGTGTCGGCGAGAACCTGCAAGACCATTTGCAGATCCGATCGGTCTACAGCGTCAAAGGCGTGAAGACGCTCAACACCATGGCGAACTCGCTCTGGGGGAAGGCGCTGATCGGTCTGGAGTACGTTTTCAAGCGGAGCGGTCCGATGAGCATGGCACCGTCGCAGCTCGGTGCCTTTACACGCAGCGATGCAGCCAGGCCCTACCCCAACATCCAGTACCACGTACAGCCCTTGTCACTTGATGCATTCGGCGAGCCGCTGCATTCCTTCGATGCCTTCACTGCGAGCGTTTGCAACCTGAATCCGACGAGCCGCGGCGCGGTGCGCATCCGCACTCCAGATCCGAAGGACGCGCCGAGCATCCGCGCCAACTACCTCAGCACCCAAGAAGACCGTCGCGTTGCCGCCGATTCATTGCGGGTCACGCGGCGCATTGTGTCGCAGCCGGCGCTGGAGAAATACAAGCCAAAGGAAGTGAAGCCGGGCCTTCAGTTTCAAACCGATGAAGAACTCGCGAAGCTCGCAGGCGACATCGGAACGACGATCTTTCATCCGGTGGGAACGGCGAAGATGGGGCCTGCGAGCGATGCTTTGGCCGTGGTCGATGCGCGCCTCAGGGTGCACGGCGTTGCCGGGTTGCGCGTGGTCGATGCGAGCGTGATGCCGACCATCACCAGCGGCAATACGAACTCGCCGACGCTGATGATCGCGGAGCGAGCAGCGCAGTGGATCGCCGAAGACGCGGTCTTATGTTCCGTGAATCACTGCACTGGTGCAGTGAACGTCCTTTGCCGCTGATGCACACTTGCACCCATGCCCTCGGCGACCAACAACGCAACCCCTTTGCTCGTGGCCGGCTTGTGCGCACAGTGGTGCGGCACCTGCCGGGAATACAAGCCACTCTTCGACCAGCAGGCCAAGGCCTTTGGCGACCGTGCCCGCTTCGCCTGGGTCGACGTCGAAGACCATGACGAGGTGCTCGGCGCGATCGACGTCGAAAACTTCCCGACGCTCTTGATCGCGCGCGGCGACGAAGTGCTGTTCTACGGTGTCGTCACACCGCATGCACAGACCCTTGCGCGACTCATCCAGACTGCGATGGACGGTGACCTGAAGTCTGTGCACGATCCCGATCTCGCCGGCCTCCCGCAGCGCGTACGCTCCGCGTTGTGACGCCGTCTTTGCCAACGGAGGAGTCCATGATGGCCACACTCGCCGAATTCATCGAGCAAGCCTGGAACGATCATGTGGACGACCTCGCGGGGGTGACCTCGCGATTGGACCAGGGGCTGTCGCTGCTCGACCGATTTCCCGAGCAGCTTGGCGACTTCCTGCAACTGGCCGAGCACGTGCATCTGGCGCACCACGGCAACCCCGACGCGTTGCAGGCTGTGCTCGACAGGGTCACTCCCGTCCTGGCAGTGCAGGTCGATGCGAAACCTTTCGCCGACCGCGCAAGACTTGCGATGAAGCTGCTGCGCGACGAGGCGTGTGGCGAGCCGTTACTCCCGACGCCGGCCGTTGTTCGAGCACACGGTGCAGCCGCCTGTGGCTTCATCGCCCGGGGAGAGTTTCCAAAGGCGCGGCGGCTTCTTCAATCTGCAACGTCGCTCGCACGCGATGCCGCCGTGGCTATCCGTACCGACGCAAAGAAGGCGCTCGCTGCCTCCTGCAACAACGCCGCGACTGTGCTGCTCGACCTGCCGCGTTCGCCCGAAGTGGATGCATTGATGTTCGAGGCCGCCGCGCTCTCGCGCAGCACCTGGGGCGAGATCGGCACCTGGCTGAACGTCGAACGGGCTGAGTATCTGTTGGCCTTGTGCGCGAGTGCTGTCGGTGACGGACCACGGGCTGTCGAACACGCCCAGCTCTGCGAATCGATCTGCGAGACCAACAGTGCCGATGCCTTCGAAATCTTCTTTGCTCGCGAGGCCATGGCAAAAGCCCTCCTGACAAGTGGCGATCGTCATGCGGCCGACAAGGACTCGCAACGCATGCAGGCCTTGCTGATGCAGATCGCCGATGAAGGTCAGCGTGCGCAGGCCTCGTCGACACTCGACAAACTGATTGCACTGATGAAGGCCTAGCGCGATCGCAAAGGCTTCTCTATGATCGCTCCAAACACTGCGAGAGCAGGTCAGGGAGCGCAATGGATCGACTCGGTTGGTGGTGGAGGCGTGAGCGCCTCGCATCGGCGTCGCCGCCACTTGACGGCTTGGGCATGCGCCCTATTGCTCTCGCCGACCATGATTTCCTTTGTTCCCTATACGTCTCCACGCGCGCCCACGAGGTCGCCGCGACGGGCTGGCCTGACATCGAAAGCAAGCGCTTTCTCGAACAGCAGTTCGAATTCCAGCACCGCTACTACCAAGAGCACTACGCTGCCGCCGACTTCCTGCTGTTGACGCGCGACGCGCAACCCGTGGGGCGCCTGTACTGGTGGGAGAGTGATCGACAAGGCGATCGCGGCGAACCTCGTGCGTCTTTGATCGACATGAGCCTGCTGGCTGACGAACGCGGTCGCGGCGTGGGCTCCGCCTTGCTGACGCTGATGGTTGCCCACGCAGACCATTCGGGACGGGTTGTCGAACTGCATGTCGAGGCGAATAACCCGGCGCTTCGGCTGTACCGCCGATTCGGCTTCGAGCCAGTCGGCGGCAACCACGTCCACGTGAAGATGCGACGCAACGCGCGCGCGTCGGACAGGACCCCCGTCGAGGAGCCTGCGCCATGAATCTGCCCAGCCTGGAACGCTTGAGCTGCGACGTGGGCCGCGAGCATGCGCTGCTTGCTGGCGATCGAGAGCCCGTAGCGGTCGAGCTCCGGTCAGCCACGAAGGGTGTGCCGATGAACGCCCGCCATTGTTGCTATGCAGCCGAGTTCGCCCTTCCCGCCGGCGTGCGATTCGAACAGGCGAACTACACGCTCGTCGCCGGCGACGACACCTGGCCTGATCTGTTGATGACGCCCATCGGTCCCGACGAGGATGGTCGCCAGTTGATGCAGGTCGTCTTCCACTACCCGATTCCCCAGACGACGGTGGCTTGTCCGCCCGAAGTCTGAATCCGCGCGACACAGCGCTTCTCGTAGCAGTCCGTTCATCAACTTGAGGAACATGTCATGAGCGATCCGTTTCTGGGTGAAATCCGCATCGTCGGCTTCAACTTCGCGCCGAGGGACTGGTCCATGTGCCAGGGACAAACGATGTCCATTCAGCAAAACGCGGCGTTGTTTTCCCTGCTCGGCACGACCTTCGGCGGAGATGGCGTGTCCAACTTCAAATTGCCCGACTTCCAGGGGCGAAGCCCGGTCGGCATGGGTAGCGGGGCGGGTCTTTCCACCATCGTGCAAGGCGAACAAAGCGGCACGGAAAGCGTGACGATGGTGTCGAACCAGATGCCCATGCACACGCACACGGCGCAAGCCACCGTCGGCATCCCCGCCGTCGCGGCAAGCACCAACGTGGCGGCAGTCCCTTCGGAAACCACGGTTCTTGGGCCGATTTCCGCGGGCGGCCGGCCGGGCACCTTGTACAGCTCGGATGCGGCCAACACCAACCTGAAACCGTTCAGCGCGCCTGTGACGGTCGGCACTGCGGGCGCAAGCCAGCCTTTGGGGATCCGCAACCCCTTCCTGGGCACGAACTTCATCATTGCGATGTCGGGCATCTTCCCCTCGCGGCCTTGACGCTTCCGGGTGGCGCGCCGGCCACCCTTGCATCCTTGGACTGACATTGAAATGCACGATTGGGAGCGCAATATGAAGAACGCATCTGAAGGGCGGATCGCCGCGACGCAGGAACGTACGCGTCGAACCACTCCAATGATGTTCGCGCTCGAGCCGCGCATCATGTTCGACGGCGCCGCCGCACTCACTGCGGTAGATGCCGCCGCGCACAGCGACTCCGCGCATGCCGTTGCGGGTCCCGACAAATCTGCACCCCCAGCGAAGGAAAGCCCGGCCCCTGCTGCCATCGCCCCGCCCGCGGTGCAGGGCGATCAGGCCGATCGGCATCAGGTGGTCTTCGTCGACACCCATGTGCGCGACTACCAGAAGCTCATCGACAGCATTGGCCTGAACGCCGAAGTCGTCGTGCTGGACCAGAACGGCGACGGCTTGGCCCAGATGGCTGGCTACCTCGCGGGGCGCCACGGCATCGATGCCGTTCACCTGATCTCGCACGGTTCGGAAGGCGCATTTCAAGCCGGCAATGTCTGGCTGAGTGCCGAGAACCTCGACGCGCACACCGACGCCTTGGCACAAGTCGGCGCGTCGCTCAGCAAGGATGGCGACATCCTGCTGTATGGCTGCAATGTCGGTGCCGATGCATCGGGGCGCGCGTTCGTTCAGGCCCTGGCCGACATCACCGGTGCCGACATTGCCGCCTCCAGCAACGCGACCGGCGCTGCAAGCCGAGGCGGAGACTGGAATCTGGAGGTCCACCAGGGTCTTGTGGAGGCGGCCAGCCTGGCGGCGTACAGCTATGCGGACCTTCTGGCGTCTGTCAACGACCCATTCATTACGGACCCCACCGGCGGCTCACAAGTCACCAGTTTCACCCAAGTCCTGGGTGGTGTGTCATTCACCTTCACGTTCACCAGTGATGGCGATGGTGGAAGCATGACCTATGACAACACTTATGCACAGGGTTCGGGGGGCTCGAATTCGATCTTTCCGCTATCTAGGGTCATCAATAACACTAGCACAACGGAACGGTTCACCATCACCCGCACTGATGGAAGCGGTTTCACCTTCACCTCACTCTTTGTCAATAACAGCTACGGACCCCAAGCCGTCACGGTGGGGGGATACAACAATGGCGTGCTCGTTGGGTCTACCCAGTCCGTCGGTGCGGGTAATTCGGGAGGAACACTGAACTTCGGTGGAATTGGAGTCGACGAAGTGCGCATGACGTCGACGGACATGAACTTCGACTTCGACGACTTCATCGGGGACACCGATCCCCCCGTCCGCGTCACCAGTGCCACCTACGATGCCAGCAGCGGTGTGCTCGCAGTCACGGCCTCGGGCATCACCACGAACGACACCATCAATGTCAGCAAACTGACGCTGACCGGGCAAGGCGGAGGTACCTACACGCTGACCTCCACCAACGTCACGGCCAGCAGCGGGACTGCTTTTTCAGTGACGCTGAACGCGGCGGACAAGCTGGCCGTCAACGGACTGCTCAACAAGGTCGGCACCTCGTCAGTCGGCGGGACAACCTTCAAACTTGCAGCAGCTGCCAACTGGGATGTGAACGCCAGCGCCCTCGCCGACCTGACCGGCAACGGCGTCACCGTCAGCAACGTCACCTCGCCCGCCATCACCTCCGCCACCTACGACTCGAACACGCATGTGCTCACGGTGACCGGTACAAACATGGTTGGCACCGTCGGAGGCACCAACGACATCACCGTGTCGAAGCTGACATTCACAGGCGAAGGCGGCAGCACCTACACATTGACCACGACAGACGTCGAAGTCAGCAGTGCCACCTCATTCTCCGTAACGCTGAATGCCACCGACCGCGCCCAGGTCGAGGCGATGCTCAACAAGAACGGAACGTCCTCCATGAGCGGCACGACGTACAACCTGTCCGCGGAGGACGACTGGGATAGCGTCATCAACAACACCAACACCTCAGACACCACGAACGGCGTGACCGTTTCCAACGTGCCGGATCCGAGCATCGCGAGTGCCACCTACGACGCCAGCACCGGTTCGCTGGTGGTCACCGGAACGGGTTTCGTCTCGCGCAGCGGCGCGACCAACGACATCGTTGCCAACAAGTTCACCTTGAGCGGCGATGGTGGCAGCCGCTACACGCTGACCGACACCGCCAACGTCGACATCACCTCGGGAACGTCGTTCACGCTCACATTGAGCGCCACCGACAAAGCGGCGGTCGACCTCATCATCAACAAGAACGGTGGTCTCTCAACCGACATCAGCACCTACACGCTCGACGCCGCCGACGACTGGGCTGCAGGAGCGGATGCATCGGTCGACGTGTCGGATTCCGGCGACCACATCACGGCCAGCAACGTGGCCGTGCCCACGATCACCAGCGCCGCTTACAACGCCAGCACCGGTGCGTTGCTGGTCACGGGAACGGGCTTCCACATACTCACGGGCGTCCCGGCCAACGACATCGTCGCGAACAAGTTCACCTTCACCGGCGAGGGCGCCAGCCCCTACACGCTGACCGACACGGCCAATGTCGAGGTTGCCTCCGGTACCAGCTTCACGCTCACGCTGAGCGCGACCGACAAGGCGGCGATCAACCAGATCATCAACAAGAACGGCACGTCCTCTACCAGCGGCACCACCTACAACCTCTCCGCTGCCGAAGACTGGGCCGCGGGCGCCGATTCCGCGGTGGTCGTTGCAGACCTGACCGGCAACGGCATCACGGCCAGCAATGTAGCTGTGCCGACGATCACCAGTGCGACCTACAACGCCAGCACAGGCGCATTGGTCGTGACCGGCACAGGCTTCCTGAAGCTCAACGGTGCGACCAATGACATCGACTTGTCCAAGCTGATCTTCACCGGCGAAGGCGGCAACACCTATACGCTGACGACGACAAGCGTCGAAATCACGTCCGGGACATCGTTCGCGGTGACGCTGAACGCCACCGACAAGGCGGCGATCAACACGATCGTCAACAAGAACGGCACCAGCTCGACCAGCGCCACCACCTACAACCTCGCTGCCGCCGAGGATTGGGCTGCGGGCGCCGATGCCGCCGTGGCGGTGGCCGACCTGACAGGCATCGGCTTCACGGCCAGCAACGTGGCCGTTCCGGCGATTACGAGCGCGACCTACAACGCAAGCACCGGCGCCCTGGTCGTCACGGGAACCGGCTTCCTGTCACTGACGGGAGCCACCAACGACATCGTCGCCAACAAGCTCACCTTCGCCGGAGAAGGCGGCGGCACCTACACGTTGACCGACACTGCCAACGTCGAGATCACGTCCGGCACGGCGTTCACACTGACCTTGAGCGCCACCGACGAGGCGGCGATCAACCAGATCATCAACAAGAACGGCACCAGCTCGACCGGTGCGACGACCTACAACCTCGCTGCCGCAGAGGATTGGGCAGCCGGTGCAGACGCCGCCGTGGTGGTGGCGGACTTGACGGGAAACGGCATCACGGCCAGCAATGTCGCTGTGCCGACGATCACCAGTGCGGCTTACGACGCCAGCACAGGCGCCTTGGTCGTGAGCGGCACGGGCTTCCTGAAGCTCAGTGGTGCGACCAATGACATCGATGTGTCCAAGCTGACCTTCACCGGCGAGGGCGGCAGCACCTACACGCTGACGACGACAAGCGTTGAAATCACGTCTGGGACATCGTTCGCGGTGACGCTGAATGCCACTGACAAGGCGGCGATCAACATGATCGTCAACAAGAACGGCGCCAGCTCGACCGGCGGCACCACCTACAACCTCGCCGCTGCCGAGGACTGGGCTGCGGGCGCCAATGCCGCCGTCGCTGTGGCCGACCTGACAGGCAACGGCATCACGGCCAGCAACGTGGCCGTGCCGACGATCACAAGTGCGACCTTCAACGCCAGCACCGGCGCCCTGGTCGTGACCGGCACAGGGTACGCGTCGCTGTCAGGTGCCACCAACGACATCGTTGCCAACAAGTTCACCTTCACTGGAGAAGGCGGCAGCACCTACACGCTGACCGACACCGCCAATGTCGAGATCACCTCCGGCACGGCATTCACACTGACGTTGAGCGCGACCGACAAGGCGGCGATCAACCAGATCGTCAACAAGAACGGCACCAGTTCGACAGGTGGCACGACCTTCAATCTGGCGGCAGCAGAAGACTGGGCTGCGGGCGCGGATTCAGCGGTCGTCATTGCCGACCTCACCGGCAACGGCATCACGGTTTCCAACGTGTCGACGCCCACGGTCACCAGTGCCACTTACAACGCCAGTACCGGTGCCCTGGTCGTCACGGGAACGGGTTTCCTGTCACTGAGCGGAGCCACCAACGACATCGTCGCCAACAAGTTCACCCTCACCGGAGAAGGCGGCAGCACCTATACGCTGACCGACACCGCCAACGTCGAGATCACCTCCGGCACGGCATTCACACTGACGTTGAGTGCCACCGACAAAGCCGCCATCAACCAGATCGTCAACAAGAACGGCACCAGCTCGACCAGCGCGACGAGCTACAACTTCGCGGCGGCCGAGGACTGGGCAGCCGGCGCCGATGCGGCTGTTGCCGTGGCCGACCTTTCAGGCAACGGCATCACCGCGAGCAATGTCTCGGCACCCACCATCACCAGCGCCACCTATGACGCCAACACCGGCATCCTGTTGGTCACCGGTACCGGTTTTCTGAAGCTGTCGGGTGCGTCCAACGACATCGACGTGTCCAAGCTGACCTTGTCCGGCGACTCGACGAGCTACGCGCTCACGAGTTCCAGCGTCGAGATCACGAGCGGGACCTCGTTCTCCATCAGCTTGAACGCAACGGACATGGCCGCCCTCGTGCCGCGCCTGAACAAGGATGGAAGCTCATCTCTCGGCAGCGTGACCTACAACCTCGCCGCGGCCGAGGACTGGGCCGCGGGTGCAGCGGCGGCGGTGACGGTGGCCGACCTCAGCGGCAACGGCATCACAGTGAGCAACTCCAATGCCGCGCCTGTGATTAGCAATCTCTCGGGCGACAGCGTCTTCTTCACCGAAGGCGGCTCAGGCATCGTTCTCGACAGCGGTACCGTCGCCACCGTGACCGACGCCGATTCCGCGGACTTCAGCGGCGGCGCCCTCACCGTCTCGATCACGGCCGGCGGCACGTCAGCGGAAGACTTGCTTGGCATCGACACCAGCGGCACGGTGTCACTCAGCGCGGGTGTCACGGTGGGCAGCCATGTGTCCATCAGCGGCGTCGACATCGGAACGATCAGCAGCAACGGTGCCAGCGGTGACAACCTGGTGATCGACTTCAATGGCAATGCCACGGCAGCGCGCGCCACCACGCTGGTACGTGCCATCACCTACCAAAACAGCAACGTCATCCAGCCCGACACCACCAGCCGCACCGTCGGCTTCACGGTGACAGACGGCGATGGCGGGACCAGCAGCACCGCGAGCACCACCGTGTTGCTGAGCGCCGTCAACGACGCTCCGACCCTCGGCGCCACCGGTGGATCGCCCACCTACACAGAGAACGGCAGCGCCGTTGATCTCTTCAGCGCAGTCTCGATCAGCACCGTCGAAACCGGGCAGGCCATCAGCCAGATCACGCTCACCGTCAGCCATGTGGCCGACGGCAGCAACGAGATCATGGGCATCGACGGGACCGACGTCACGCTCATCAATGGCAGCTCCGGCACCACCGCCACGAACGGCATGGCGTACTCGGTGAGCATGGCCGGCAGCACCGCCACCGTCACGATCAGCAAGATCGCCGGTATCACCACCGCGGCCGCCCAGACCCTGGTCGACGGCATGACCTACCGCAACACCAGCGAAGCGCCCGACACCGCCAGCCGCACGGTCACGCTCACCAGCATCACCGACGATGGCGGCTCGGCCAACGGCGGTGTTGACACCACCAGCATGTCGGTGGGGGCCACCGTTGTCATCGACGCCGTCAATGACGCACCAACGTTGTCCGGCG
This sequence comes from Rhizobacter sp., assembly GCA_021153565.1. Lineage (GTDB taxonomy): Bacteria > Pseudomonadota > Gammaproteobacteria > Burkholderiales > Burkholderiaceae_C > Albitalea. The sequence continues at coordinate 14,577 of JAJKJU010000050.1, forward strand.
GACCGTATGTTTTCGCCAGCACCGACGAAGACTCCACCTCAGGCGGCGTTACTGTTGCCGCCGTGCTGGCGGGCGCCTCCTATGCCGACGTGGACAGCAGCGCCTCGTCCGGCATCGCCGTGACCGCCGTCAGCGCAAATGGCAACTGGCAATACTCGACCGATGGCAGCACTTGGACCAGTTTCGGCTCGGTGTCGGATGGCGCCGCATTGCTGCTGAGTTCGGCCACGCAGGTGCGCTATGTGCCTGACGGCATCGCCGGCGAAACCGCCACCCTCGCCTTCCGCGCCTGGGACCAGACCAGTGGCGTCGCTTCCACCAACGGCACGCGGCAGACGGCAGACGCCACCAGCAACGGCGGCACCACCGCGTTTTCCATTGGCACTGCGCAAGGCAGCATCGTCGTCAGCGCTGTCAACGACGCGCCCACGGTCACCACGTCGGGCGCAAACGCGAGCTTCGTCGAGGCCAACAACCTCGCTTCGACACCCGTCGTTGTCGATGGCGGCCTCACGCTCGCCGACGTGGACAACAGCACGCTCGCCGGGGCCACGGTGAGCATCACCGGCAACTTCGCCGCTGGGCAGGACGTGCTTGCCTTCACCAACAACCCATCGACCATGGGCAACGTCAGCGCCAGCTACGACGCCAGCAGCGGCGTGCTCACCCTGAGCTCTGCCGGCGCCACCGCCACCACGGCGCAATGGCAATCCGCGCTGCGTTCGGTGACCTACACCAACAGCTCGGACACACCCAGCAGCAGCCCGCGCACGATCTCCTTTGCCGCGAATGACGGCAGCCTCACCGGCCCCGCGGCCACCCGCAGCCTCACTATCACCGGCGTGGACGACACGCCCATCGTGAGCACCAGCGGCGAAGGGGCCAGCGCCACCGAAGGCGTCCCGGTCGCGGTGGACAACGGGTTGTCGTTGTCGGATGCCGACAGCAGCACGTTCGCCGGCGCCACCGTGAGCATCACCACCAATTTCGTCGCGGGCCAGGACGTGCTGGCCTTCGCCAATACCGACAGCGCGACCTTCGGCAACATCGCGGCCAGCTACGCTGCGGGAACGGGCGTTCTCACGCTGACTTCCGCAGGTGCCACGGCGAGTGTGGCGCAGTGGCAGGCGGCGCTGCGCGAGGTCAACTACACCAACAGCTCCGACATCCCGGACACGTCCACGCGCACGGTGAGCTTCGTTGTCAGCGACGGCAGTTCAAACAGCGCGGCGGCCACTCGATCGGTGAACGTGGTCAGCATCAACGACGCGCCCGTCAATGGCGTGCCCGCCTCGCAAAACGTTTTCCAGGACGCGACGCTGGTGTTCAGCAGTGCCAACGGAAATCTCATTTCGGTGACCGACGTGGACGCCGGCGGCGGCACCGTGCGCGCGACCTTGACTGCAGACCATGGATTGCTGACGCTGTCGGGCACGAGTGGCCTCAGCTTCGTCGTCGGCAGCGGCTCGGGCGATGCGACCATGACCTTCGATGGCACGCTGTCGAACATCAACGCTGCGCTCAACGGGCTGGTCTTCACACCCACGGCCGGCTACAAGGGCGCTGCCAGCCTGCAGGTCGTGAGCAGCGACCTCGGCCTCAGCGGCAGCGGAGGCACCCTGACCGACAGCGACACCGTTGCCATTACCGTGGACCCCATCAACCCCGTGGTGTCAACCGTGAACGTGAGCAGCCCAGATGGCAGCTACAAGCTCGGCGACACCATCACCGCGACAGTCAACTTCGACCAAGCGGTCACGGTGGACACCGCTGGCGGAACGCCCTCGCTGCTGCTCGAAACTGGCAGCGTCGATCGAAGCGCGAGCTATGTGTCGGGCTCTGGCACCAACACGCTGACGTTCTCCTACACCGTTCAGGCAGGTGACGTCAGCAGCGACCTCGACTATTCATCCACCGGCGCGCTGGCGCTCAACGGCGCCACGATCCAAAGCGCCACGAGCGTCGATGCCGTACTGACGCTGCCGGCCACCGGCAGCGCGAACTCGATCGCGGGCCAGCACGACATCGTGATCGATGGGGTCGCGCCGACCGTCAGCAGCGTGAGCGTGCCTGCGAACGACACCTACGTGGCCGGCCAAAACCTGGACTTCACGGTCCACTACAGCGAAGCCGTCGTCGTTGACACAACAAGCGGCACACCACGCATAGCCGTGACGCTCGACACCGGTGGAACGGTGTACGCAAGCTATTTCTCGGGCTCCGGTTCGACGGCGCTTGTCTTCCGGCTGACGGTCGCGAGCGGTGAGCTCGATTCCAATGGCATCTCGCTCGGCGCCAGCATCGATGCGAATGGCGGTGCATTGCACGACGCGGTGGGCAACAACGCCGTGGCATTGCTCAACGCAGTGGATTCAAACGCCGGCGTGTTCATCGATGCGATAGATCCCACTGTCGCCAGCGTGTCCGTCCCGATCAATGGCATCTACAAGGTTGGCGACGCGCTGAGCTTCAGCGTCAACGCCAGCGAAGCCGTGTTGGTCAATACCGCGGGCGGTGTGCCAAGGCTTGCACTGGACATGGGTGGCACGACGGCCTATGCGAGCTATGTCTCAGGTTCCGGCAGCGGCACGCTGGTGTTCGAGTACACGGTGCAAGCCGGTGACACCGCTGCTGACGGCATTGCAGTCGGCAGCCTGCAAGCCAATGGCGCTACTTTGCGCGATGCCGCAGGCAACTCCATGGTGCTTGCGCTCAACGGCGTGCCGGCCATAGGCGGCATCATCGTCGACACCACCGCGCCCGTCGTCGACGCCATCACCCGTGACAGTGCCACGCCGACGTCGGCGCAGTCGGTCGGCTACACCGTGCAGTTCTCCGAAGACGTGACCGGCTTGAATGCGGCGGACTTCGCGCTCATCAAGCATGGCCGCGCCGACGGCGACGTGCTTTCCGTGACGCAGGTCAATGCACACACCTACATCGTGTCGATCGGCCATCTCGCGGGCGCTGGCCAGATCGCGCTGCGGCTCGTCGGTGGCGGCAGTGGCGTGGCAGACGCCGCCGGCAACATCCTCGCTGGCAACACCGACGGCGGTGCCTACGAGCTCGTGCCCGTGCCCACCACTCCGCCGGGACCGCCCGTTCCGCCCCACGAGCCTCCGGCTCCGCCCGCCCCCGCACCGCAGCCGTGGACCCCGCCGATCACCTTCAACCCGACCGAGCCGGTCAACCAGGTCAACACGCCGACGATCAACCCGATATCAAGCCCCGCTTCAGGCCAGGTCACGACCGGGCCCGCGAACGTCACCGATTCGCGGGTGCCGGATGCTGTGGCCATCAACAGCGTGACGATCGTGCCGCGCCCCGAGCTGCGATCGAGCTTTATCGAAACCGGCGTGGGCACTGCACGGGGCCTGCAGGCCTTGCCGGAGAGCGGCGATTTCGTGGTGCGCGCCGGCCAGCCGCTGAGCATCGGCCTGCCGGCCTCGACCTTCACCCACAGCGACCGGGGCGAGCAGATCACGATCGAGGCTCGACTCGCCAACGGGCGCCCCTTGCCCGGGTGGCTGAAGTTCGATCCCGTCAACGGGACGCTTTCCGGCCGGGCGCCAGACGGTAATAACCAGAAGTTGCAGGTCGAGATCATCGCCCGCGACAGCAAGGGCAACCGCGTCAGTTCGCACGTCGAGATCGATGTGAAGGCGCAGGCAGCCCCCAGCGTCAGGGTTGACCGTGAGGTGCAGTCGCGAGGCAAGGTGTCCGTCATTGATGCCGACGAGTTTGAGCTCGGCGAGTTGCCGCTCCTCTTGGCCGAGCGATCCGCCGAGCCGTCGGCGCGTGCCAGCCTCGCGGCGCAGTTCAGTCGCCACGGCGCGGCAGCGCGCCAGGCCGAACGCGCTGCCCTGCTCGAGCACCTTCGATCCGCGGCCGCAGAGCAGGGTTGGGCGTCACTGAACCCCATCACGAGCTGAGCACTCTTCAAACCGAAGAACAACTGCGGCTCTGGTGGGAGGAAATGCATGAGAAGCGTATTGGTACTGCTGCTAGCCTTTTGCTGCGGGGCGGCGTCCGCAGAAACGACAGTGATCGAAGACGGCTGTGTGAAGTACTTGGAAACGGGCAAGGTCTACAACGTTCGCGTCAACATCGTTGATGGGCAAGATCTTTGGCCAAAGTACAGCTGGGCAAATGTGCTCACGAAGTACGCCATCGTCTTCTGGGACAAGGACGAGGCCACGGTCATCGACATCAGCATCTTTGGCTTGATGATGGATACCGGAGTCCAAGCAAAAGATCTTCAAGGCCGGCGATGGAAAGTCGCCAAGCAGCCTTGGTGCTGAGGACTGAAGAGACTCGCGTGCGAGTGACGCCCAACCCTTCCTTCAAGCGGACGCCTGACGGCGCCGCCTAAGTCAAACGTTGAAATGCCGGCCCACTTGGACGTGATCGCAAGCATGACCATGACAACAAACCACAAGGAGAGCCCCACCGTGACCGACCGCCCCCATCCATCCAAGCTGTTGCTGCTGACCCTGCTGATTGCCGCCGGACTTGCCGGCTGCGCCGTCGAGCCTCGTGCTTTGACGCCGGACGAGCGACAGACGAACCTGCTCGCCGGCCGCAGCGCGATGGTGGCGCAGCAAGAGCCTGTGCAAGGCGCGATCACGCTCGAAGAAGCGATGGCGCGGGCCATCAAGTACAACCTCGACCATCGGCTCAAGCTGATGGAAGAGGCGGTGGCGCAACGCACACTCGACCTCTCTCGCACCGACCTCCTGCCCAAGCTCGTCATGTCAGCGGGCTACTCTGGACGCGACAACGAGCTCGCCTCGTCGTCGCGCGACGTGTCCACAGGCCTGCAGTCGCTCGTGCCATCCACCTCCACCGACCGCGAGCGCGTCACCGGCGACTTGAGCCTGAGCTGGAACGTCCTCGACTTCGGTGTCGGCTACTACAGCGCACGCCAGCAGGCCGACCGCGTGCTGGTGGCACAGGAGCGCAAGCGCAAGGTCGTGCACCTGCTGATGCAGCAGACACGCCAGGCCTACTGGCAGGCGGCGGGCGCGCAACTGCTTGAAGGCAAGATCGAACCGGTGCTCGCACTTGCGCGCCAGGCCCTGGACGATTCGCGCAAGGTCGAGGTCGAGAAGCTGCGTTCGCCGCTGGACGCCTTGAACTACCAGCGTCAATTGCTCGACATCGTGCGCCAGCTCGAAGCGGCGCGCGACGATCTGGCGCAGGCCAAGCCGAGGCTCGCGTCGATCATGAACCTGGAGCCGGGCCAGAGCTACAAGGTGGCCGTGGAACCTGCGCTGAACGCGCCACGCATCAGCTTGCCAGTGGCGAAGATCGAGGAGGCGGCGCTGCTGAACCGCCCGGAGCTCGTCGAGGCGCAATACAACGAACGCATCGGCGTGCTTGAAACGCGAAGGGCGCTTGCTCGCCTGCTCCCCGGACTGGAGCTCAGTCTCGGCGGGCATTACGACAGCAACAGCTACCTCGTCCATCGGAAGTGGAGCGACGCTGGCTTGCGCGTGAGCTGGAATCTTCTCAACGTCTTCAGTGCCGACAGCATCCGCGGCCTGGCGCAGACGCAGCTTGATGTGGCCAAGCAGCAGCGGCTGGCGTTGAACATGGCAGTGCTCACGCAAGTGCACGTGTCGCAGCTGGAATACCTGGGCCGCCTCAAGCAGTACGAGTTGACGCAGCAGCTCAACACCGTCGAGCAGCGCATCCTGCACTACACACGCAATGCGGCCTCGGCCAGTGCGCAGGGCAAACTCGAAGAGGTGCGTGCAGCCACCTCCGCCATGATGTCCGAACTGCGTCTGTACCAGAGCTATGGCGCGCTGCAAGGTGCTTACGGCCAGGTGATCGCCACCATCGGCCTCGACCCGCTGCCCGAGTCGGTGCCGGCATACGACCTGAAGACTCTGGGTGCGGCGGTGCGCGCCTCGGAGCAAAGCTGGACGAAGACCGTCAACCCCGGAGGCGGCGCATGACCCGACGTGTCGGGTTCGCCTTCTTCACGCTTGTTTGTGCCGTCACCGGTGCCGCTGCCCAGAACGTCAACTTCGCGGCTGACAAGGATGGCCGCATCCGCACGCAACTCAGCTCGCGCAATGCCGTGACGATCTCGTCCGAGATCGCAGCGCGCATTGCCAACCTGCCGATGCGCGAAGGCGATGCGTTTCGCGCCGGCCAACAGATCGTGGGGCTCGACTGTTCGGTGTACCAGAGCCAGCTTCGCAAGGCCGAGGCAGCAACCGAGGCCGCGAACGCGCTGGTGCTTTCCAACCGGCGCATGGCCGAACTCAACTCCATAGGAAAGTTCGAACTCGATCAGACACAGGCCAAGCTGAAGGAGGCGCAAGCCGAAGCGGGCACGGCACGGCTGCTGGTCGGTCGATGCGGCATCGCTGCACCGTTTTCAGGGCGCGTTGCCAAGCGGCACGTGGCCGCTCACCAGTACGTGACGCCGGGCAACCCCTTGCTCGATATCGTCGAGACCGGTCAGCTCGAACTGCAAATGATCGTGCCCTCGAAATGGCTCGCGTGGCTGAAGCCGGGTGCTGACTTCACCGTCGACGTGGAAGAGCTCGGCAAGAGCTATCCGGCCAAGGTGCAGCGTGTAGGCGCGCAGATCGATCCAGTGAGCCAGACGGTCCCAGTCTTCGGTGTGGTCGATGGCAACCAACCTGGGCTGCTGCCCGGAATGAGCGGGTGGGCGGCATTTGCTTCACGCAAATGAATGCATCCAACACGAGCACTCGACCATGAATGCCCCCGACCTGTCAAAGCCTTTGGTGAGCCTGTTGCAGTTGCAGCGACGCGCGCGCCAGATGTCCACGCCCGAAGCGCTGGGCTTCGTGATCGTCAACGAGACTCTGCAGCTCGCCCATTACCGGCAGGCTGCCCTGTGGAGCGCGGCAGGACTCGGTCGCGTGGCCGCCGTATCTGGCCTGCCCCAGCCCGACCCCACGGCCCCGTATGTGCAATGGCTCGCGGGCATGTGCCGCCATTTGGCGCTTGAACATCCCGAAGGCGCCGAAGTCGCAATCGATTCGCTGCCGGAGTCATTGCGAACCGATTGGGCCCAGTGGATGCCGGAGCACGCACTGTGGCTGCCACTGGGGCGCGACGATGAACCGGCCGAGGGCGGCCTGCTGCTGGCGCGCGATGCGCAGTGGAGCGCGCATGAGACGGCCTTGCTGAAAGAACTCGCGCACGCCTACGGTCACGCCTTGTCTGCCTTCAGGCCGACTCGCTCTATGTTCGAGCGCACTGTGGCGGCATTGCGTGCCGGAAAGACGCGCCGCAGGCTGGCAGTGGCCGCAGTCGTGGTCTGCCTCATCCCCGTGCGCTTGACCGCGCTCTCGCAGGCCGAGGTCGTGCCGCAGGACCCGTTCATGGTGCGCTCGCCCTTGGATGGCGTGATCGATCGCTTCGACGTGCGGCCCAATCAGGCGGTGAAGGTCGGCACGCCGCTGTTCAACCTGGACACCACGACCTTGCGCACGCGCATGGAACTCGCACGCAAAGCGGTCGACACGGCGCAGGAGGAATACCGCCAGTCCGCGCAGATGGCCGTGACCAGCGACAAGAACCGCGCCGAGACGGCACTGCGGCGGGGCAAGCTGCAGGAGAAGTCGGTGGAGATGGACTACACCGTCGAGCAGCTCAACCGCGTGCAGGTCAAGGCTGATCGAGACGGCATTGCTGTGTTTGCCGACACCAATGATTGGGTCGGCAAGGCAGTGACCCTGGGCGAACGCGTGCTGTTGTTGGCGGACCCCGCCAAGGTTGAGCTCGTTGCCTGGTTGCCGGCTGCCGACCTGTTGCCGGTCGCGCCCGGTGACACATTGACGCTGTACCCGCAAGGCTCGCCGCTGAGTTCATTCGACGCGAAGGTGACGAGCGTGGCCTATCGCGCGGAGGTGACGCGTGAGGGGTTTCTTGCCTATCGGGTGAAGGCTGCCTTTGCGCCGCGGACGGGCGGGACGCCGCGCATTGGTCAGCTTGGTACGGCGCGATTGCACGGCGGCTGGGCGCCGCTTGCGTATGTCGCGCTGCGTCGTCCGTTGTCGGTGGTGCGGCAGTGGGTGGGATAAATGTGCATGTGCACCGGACTGCGGTGCCTTCGTTACGTAGCTTTCGCATTGCGCTGCTGTTTTTTTACCGGCGGTTTTCTTTGGGTTGCTTTTGCCCCACTGCGACCGTAGAAGCGACATCTATGAACACCGATGCCGGCCTTCTCTCGCTGTTGTCCCCCACTTCTTCGGTAGTGGAGACTTGACTACGACACCCGGAGCAAGAGTGCGCTGGTCCACCAGCAGTGAGATTGTTGTTCCAACAGGGCGCTAACCACGTCTTACTATTGCCTTACTATGGGAAGATCAATAGAGACACAGCGTTAATGGCTGCAGATCAGGGCAGAACGCACTACGACGCCGCTCTGAATTCAGGCTACAGCCGGCCAACACCACCAGATCACCGCCTACCGATGAACGCATTATCTTTTCAGTCTGGGTCTCCAGCCGAATTGCTTGAAGGCTACGAAGATACAAAGCCTGGCGGATGGGATGACTATCCACTTGATGAGCTAGCGATTCGCGAAGAGCGTCGCGCTGCGATCGACGTTGTTCGGCGCTTGGCAGCCGGCAGATTTAGGCTCGACCCTGACTTTCAGCGGGACTTTGTCTGGGAAAAGGACAAGCAGAGCCGGCTGATTGAATCTGTACTGATGAGGATTCCTCTGCCTGTCTTTTACGTGGCAGAGGATGCGGATGGCCTGCTCATCGTCGTGGATGGCCGGCAGCGACTGACCACGCTACAGCGGTTTATCGATGGGGATCTGTCGCTAAATTTGCCTGACAGACCAGAGCTGAACACGAAGAAGTTCAAGCACCTCGAGCCCCGGTTGCAAAACCGCGTCGAGGACTGCCAACTTCACTTCTACATCATTGATCGGACTGTTCCGGAACGTGCTCGGCTCGACATCTTTGAGCGAGTCAACGGTGGCGAGGTTCTCACTCGCCAACAAATGCGAAATGCAATCTACAGCGGGGCCGCGACAGAGTTCCTCAAGCTCGAAGCCGAGTCGGAACTCTTCAAGGAAGCGACTGGGGGGAGCCTCAATACGAAGAAGATGCAGGATCGTGAGTTCGTCAATCGTTTCTGCTCTTTCAGCCTATTGCCCATCGACAGCTACAAGGGCGATATGGACGACTGGCTTGCGCGTGGGCTTCGTAACTTGTCCAAGTTGGGTCAAACCGATCTGGGCATGCTGCGAAAGAAGTTTCAGTGCGGCCTTGCGAATAACCTGACTGTGTTCGGGCGCCATGCATTCAGAAAACACCGCCAAATCAATCAAGACCGAAGCAGACTGAACGCGTCACTTTTCGATGTGATGATGGCGCAGATGTCGGCTCGCGATGCGTCAGCAGTTGCAGCCAAAGCGGAAGCGCTTCGCCTAGCATTCTTCGAGCGGATGGACGATGCGGCATTTACGAAGGCGATCACGTACGGTCCGAATAGCACAAAGGAAGTCCGGGATCGGTTCAGAATTGCTGCAGAGATGTTCGACGAGGTATTTGATGCTTGAAACACTTCACCTTTCAAGTTTCAAGTGCTTTGAAACCTTGGACTTGCCTTTGGGCCCGCTGACAGTGCTCTCCGGTGTCAACGGGGGCGGCAAGTCGTCCGTGATTCAGTCTCTTGTCTTGCTTGCGCAGACTCTTGAAGAACGAGAGTGGTCCCGATCACTGCTGCTGAATGGGACGAGTCTTACCCTTGGGGGGGCATCCGACGTTATCAATCAGGCCACGGGACGACGACAGCTTTCGCTCGGTGCTACTTCGGGTGACCGGAAGGTTGTATGGACTTTCCAGGCTCCAGATCGGCGCGCCATGGCGCTCGAGCTTGCAAGCGTCCACGTCAATGACCTTGCGGTCGATTTCACGGGATCTATACGCTGGCTTCTTCCCGAGGCCGAGGCGCGCGAGTGCTCTATCGTTAGTCAAATCCGCAGATTGAGCTGGTTGTCAGCAGAACGAACCGGGCCGCGTGAACTGCTGCCTCTGCTGGATGCGCAACACCATCGACAAGTGGGGGTGCGTGGCGAATTGGCCGCGGGCCTGCTGCAGTGGCGCGAGTCCGATCCCGTGGCGGAACCGCTCCTGTTTCAAGGTGAGCCGCCAACGCTGTTCCATCAGGTGCGGGCATGGATGCGTCATTTTTTCCCAGGATGTGACCTACAGGTTTTGCCAATCGAGGGCGCGAGTGCGATCAGTCTTCGGCTCCGGTCGGACTCAAAGTTGGACTTCCAGCGACCGCAGAACGTTGGCTTCGGTCTCACTCAGCTGTTTCCGGTGCTCGTCGAGGTTTTGTCCTCATTGCCCGGCGACTTGGTAATCGTCGAGAACCCTGAAGTCCATCTTCATCCCAGAGCGCAGCAAGAGATTGGTGCGCTCCTGGCGCGAGTTGCGAACACGGGAGTGCAAGTGATCGTAGAGACTCACTCCGACCATGTCCTGAATGGAATCAGACTTGCCGTGAAGGGCAGCCAGAGCATCAGGGCTGATGCGGTGGTGATTCATTTCTTTGCCCGCGCCGCAGATGGTTCTTCGCAACGTCTGTCTCCGAAGATTGATTCATCAGGAAGACTTGACGTTTGGCCGGAAGGTTTCTTCGACCAATTCGATCACGCGCTTGCCGCCTTGCTGTAGCTTTTTGTATGGAGCCAGTTCTCGACGAAACTAGCCTCGTGCCGTGCGGGACATGGGCGCCCGGCGCGCGCATATTGGCACTTTCTTCAGTCCTTGCATCCCTTGATCGACTTGGGGTGCCGAGGGTACTCCGTAGTGTGGCTGATGCTGCCGACAGAGATATTTCGCAGGGGCGTGGCTTTCGAAGTTGGTGCTTTGATGTTGGTACGAATAGAGATGCAGGCCGACTAGTCGCTTCTAGGCTTTCCCGTCAACCGTTTGTCGATGGCCCGTGCGGTCTTCTTGCTGTCGCCGAAGGTGCACGCGTACTTGAGACGAGAGTCGATGGCGAATTGGTCTACGGCCTTGGCCTGGGGGCCCTCGAAGAACGAATAGTGGCAGCACTGGCTAGTGGTGCCCGGCCTGAGGGCGCATCAGTAAAGGTGAAGATACTGGACGTAACCGCGGACGAGTTCGTCGAGTCCTCAGTGCCCGTCTTTGCTTATGTACATGGCACCGAGATCGATCGAGAGCCCACCTCGGTACAGGTTCTAGTCGATGATTCACTTCGAGATGGAAAGCTATTGCTCGAACGGTTTGCCGAGGTATTCCCTCAGCTGCGACTCGGATCGCTTGCAGCGGATGCCATTGGTCGGCTGGCAGGATCGGAACCAGTCTATCGACAACTTATTCGCCATCTTCGCGCTCTTAACGCAGCGGCTTCAACGTGGATCGCAGGCACTGCTTTCACGCCCCAGGGCATTACCTTCAGCCCAGAGTCGTCTGCAACATTGGAAAGCAACAGATTTGGCCCCATCCGGGACTTTTCTACTCCAGAGGGATTTGCGCATGAGCGCTGGAGCCTCCACACGAAGTTGACCGGCGGGGCTGGTGCCCGCTTGTACTACCGACCTGTGTCGACAGCGGAAACCAGAGTGGTCCTCATCGGCTACTTTGGCCCGCATCTTCCTTGCGTTCGCTTTCCGACCTGACGCCCCGAGATAAAGTCCTTAGCACCAGAATGGAACCTATCAGATCGTGAGCACACCCGTGAAACTCAGCGAACTGCTCGATGCATTCGATTGGGTCAGCGCTTCCGGCAACTTTGAGAACCAGGCGTATGTCAGTCGAGAGTCAGGCAGGGTCTACTGGTCGTCGAGTACGCATGAGGTTGAAGAAGAACTCCCTGAAGACGTTGAAGATCGCACTCTCTACGTGGCTGTACCTCACAAGAACGAATTTGACCTCGGCCGCAGTCTCGCGCTTCGCTTTGTAGAAGAGCAGTTGTCAGGTTCATATGATCTGGTCAATGGGTACTTTCACAAGAAGGGCGCGTATGCGCGGTTCAAGGACCTGCTTGAAAGACATGGCCGTCTCGAAGCGTGGTATCAGTACGAAGGCAAGGCGGTCGAGCATGCCCTGCGCGAGTGGAGTGAAGAAAATGGTCTTCAGGTTGACTTGTAGTCCAAGTCTGCGGGTGTGTGCTGACGCTTCCCTTTGTGAGTTGGTGTACTTGAGCATTGAGTGATGAAGCAATTCAAGTGCCTATGTCTGCGCAAGGCACGGCAATAGTTCCTCGAATCTGTTTTCTCACAACTCGCAAAGCGCAAATGACGCCTGAGCTTTCGACCCAATGTGCGTCCAAGGTCGCGTGGTGTTCTCCTGTTTTGCAAAGCGTGATGCCGCCTTGGGCTGCCGCTGATCTCAGATGATGCCGAACCACACCGCACTCCCCGAGCTGCGCCAAGACCTTGCGCTGCATCCCGGACCCGACGCCCCAGACGGCTCGCCGACATGGACGCTGCACGACCCTGCCAGCAACCGCTTCTACGCATTGAGCTGGCCGGCCTTCGAGCTGCTGTCGCGCTGGAACCTGGGCACGGTCGACGCGGTGCTGGCTGCGATCAGCCGAGAGACCACCTTGCAAGTCACGGCCGAAGACTTCGACGGACTGCTGCGCATGCTCATCGGCAATCACCTCGTCGTCGTACGCAGTGAACAGGACACGCAGCGGCTCGCCGCGCATGCCCGCTCGCTGAAGCTGTCACCGTCGAAGTGGCTGTTGAAAAACTATTTGTTCTTCCGCTTGCCGCTGCTGCGGCCCATGCATTGGCTGCAGCGTGCGAGTCCGTGGGTGGCCTGGGCTTACCGGCCTGCGTTCTGGTTCGTCATCGCGGCGCTTGCGGTCACGGGACTTGCGCTGGCCTCGCGGCGCTGGGACGAGTTCACGCACACCTTCGTGTCCTATGCGAGCTGGGATGGCGTGCTCGCCATCGGCATCGCGCTGAGCTTTGCCAAAGCCCTTCACGAACTCGGCCATGCTTTCACTGCCACTCGCTTCGGCTGTCGCGTGCCTGCCATGGGCATCGCATTTCTCGTGATGTGGCCGGTGCTTTACACCGACACCAACGAAGCCTGGAAGCTCACCTCGAAACGCCAGCGTCTGGCCATCGGCGCGGCCGGCATGCTGAGCGAACTGGCTCTCGCGGCGGTCGCGTTGATGGCCTGGAATCTTCTGCCCGACACGCCAGCCTTCGGCCCGCTGCGCTCGGGTGCTTTCCTGCTGGCCACCACCACCTGGCTGCTGACACTTGCCCTCAATGCGAGTCCATTCATGCGCTTCGACGGCTACTTCCTGCTGTCGGATGCGGTCGGCATGCCCAATCTGCACGAACGTGCCTTTGCCATCGCACGATGGTGGCTGCGCGAACGGCTGTTCGGCTTCGACGAAGCGCCGCCCGAGGTGTTCACACCGCGACGTCAACGCTGGCTG
>JAJKJU010000051.1 GCA_021153565.1 Rhizobacter sp.
AAATTCGTGCTGCACCGATCCCCGTTCAGGTTGAATCCATCCCCGTTCGGGCTTTACCCATCCCCGTTCGGGCTGAGGTATCGAAGCCCCAACCCGCGCTGAAGGGCTTCGATACCTCAGCCCGAACGGAGGTGTGGGCGGCGCCAGTCTGAACGGGGGCAGCCTGAAGGGGTGAAGTTCGTGCTGCACCCATCCCCGTTCGGGCTGAGGTATCGAAGCCCCAACCCGCGCGGAAGGGCTTCGATACCTCAGCCCGAACGGGGATGGGTGGTGCAGCGCGAACGGCGATGGGTGCAGCCCGAACGGACTCTTTAAAGTCATTTCAACCCCAATCCGGATGGCGGGATGAGCGGGCATGACCGTAAAACTCAGCCCTGTGCGCGGCGCGAGAGCTTCAGGCTGCACTGCGGCCCGTCCTGGTCTACCGCCCCAAGCAGCATCATCTGGCCCACCTTCCACACAAAGTGGGTGCCGGCCGCGTGTTCGACACCATCGATCACCACGCCGTTGTCTCCATGCACGAGCACCAACACACCGGCTTCATCGATGTCGATGATGTCGAGGTGATGCCCCGACACCAGCTCGTGCGCACGCCCCACCACCAGCGTCTGGTCACGCGAGCGGCCCACCGTGACAGGCAGTGCGTTCGGAAGCAAGTCCAACGTGCGCTCACCGGCCGCACCGCGCGCTGTCACCATCAGCTTGACCTCCTGCGCCCGAGCCGAATGAATGGGCGTGATCGCCGTCTTGGATGACCCGTTCGGCACGGCGATCGGCGTCACGCGTGCGCCGGCACCGCCCGGCGTTCGCAACGCAAGCCACGGATAGTCGATGGTCGATCCGTCCGCATTCGCCGACAGCACAATCCGCGCTCCGTCGACCAGCTCGACGAAGGGCTCGCCGCCGCCCTCGCCCACGCGGCAGCGCTCGACGGGCCGGCTTGGCGACTCAACGCGGATGCCGTTGGTAGACCCAGCGTCAGCCACGCGCCAGATACCGTTTTCGAACCAGATTTCTGCATGTCGCCGGCTGGTGTAGCTGCCGTTGATGCGGATGTCGCAGCCCTCGCCCTTGCCAATCACGTATCGACGGCCAGGCACGACGGACTGCAGCACCACGCGTCGCTTGCCGTCGCCGTCTTCGATGTCGAAGTCGCAGCGCTGCCCGGCGAGCGGCGTCGACGGCGTCGGGCCCGTCTGCGCGCGTGCGCCGGCCGCCATGTTGCCGTCGAATTCGGTCCACCGTCCGACGATGTTCACCTGATATGTGGGCACGTCGGTCGGCACTCCACTGCGCAAGGCCGCCAGCAGTTCGGAATAGCCGTGCTCGTTCTCGTCGGCCAGCAACTCGGCATCCAGCAATCCGGCGAACTGCGTCAGGTCGATGGCCGCGGCATTCGGCAGCGCGCCGATTACTTCGCGGGCGAGGTAGCGCTTGACCTGCTCTGGCCTGAACTCGCGCATGAACTGCTGCAGCAGTTGGCGCGCTTCGACGTCTTCGCCGCAGCTCACGCCGATGGACGTCAGCAGGAATCGATCGTGGTCGGCAATTGCGAGATGCAGGCGGACATGGCTCGCCACAAAGTGTTCGAGTTCCTCGCGAATCGCGGCAATGAGCGTGGCGTACTGGCCGAGGTGCGCTGTGCTCGTCAGCATCGAGTCGAGGTTGGTCTGCGGTGGCGTCTTCACGGGCGCCACTTCAGAATCGCGCGGCGGCAGGTCACTGCGTCCGCCGACTTTGTGAACTCGGCCCAGCACCCAGGTCTTGATGGACATGTTGTTCAACTCCGGTAAGCAACGACCAGCGTGACGAGATGACCTTCGCCGCGCAGATGGCGAACGCGTGGCGCTGCCGGCAAGCCGTAGCGCGCGATGTTCTCCAGGAAATGTCCCCAGGCCGGCTGCAGCGCATCGCCGGCGTCGAATCGCCGTTGCAATGCGGGCAGCGAAAGCTCGATCAACACGGCTGCACGGGCCACGTCACCCACCAGCACGATGGCGCGGCGAAGCGTATCTTCGGCGTCCGCCAGGCAGCGGTCGAAGCGGCCGTCGAATGTCCACACCAGCGGCGCGGCGACCGAGAGGCTGAGAGGATTTCGAACGTGTCCGAGCAGCATGTCAAAAGGCGCCTGATCTAGGCGCAAAGCGCAGCCATAGCTCGGGCTTGCGAGCATTTGCAACGACGAGCAGGGGGCTTTTGGCGTGATGAGCGGGCATGGTCGAAAAACTCTCAGCCTCTGAGTCCGTCCTCGACGGTGCACGGTCATTGATGCGCCTGAGCGTGCCGCTCATGGCGTGGCCCCCGAAATCAGGCCGAGTTGTCGTCCCATGATCTGCATCGCGATCTCCGCCGAAGGGTTGGGGCCGTGATCGCCGGCGCCGTGAATCTGGCCGGTCTGGCGTATCCAATTGCGCTCGGTCAGCACGCCGATCACCTTGGTCCAGGGGCCGCTGCCGGCCTCGGCGCGATAGGCGGCGACGTACCACTTGTAGGGGCGCATTGAACTGCATGCGGGATGAGGAGCACGTGCGGCCGCGCCACCCTGCGCGCACAGACGCGCGAGTTCGTTCAGTGACAGTCCGTCACTCGCAAAACTCGGCGTGCCGGTCTTGCCGGCGATGAAAGCCATGCCCTTGCAGGTGCGCGCATCGAAGACCTGTTCGCAGGCGGTGCGCGCGGTGCCGCTGCGGTGGCTGTACGAGAGCCCGTCAAGAATGACTTCGGCGGCTTCGCGAGAGATGCGGTTCGGCTGGGCGCTGGCAAGGCCCCAGCGTTCGACCGCAGGCTCGAGCCTCGCCCCGCTTGCGCCGCGCAATGATTCGACGAGGTGCGGGCGTCGTACCTCGGCCTGACCATTCGCGGCTGCCGCAAGCGTGGCCATCATGCCGGCCACGCCCAATGCGCTCGATCGCGCATGGCCCTGCCCCCAGCCTTCGGCCACCACGTCGACGACGGAGCCGCCGCGGCACTTCTCCCAATCGTCTTCGCTGCGACGGCGCCCGTCGGCACCGGCTGCGCATCGGCTCACGATGCCTGGGTTCAGCGCCATGCGCGGCATGAGGTGCATGGGCGAGCCGAGCTTCAAGGCGCTCGGTTCACCGAGCAGCCGGCCGTAGGGCACCGTCAGCGCGATCGGCCTCACAGCACCCGCTTCGGCCGTGGCATCGAGTGCGCGGCCGAATAACAGGTCGTGCTTGCCGCAGTCGATGCGCGCTTCGCCGCAGTCGGTATTCCAGCCGAAGGCCAGGGCCTCGGCCTGCACTTCCCATGGCCGCTCGCAGTGGGTGAAGTTCTTGTCGGCGCAGAACATGCGATCGAGAAATCGCGCCGAGTCCGAACGCATGAGTTGGCCGCGCAGGCTGTCGTGGCTCGGCGCAGTCTTCATCGCGGCGCGTTCCGCCGACAGCCAGCGGGCGCCGACCTCCGCATCGCCGAAGAAGGCTGCGGCCATGATGGGCTTGATGGTCGAGGCTGGCATCGCGTCGTGAAAGACAGCGGGGTTCAGCAAGGCATCGGGCCGGAAGCGGATCGGATACGGCAGGCGCTTGTCGCATTGAAGCTCGCGGCCGGGACCGTCGTATTCCTGGCGGGTGCACGGCGACATCGTCCCCGCCAGCGCCTCGATGCGACCGCTCGCGACGTCGATGATCGCCACCGCCGCCATGCGCACCATCGCACCTTCGAGCAGCCGGTTTCCGAGCGGCAGGCCCTTGTCTTCGTTGCGCTGCAAGCCGAGTGATTGGCAAACGTCGTGGCGGCCGGTGTAGCAGGCGGCCGTCTTCTGGGCGAGGGCCTGCAGCTTGGGGTCGACGGTGAGGTCCACCGAGAAACCGACATCCACCGGAGCGCCGTCGAAGACCACGCGGTTAGGACCGTATCGGTAGGTGCTGGGCTGCTTCGACGAGGTCGCTTGTGAATCGGTGTACAGCCGGTACAGCGAGCCGGTGGGACGGCGCAAGGTTTCGAGCGGCTGCAGCAGGGCTTGCAGGGAGGGCGGAACCATCCAGCCCGGGCTGTCGACCGCGAGGTCCGGCCCGGGCTCGCCGACCAGCGGTGCAGGTGCGGGCTGTGCCGCGGCCGACGCGGCGCTGCCGAACATCACCGGCATGCTGCACAAGCGCGTCTCGGCCCCGCGCGCGCTGGCAATGAAGTTCTTTGGCGTGGTCGCGGCATCGCCGCTTTCGCGCCGGCCCAGGTAAATGCAGCCTGCCATTCCGTTCCACGGGTTGCGGCGTGCGACCTGTCTCGCAGAAATCTCCACCACCTGGTCCGCGCGCCAGTGTGCAACGGTGGCAGAGGCTTCGGTCCCGCGCCAGGCCAAGCCTTCGAGCATGTGGGCATCGGCGCGCGTCAGCGCAGCCAGCGCGGCGGCGAGGTCTGCACAACGAAGCTGGAAGTGTTGGCCCGGGTATTCGGGAACCTTCATCGTGTCGCCAAGGGCGGCGCGGGCGGCTGCGAACCAGCGCGACGCGTCGAAGCCCACCACGCGGTCCACGCGAGTGTTGGCTCGCGAACTGAAACGCAACAGAGCCGCATCCAGCGTGCCGATCTGCGCGGCCACGCGTTGTGCCTCTGACGGCCCATCGTCATGCGTTCGGCGGACGATCCCTTTCATCCACAGCGCGGCGCCGGTTTTCACGCCCCAATCGGCCCGGCATTGTGGAAGGCCGGCGACAAGATCGGCGGCAGTCGGCAGGGCCTGTCTCACGGCATCGCGACGCACGACGCCCTGTTCGAAGGTCTTGAGCGCCGCGACGTGACGCACGCTGAGATAGCGATCAGGCTGTTCCGGCGCGATCTTCGACGTCGGGTCCGCCGGACGGATCACCGCCACCAGCAACACCACGCCGAGCATGATCGGCAGCACGGCCACACTGGCAGTGATCGCGAAGTCGAGCAAGGAGATGGCGCGAGCTTCACCCATGGGGCCCCCGCTCTGGAAGATCGACGTTCAGGCACAGCGCAAGGAAGCCCAGGTTCACCAGCAGCGAGGTCATGCCGAAGCTGACGAAGGGAAAGGTCACGCCAGTCAACGGCAATACCGCGAGGTTGCCTGCCACCGTGACGGCGAGTTGACACAGCGTGAGCACCACCCAGGCCACCGCAATCCAACTCAGGAAGGCCTGACCGTCGTTCACCATGCGCCCCGATGCCGACACAAATCGAGGCTCACCCAGCGTCACGCGGCCGTGATGGCGAATGAGACGGTGCAGCCAGAACGCGCAGCCGATCGACGCGAGCCACGCGCTCATTGAACCGAACGCGCCGACGATTGCGGCGAAGGTGTAGTCGCTGTGAATCTGCGCCGGCACGCCGCTGCAACTGCCTGAGGCCGTGTAGCCGCACCACGGCACCGCCCCCAGGCCGAAACCATTGGGCGGCGCCGCGCGCTGGAACCACGACACGAGCGCGAGCTGGTCATTGGTTGATGCGAGCGGCGCGGCCAGGCTTTCGAGGCGGGTCGCGGTGACTTCGTCGATGGCGCCGAGCTTGAACAGCGTCGCCGTCGTCGCCGCAATCCAGACGACAAACAGCAGCACCGCGAGGGCAAAGAGGCTGAGAGTATTTCGAGCGTGTCCGTGATGAGCGGGCATGATCGAAATACTCTCAGCCTCAGAGGCCTGCAAGCGCCTGCCGCTGCGGTGATGCCACCACAGAGCAACCGACGCGGCGAGAAATGCGCCCGATGCATAGCCCGCAATCAAGAGCGGCCCCATGTCATGCGTGACCAGCATCAATACGAGCAAGCCCAGAATGACGAAAAGCAAGGGCCACACGTAACGCAGGGCCGATGCGAGCGAAGTGCCGGAGCGCGCGAGGCGTTCGGCCAGCGGTGTGCCGCGCAGGAAGAAGAACCATGCGGCGCCGACGATCAGCCACACGCGGCCGAGTTCGGAGGTGAGCTGGCGCATGTTGGACAGGCCCAGGCCAACGAGCGCAATTGCGCTGGCCCCGAGCAAGGTCAACAACAGCAACGCAGGGCCTGATCCGAGCCGGGACTCCACCCGCCCTGCGCTCTCGCCAGCGATCGACAGCGTCCACGCCAGCATGCGCGCCAGGGGCTGACGCAGGAACAGCAGCACCGAAAAGCACAGCATGCCCAGCCACAGATGGCCCTGGTGGTACAGCGCGAGGTAGCGGTTGCTGAAGTGGCCGTTGGCCGACAAGTCGAGCAGCAACAACCAGCCCAGCCCCGTGGCCAACACGAGGCCGGGGTAGCCAAGTCGCGTGCTCAGGGACTGGGGGCCGGGCCGGGCACGCGGCTTGAGCGTCAGCATGCTCAGCATCAACAGCAACGCGGCGGCACCCACGAGCCAGAGCATGGCATTCGAGGGCGGGCTCCATTCGTCAAGCTCGAGGCGCATCGGCTCGAAACTGCGGCCCGACGCGAGCGGCCACGGTACGCGACCGATCCACGCTGCTGCAGCCCAGAGCAACATGGCGCAGGCGACACCCATTGCGGGCCTGAATCGACGCCGGCTGCACTTCACTAGCAGCAGGCCCAACAACATCCAGCCAGCCCATTGCCAGCCGGCTGATTGCAGCAAGGCGCGCATGGCTTCGTTCTTGCGCATGTTCAGGGTGGACTGGCGGGCATCGGCCATCAAGACGGATGCCGCGGACAACGCTGCCGGCAAGTCGTGTGCAGCGCATGCCGGAGAAGCGCGGTCACTCATGATCGGCAACTGCGCCGAGCCGGCGAGGGCTTGCGTGGCGGCATGACCATCGAGCGCCGCGGCCAGCAGGAGAACCGCATTCGCTCCCGCGATGTCGGCAACGGCATCAGCAGGTGCTGCGTCGACGGATTCAGTGAGCGCGGCCTGAACCGCCCTAGCGGCGCAACTCAGCGGCGCCGGGCCGCGGTCCTCGTCGGTGCCAGTGAGCTGGAAATGCTCGACGAAGGGCCGGCTCTCGGCTTCCAGCGATGCAATCGCGTCAGAGATCCCGCGCAGTTCGCCGATGCCTTCACGCTGCTGCAAGCGGAGTTCGCGCAACTTGTCTTCGACCTTCTTCACAGGACCGAGAAAGGCCCGGTTCGCTTGAGCCAAGACGTCGCTCAGAACGAGAGGAACTCGTGTGGTGCGAAGTGTTCGCGAACCGGTCGAGACATTGCCACACAAGCGCTCGCGCACCGCAGGTTCCGCGAGCGCTCCATACGCCCCGCACACTGTCGGCAGCGACAGAGGCGGCAAGCCACTGACCACGTACCCGACGGCAGCAAAGCGCTGGTCACGCCCCGTCCCCACGTCGGCCACGCGCGTGAACAAGGGCAGCAGCATCGCGACGACTGCGAGCGTCAACAACGTTTCCACGAGCGACGGCAGGCTTCGTTCGATGCTGCTGCCGATGGACGGCACGCGTGCGCTGAGTTGCATCACGGTGTCGCCTGATTGCGTCGCAAGTTCAAGTTCAAGTTCAAGTTCAAGTTCAAGTTCAAGTTCAAGCGACTCAACGATACCGCCGGGCGGCGGCGCCTGTCACCCTGACCTGGTCGCCGACCTTGAAGGGAGGCGCCGCGTCGAAGGCAAGCGCCTGCCGGGTGCCGTTGCGCATGCGAACCACGACGTCGTAGCGTGTGCGCGAACTGTTGCCTCTGTCGATCTCGCGGCCGGCATACGCGCCGCCGAGCGCGCCGAGAATGCGCGCGGCCCTGCGCCCGTCGCCGTCCCCGAACAACCCGCCGACGATGGCGCCGAGCACGCCCCCGGTCATCGCGCCAACATATCCGCCGCTGCCCTTCACCCGCGCCCGGTCGATGGCCTCGACGATGCCACAGTCCGGGCAATAAGGCAGCACCGGATCGACTCGCTCGCTGCTCGCAGAACCGGCCTGGCCCCACGTCGGAGTTGGCGAAGAGCCGCCGCTGCCAAGAAGCAGCGGCTCTTCGAGCACGGACGTCACCACCCGGTCCTGAACCTGCAGTTGCGCCGTGACGCGGCTGTCGGGCGCGATGCGGTCCTGCTCGGTGATGTTGTAGCTGCCCTCGTACACGCCGGCTTGCACTTCGGCGAGCATCAACCGCGCACGCGCGCCGTCGATGTGAAGTTCGGTGTCGCCCCCCGGGGTTCCGAAGACGGTGAAGTTGAGCTGGACTCCCGGGGAAAGCTGCAGCACGCGTTCCACGTCGAAGCCGTCGACCCGAGGCGCCGCGTCGCTCGGGACACCGCCAGATTGGCCGAAGACCTGCCCCCCGAGCAGGACCAGCCCGGTTGCGAAGACGCAGGCAACTACATGGCGTAGATTCTTCATGAGGTTTCCTCGACGTCATCGCGCGTCGGATAACCCCGCTCACCCCCGTGACCGGAGCGCCCCTTCCAACGCTGACTAAGGACATGGCCCGGAATAATTTTCCGTTTTGGG
>JAJKJU010000052.1 GCA_021153565.1 Rhizobacter sp.
CGCCATCGCCGATCGCCTGCATCGCTTCACGCGAGCCATCATGCTCACGGCCAATGTGGCCGATCTGCCGAGCGTGCTGTTGTCGGAGTTGATGCACCAGTTCATGATTCCGCAAGCAGGCATTCGCGTGTGGGGCGCAGCGGCGGCGTTCTCGGCGTTGCCGTTCGCCAAGCCTGTGAGTGAAGACGCGAAGACCTTCGCATCGAGCCTCGTGGCGCCCTATTGCGGACTGAACTCAGGCTTCGAAGCCGCGCAGTGGATGGCAGACGGGACGTCGATGACTTCGATCGCTCTCATCCCGCTGCGCCACGGTGCAGCGCCCATCGCCTTCGGGATGTTGGTGCTGGGCTCGCCCGACCCGACGCGCTACTCGTCGGACATGGGAACCGAGTTCTTGATGCGCATCGGCGAGATCGCGAGTGCGGGGCTGTCCAGGCTGCTGCCTGCGGGCTGATCGCAATGGTTGACGCCGAGGCTGTCGAACTGCACGACGACATCCTGCGTCACCTGACGCATTTGCGCGTCGAGCGCAGGTTGGCAGATCGGACACTGGCGCTCTACACCGATGCCTTCGAGCGACTGCAGCGCAGCATGGTGAAGTCGCCAGTGGAATTGAGAAAGGTGCAGCCTCATCACATTCGCCGATGGGCAGCGCAATTGCATGCGCAAGGCCTGGCGCCTCGCAGCATTGCGCTGATCTTGTCGGCGTGGCGCGGGCTGTATCGATGGCTCGGGCGCGAGGGCCTCGTCGACGCGAACCCAGTTGAAGGCGTGCGTGCGCCGAAGATGGCCAAGCCCTTGCCCAAGGCACTGTCGGTCGACCATGCGGTGGCCTTGGCTGAGTCGAACGAGGACGACACGACCTCACCCGTGCTGATGGCTCGCGATCGCTGCATCGTCGAGCTGCTGTACGGCTGCGGCTTGCGCGTGGGCGAACTCGAAGGCCTGAATGTACGGCCGGGCGATGGCACATCAGGCTGGATCGACATGGTGGATGCGACGGCACACGTACTAGGTAAAGGCAGCAAGCGGCGCAGCCTGCCCGTTGGCGGCCCTGCGCTGAATGCAGTGCAGGATTGGCTCGCGATGCGCGATCAGCTGGCCGACGCTGGCGAAGCCGCATTGCTCGTGAGCCAGCGCGGCACGCGTCTCACCGCCAGCCAGATCCGCACTCGCGTCAAGCGCAGCGCCCTCGTCGCCGGCCTGCCGACGCATGTGCATCCACACATGCTGCGCCACTCGTTTGCGTCGCACCTGCTGCAATCCAGCGGCGATCTGCGCGCGGTCCAGGAACTTCTGGGTCACGCAAACATCACGACGACGCAGGTCTACACACAGCTCGATTTCGGGCATCTGTCGAAGGTCTACGACGCTGCTCATCCGAGGGCAAAGAAACGCGGTTGATGGCAGCAATCTGCCGCCTCCGCGCTCACGCTCTTCTTCTCTGCCACCCGCACATTCAACGGCCCTCGCCGCCCTCTTCCAGAGAGGAGCCGGCGTGATGCGAGCAACATTACCTGCAACACAATCACACCCATGAAAGTCATCAAATTGCGCGACGGCAAGGAGCGCTCTCTTCTGCGACGCCACCCCTGGGTGTTTCAAGGCAGCATCGCCACTGGCAAGGCCGACAGTGGCGAGACAGTGCGTGTGGAATCGCACGATGGAAAGTTTCTCGCGTGGGCGTCGTTCAGCCCGAGCTCGATGATTCGTGTGCGGACCTGGAGCTTCGACGAAGCGGAACGTATCGACGCCGCCTTCTTCGAACGGCGCATCGCGCAAGCACTTGCGATCCGCGAACGATTGCCGATCGCAAGCGACGGCGTGCGCCTGATCCACGGCGAGGCCGACGGCTTGCCCGGACTCATTGTCGACCGCTATGCCGACATGCTGAGCGCGCAATTCCTGTCCGCGGGCACCGAGCGCTGGAAGACCACCATTGCCGACCAGCTGGTGAAGGCCACTGGCCTTGCACGCATCTACGAACGCAGCGACTCGGGCGTGCGCAGCCTCGAGGGCCTGGAGCCCGTGACCGGTTGGCTGCGTGGAGACGGTACGACCGAGGTCACCATTCGCGAGCATGAATGGAGGCTCACGCTCGACGTGGCCGAAGGGCACAAGACCGGCTTCTACCTCGATCAGCGCGACAACCGCAAGCTCTTCGCCGACACAGTGAAGCACTTCGGCTACCAACGCGTGCTGAATTGCTATTGCTACACAGGCGGCTTCAGCGTGGCTGCTCTGTCGGGCGGGGCCGCGCACGTGACGAGCGTCGACTCATCGGCCCCGGCGCTGGCGCGTGCATCGGCGAACGTGTCGCTCAACGGTTTCGATGCCGCACGCCATGAAACGCTCGACGCCGACGTGAACCAGATGCTGCGCGACGCCATCAAGGGTGGCCGCAGCTTCGACGCCATCGTGCTTGACCCGCCCAAGTTCGCCCCGACCATCGCCCACGCAGAACGTGCGGCGCGTGCCTATAAGGACATCAACCGACTTGCGTTCAAGCTGCTGGAGCCGGGTGGCGTACTGTTCACCTTCTCTTGTTCAGGCGGCGTTGGTGCGGAACTGTTCCACAAGATCGTGGCCGGGGCGGGGCTCGATGCGGACGTAGATGGTTTGATCTACGCGCGAGTCGGCGCGGCCCCGGATCATCCAATGACCGTGACTTTTCCCGAGGGCGAGTACCTCAAGGGTTTGATGATCATCAAGAAGTGACGGGGCTCGGCAGCGGGACCTTCGTCTCGAACTTGGCCCGCCGCACGCTGATAAAACTCTTCACGTTGCGAACGTTCGCGTCCTGCGTGAAGAGCCGGTTCACCAGGGCGTCCCACGCCGGCATGTCCGCCACCTGAAGAATCAAGATGAAGTCCGGCCCAGGCGAAACGCGGTGGCATTGCTGGACTGCTTCGTCCGCAACGGCACGGGTTTCGAACGCGGCGAGATGTTCAGCGCCTTGCTTGTCGAGGGTGATCTCGGTGATGACAGTGAGGCCGGCCCCCAGCTTCTGCGGCGACAGGATGGCGACGCGCCGCTCGATGACGCCGGCATCGACAAGCCGCTTCACGCGCCGAAGACACGTGGCGGGCGACGTGTGAACGGCCGCGGCCAGATCCAGGTTAGATGTGGATGCATCGCGCTGAAGCAGGGCAAGGATGCGCAGATCAATGCCGTCAAGTTCGACGTTTTCAATCAAATTACTCATTTGATTGATTTTATATTTCCAGATTCAGCGTCGATGATGCTTTGTGTCATCTCATAGAGATATTTGACCCCTTTAATCATCACGACAGGACTAAATTTCTCGTCATCGAAATCCTGAATCGGAAACTCCCATGTGCGGCATCGTCGGAGCAGTCAGCAAGCGCAACATCGTCCCCATCCTCATCGAAGGCTTGAAACGCCTCGAATACCGCGGCTATGACTCCTGCGGCGTGGCGGTGCATCAGGACGGGGAATTGCGCCGCGCACGCAGCACAGCCCGCGTGGCCGAGCTGGAAACCGGCGTCGCTGCCGACCACGTTCAAGGCGGCACCGGCATTGCCCACACGCGCTGGGCCACCCACGGCGCACCAGCCGTTCACAACGCGCACCCCCACTTTTCGCACGGCGCCGACGCGCGCCAGGCCAGCGCCGGCCGCGTGGCCCTCGTGCACAACGGCATCATCGAGAACCACGACGATCTGCGCGCCGAGTTGAAGGCCAAGGGCTATCGCTTCGACAGCCAGACCGACACCGAAGTCATCGCGCATCTGGTCGACCACCTCTATGACGGCGACCTGCTCGACGCCGTGCAGCGCGCCACGCTGCGGCTACGTGGTGCTTATGCCATCGCGGTGTTCTGCCGCGACGAACCGCATCGCGTCATCGGTGCGCGTGAAGGATCGCCGCTGGTGCTCGGTATCGGCACAGGCGATCGCGCGGGCGACCACTTCCTCGCCTCAGACGCGATGGCACTCGCGGGCGTCACCGACCAGATCGTCTACCTCGAAGAAGGCGACGTAGTCGACCTGCAACTCGGCAAGGTGTGGATCACGCAGCGCAGCCCCGACGCCCGCTACGTGCCCGTGCAGCGTCAAGTGCGCACCGTGCATGCGCATTCCGGCGCGGCCGAACTTGGCCCCTACCGCCACTACATGCAGAAGGAAATCTTCGAGCAGCCCAAAGCCATCGCCGACACGCTTTCCGAAGTGAATGGCATCTCGCCCGAACTCTTCGGCGACGGTGCGTACAGCATCTTCAAGAACATCGACTCGGTGCTGATCCTTGCATGCGGCACCAGCTATTACGCGGGGTCGACCGCGAAGTATTGGCTCGAAAGCATTGCGAAGATCCCGACCAGCGTCGAGATCGCAAGCGAATACCGTTACCGCGACAGCGTTCCCAACCCGCGCACGCTGGTAGTCACCATTAGCCAGAGCGGCGAGACTGCCGACACGCTGGCGGCACTCAAGCACGCGCGATCGCTGGGCATGAAGCACACGCTGACGGTGTGCAACGTGTCGACCAGCGCGATGGTGCGTGAATGCGAACTCGCCTACATCACGCGCGCCGGCGTCGAGATTGGCGTGGCTTCGACAAAGGCTTTCACGACGCAGTTGGTCGGCCTCTTCCTGCTGACTCTGTCGCTCGCGCAAGTGCGCGGGCACTTGACCGACGAACAGGAAGCAGCGCATTTGAAAGCGCTGCGCCATCTGCCCGTCGCGGTGCAAGGCGTGCTCGCGCTTGAGCCGCAGGTGATCGCGTGGAGCGAAGAATTCGCGCGCAAGGAAAACGCCTTGTTCCTTGGCCGTGGGCTGCATTACCCGATCGCACTGGAAGGCGCGCTCAAGCTGAAAGAGATCAGCTATATCCACGCCGAGGCTTATCCGGCTGGAGAGTTGAAGCACGGGCCCTTGGCACTCGTCACTGCAGCAATGCCTGTCGTGACTGTGGCCCCCAACGATGCGCTGCTGGAGAAGCTCAAGAGCAATCTGCAGGAAGTGCGCGCGCGTGGCGGGGAGTTGTTTGTGTTTGCCGATGGCGATACGCGCATCGAATCGAGTGAAGGCCTGCACGTGATTCGCATGCCCGAGCACTACGGAGCGCTGTCACCGATCCTGCACGTGGTGCCGCTGCAGTTGCTGGCATATCACACAGCTTGTGCGCGGGGGACGGATGTGGACAAGCCGCGGAATTTGGCGAAGAGCGTGACGGTGGAGTGAGATATTTGCGGGTATCACGATCCGGAAGACCATTGACATGCTGATTGCGACGCGGTGCATTGAAGATGGGCTGACGCGTGCTCCACGCTGACAGGGACTTTCTACC
>JAJKJU010000053.1 GCA_021153565.1 Rhizobacter sp.
ACGCCGCTGCAGGGCTGGCTGCTGCGCGTGGTGGGCAAGGGCCAGAAGGTCAGGGAGGTGCCGGTGCCGATCGAGGTGGTCACGACGCTGGCGGCCTACCTCGAAGCCCGGGGGCTCGACCCGGACCCGCAGTACATCGGCAACCGCACGGCGCATCTGCTGGGCAAGGCCACCGACGTGGCGCAGCGCGCGCCGGCGCTGATGGTCGCCCGTGTGATCGATGCCTTCGAGGGCGTGGCAGGAACGACGCTGTACCGCCAGCTCAAGGGGTTCTTCGGCGAGTGCGCGCAGGTGCTGCGCCAGCGGGGCGACGTCAAGGGGGCGGAGCGCTTCGAGCAGGCGAGCACGCACTGGATGCGCCACTATCTTCCCTTCCTGACTATGTCTTGCGTGCAACCGGTAGCCGCATTCTGAGCGGACCTTCGCGCGAGGAGCTCGACATAGTCTTGGACCCCACGCACTGCCCAATCGGGCAAGGGGTCCGCCATGAAGTTCGTCATCAACAGCCAAGTGGTACTTTCTCGAGCCCCAGAAGGGCCGATTGCGCCGTACCTGGGCATGTTTGCAGATTCGTTGGATGCCATGGGGTATTCGTTGCAGTGGCTTCATCGTCAAGTCATGCTCGGATCCTGTTTCAGTCAATGGCTCAAGCAGAAGGGGGTGGTGCTGCAAGACATCACCTCCGACCATGTGAGACGGTACTTGCGATATCGGGCTCGACGCGCGCAACCCCGAGGGGATGATCATGCGGCGCTCGCGCACCTGGTGTATTTCCTGCACCGGGAGGGCGTGGTTCCAGAGGAGAGGCGCGCGGTGCCTGATCCGTTCTCGGTTGATCACTGCATCCACGCCTACGAGGTCTACCTGCGCGAGGCGCGTGCCCTCGCCACGGTGACGATCGTCTGCTACGTTGGGTTCGTTCGTGAGTTCCTCAAGCATCGCTTCGGCACGGGGTCGGTCAATCTGTCTTGCTTGAGCGCCGCCGATATCGTGCGCTTTGTTGGACACTTGGCGCCACGTCTGCACAGGAAGCGGGCCAAGCTCATGACCACCTCGCTGCGTTCGTTCCTGAACTACGCGCGGTATTGCGGCGAGGTCG
Organism: Rhizobacter sp.; assembly: GCA_021153565.1. GTDB lineage: Bacteria > Pseudomonadota > Gammaproteobacteria > Burkholderiales > Burkholderiaceae_C > Albitalea. The sequence goes on from JAJKJU010000053.1 coordinate 1,100, forward strand.
ATGTGGATCTGGCGGCTGCTGTGCCCGTCGTCCCCAACTGGTCGATGACATCGATCCCGCGCGCGATCGCTCCAGAGCAGGTGCGCCAACTGCTGGCGAGCATCGATCGGCGCACCGCGACCGGGCGTCGTGACTATGCCATCGTGCTGCTGCTTGCCCGATTGGGACTACGTTCCGGTGAAGTGGCGTCCTTGCAGCTTGACGACATCGACTGGAAGGTGGGGCAGTTGAGCGTGCACGGCAAGAGCGGCCATCGCAACGAGCTGCCCTTACCTGACGATGTCGGTAGGGCGATCGCCGCCTATCTGAAGAGCGGTCGACCATTCAGCACCAGCCGATGCGTCTTTCTGCGTGCGCGAGCGCCGGCGTGCGCCTTTCAGGGAGGCTGCGCCATTGGCTCGATCGTGCGGCATCGGCTGCAGCGCAGCGACGTCGATGCTCCTACGTTCGGTGCGCATCAATTTCGTCATGGACTGGCCACCGAGATGTTGCGCCGCGGCGCTTCGCTCGGCGAGATCGGTGACGTCCTGGGGCATCGCCATCCACAGACGACGATGATCTACACGAAGATCGATATCCAGGCACTGCGCAAGCTGGCGCCACCGTGGCCGAGGGGTGCGCAATGAACACCCTGCATCAGGCCATCCAAGACTATCTGACGATGCGGCGCGACCTGGGTTTCAAGCTCAGGGAGGCCGGCAAGGGTTTGCTCGACTTCGCCGCCTTCATGCACCAGCGCCGTGCGGCCTTCATCACATCGGAGTTGGCTCTCGTCTGGGCTCAACTGCCCAGAGATGCAACGCCGGCCCATTGGGCGCAACGACTGAGCTTCGTTCGCGGATTCGCCCGCTACCGCAGCGCGACAGATCAGCGCACGCAGATTCCGCCGCCGGGCTTGCTGCCGTTTCAGCCCCGGCGCGCACGTCCATATCTGTATTCCGAAGAAGAGATCAGCTGCCTGTTGCGCGCAGCGCTCGCCATGTCCTGCCGTTGCAAGTGCGACGCACTCAGACCGCGCTTGTTCCACTGCCTGTTCGGACTGTTGAGCGTTACGGGCCTGCGACTCGGCGAGGCGCTCAACCTCCGTCTTCCAGACGTCGACCTGAACTCCGCGGTGCTGACTATTCGCGGCGCCAAGTGTGGCAAGGACCGCCTCGTGCCCTTGCACGCGTCGACCTGTCAGGTGCTCGGGCGATATCTTGCCGAGCGCGACCACCGTTGGGCCGAACGTCCGGTGTCATCCTACGTGTTCGTCTCGAACCGAGGCAATCACCTGGATGCCGCGGAGGTGCATCGGGCTTTCTATGCACTGTCGCGGCAGATCGGCCTGCGTGGCGCGTCCGACAGCCACGGGCCACGCCTACACGACCTGCGTCATCGATTCGCGACGAATACGCTCGTGCGCTGGTACCAACTCAACCAGGATCCCGAGCGCCTGTTGCCGGTGCTGTCGGCCTATCTCGGGCATGTCCACGTCGCCGATACGCAGTGGTATCTGAACGCATCGCCCGAGCTGATGCGTGAGGCCATGCGTCGCCTCGAACGCTGCTGGGAGGACCGGCCATGACCAATCCCGCCAGCTTTGCCCCGCTGCTGGAGCGCTTCTTCACGCAGCGCTTGATGCAGCAGCGCCAGGCCAGTCCACATACCGTCAGCTCCTATCGCGACACCTTCCGCCAGTTCTTGAAGTTCGTCCAGAAGCGGCTGCACAAACCGCCGTCACGCCTGAGCTTCGAGGAGGTCGATGCGCCCTTGATCGTGGCGTTTCTTGATGACCTGGAGAAGCGGCGCGGCATCAGCGTTCGCAGCCGCAATCTGCGACTCACCGCGATCCATTCCTTCTTTCGCTTTGCAGCATTCGAAGCGCCGGAACACTCCGCGCAAATCCAGCGCGTGTTGGCAATTCCCAGCAAGCGCTACACGCGTACGCTGGTCCCATTCCTGACGCGCGCGGAAGTCGACGCCTTGCTGCTTGCTCCGGACCGGCAAACATGGTCCGGACGGCGCGATCACGCCTTCTTGCTGGTCGCGGTGCAGACCGGCTTGCGGCTGTCCGAGATGACCGGACTCAAGCGCGAGGATCTTGTCCTCGGAACAGGGTCGCATCTACGCGTGATCGGCAAGGGCCGCAAAGAGCGCTGTACGCCACTGGCCAGGCCCACGCAAGCCGTCTTGACCGCCTGGTTGCGCGAGCGACCGCGCGGCGACGGGCAGGTCTTGTTTCCCAGCGTCAAGGGCGAACGTCTGAGCGTCCACGGTGTGCAGTACATGCTGAACAAGCATCGAACCACGGCCTCGAAGGCCTGCCCGTCACTGCAACAAAAGCGCGTCACCGTCCACCGCTTGAGACACACGATGGCCATGGATCTTTTACAGTCGGGTGTCGACCGTTCGGTGATCGCCTTGTGGCTCGGGCATGAGAGCGTCGAGACCACGCAGATCTATCTCGATGCATCCCTGGCCATGAAAGAACAGGCGCTGGCCAAGACAACACCCGTTCACGGGCGACAGAGTCGATTTCGGCCCGGCGATCAGCTTATGGACTTCCTCAACAGCCTGTAGGTTGCCAGACTATGTCGGGTAAGCGCGTTGCAGCCGCGCGGGGCGAGCGCCAAGATCGCGTCACACTGGCCCGCGCGCGCGATTCACGAGACATAGTCTGAAAGGGAAGATAGTGCCGCATCCAATTGGCGCTTGCTCGGCGCAGCTTCTTGGGGTCAAGCTGCAACCTCAGAAAATTCCGGCGACCGTCATTTTGTCCCGCTGAGGCCCTGCGGCATCGCCGCCGAGCGACCCATGACCAGACGGCGCGGCCGACACGTTCGCTATAGATTCAGCGCCCGGATGATGGTGTCGAGATCGATGGCATGCCCGCCGTTGCGGAACGCGTAGCGCCCATTCAGGGGGTGTACGCCCGAACCGCCGGAAATTCCGACGCCATCAAATGGTGCGCAGCGCAGCAGTGCTTCACTAACTACTGTCGACGACATCAGACCTGACGATCGGTTGTACGGCGCCAAGCTGACCGCCCCGGTGGCGGCGCTCGGCGACAGTGCCCGGCCATCTGCCGTCGCTTATGGTTGGCCGCTATCCGACAGTCCTGCATCGCGAAAGCGATCTTGTCGGCGCCGATAATTGAGCGGATCGCAACACACCTAGGATTGCAGCCCTATGAGCCTCCGCGAACACCAACGCACGCGCAGGCGCTGCAGCATTCCCGCGCCCTCGTTTGACGCGCTCCAGAGAGTGTTGTGGGATCAATCAGCGACGCGAAACTCCAGCGCCATCAACTCCGCCACCGTCTGCCGCCGCCGGATCAGCCGCGCCCGACCAGCATCCACCAGCACCTCAGGAATCAGCGGCCGGCTGTTGTAGTTGCTGGACATCGAGGCGCCGTATGCGCCCGAGTCCTCGAAAACCAGCAGGTCGCCCACGCGCGCAGCGGGCAACTCGCGCGTCAGCACCACGCCGCCGTCGCCCTGGGTGAATACATCGCCAGACTCGCACAGCGGCCCGCCCACCACGGTGGCCACCAGCTCGCGCGGCGTGTCATCGCATTGCAGCAGTTGGATGCCGTGGTGCGCGCCGTAAATCGCCGGGCGCATCAGGTCGTTGAAGCCAGCGTCCACCAGAACGAAGTGCTGGCGACCCTGACGCTTGACGGCCCGCACTTCGCTCAACAGCACGCCCGACTCGGCCACCAAGTAGCGGCCCGGCTCGATCTCCAGGGTGATGGGGTGGCCGCGCGCTGCCTCAATGCGTTTGCGTGCTGCGTCCCACAGACCAAAGTAGTGCGCCACATCGACGCGAGCCTCTCGCGCCAGGTAAGGGATGGACAGGCCGCCGCCGGTGGAGATGGCCTCAATGGGCAGACTCACCCGCGCAGCCAGATCGACCATCGCGCCGCACACCTGCGCGAGGTGGCCATAGTCCACGCCCGAGCCGATGTGCATATGAAGCCCTACCAAGTGCAGGCCGCAGGCTTGGATCACGTCCAGAGCCACTTCCAAATCGGCATGCCAGATACCGTGCTTGCTGTGCTCGCCGCCGGTGTTTGTCTTGTTGCTGTGGCCGTGACCGAATCCCGGGTTAATGCGCAGCCAGACGCGGTGGCCCGGCGCGGCGTTGCCAAGCTGCCGCAACATGTCGATGGAGCCTGCGTTCACTGGAATGCCGTTTGCCACTACCCTGGCCAGCGTGGCATGGTCCAGCAGATCGGCTGTGAGCACCAGGCCAGGCGCGTGCAAATCAGTACTGTCGTAGCCGGCGGCATGCGCGCGCTCGATCTCGCCGAGTGAGACCGCGTCCACCCGCACGCCCTGCTCGCGCATGAGGCGCAGCACATGCACGTTGGAATTGGCCTTCTGCGCATAGCGGATCACATCGAAGGATTTGAGCGACGCGACGCGCTCGCGGATGGTGGCGGCGTCGTACACCCACAGTGGCGTGCCGTGGTCCGCGGCGATGGTGCGTAGTTGCGCGGTATTGAACGGGTTCATGACCAGCATGGTGCCGCGCCTTGGCCATTTAGGCTATGACGGAGAATTGCAGAGCCCATGCAAAACGGATATGAATACGACATGAAACCATCCGCATCTACGCTCTCGGCCCCACTCCCGAACCCACGCCCGCTCACGCACCGCCAGATCGAAGTGTTTCGCACTGTGATGGCCACTGGCCATGTCACTCGCGCGGCCGATCGGTTGGGCAGTTCGCAGCCCACCATCAGCCGCGACTTGGCGCGGCTGGAGCAGGTGCTGGGCATGGCGCTGTTCGAGCGCGTGCGCGGCCGACTGCGACCGACGGCACGCGCACAGGCGCTGCTCGCCGAGGTGGAACGCAGGGCGTGGTTCAAAAACAGCTGTTTTCGGGTTACACGGCCGAGCGGAAACGACCCGTTCAGGCAGGCGGGATGATCGTCCGGAATTTGAACAAGTCGGCGGC
>JAJKJU010000054.1 GCA_021153565.1 Rhizobacter sp.
CGAACTGCGAGCGATGGTTCGACCCGGCTTCAACTAACTTCTGTTGGAGAGGCTTACTTGAATCGATTCGGGACAGAGGAGCAAAGACATACCCTTTCTCGAGTTCTGTCGCATAAGGACGTCGGGCCAAGCGAAGCCCGGCAGTGCATTTGAGATCAGACGGCGGGTGAGTAGAACTGGTCAGCAGCAGACGTAGAGGAAAGTATGCCGGGTCTTCCGCACTTTGCGTGACGGGCGATGCGAAGACGTGCAGGATGAGGTATTTGCCTTAGGGTCGGGAGGCTCCGGTTGGGCCGTAGGTCAGGCAGGCAGGCAGGCAGGCAGGCATGTGATGCCACGAGCTCGGGCGGTGGCGTGCGCGCTGCCCCTGATTCACCGCGCGCCGCCGGCCAAGTGACGGCGATAGTTCCCATGCAAGCGGCCGCTCCAGCATCGGCAGGTCGGACACGGTGCCGCGCGAACGCTACTGTGAGCGAGACCGCGATCAACTACCCCGACAGCACCGGCAATCAATGTCTCATGAAGTGCAGAAGTGAAGTCTCTTCGGGTGAATCAAGCCCTTCAGCGCGGGCGTCACACAAAGTGCGGTAGACCCACTTTTGCCTCGGTCTACGGCTGGCGAGGACGGCCATTGTCCAAACCGGTCGGTATGGGGTCGTCGTGGCCCGCAGTTCGGAGATTACGGACCACCGTTCTTGCATCGGCCGGGGCGATCCCGGCGGCCTTCTGCATGCTCTTGTCGGGCCATTTCTGACCTTCCGCACGAGCGTCGTTGACGTCGAGAATCGCTTCGTAGTCGAGGTCAATGAAGAGAAGAGCACCACCGTCGAACTGGCCCAAGGCGCGAGCTTTGGGTACGTGGGATTCGAGTTCCGCCGCAGCCGTTCTCGCAGTGGGGGCTGGGCCGCAATACACACCCAAGCTGAAAAAGCGGACCGCGTTATTGCAAAAGCTCAAAGGCGTCTTTCGGCGCTTCAGATCCCAGCCGGTGAGCTCGAGGACCCCCACCGCTTCAATCTCACGCGCCTGCAAGAAGCCTTTGATGAGGCACTGGGCAGTCCTCGGCGACTCTCTCGCGCGAAACGCAGACACCATTTGGGAAACTCAGCATCCATGCTCGTCGACGATGAGCACTGGCATCCGGAACTCACGACCTATAACGGCTCGTGCATACATGTAGTTTCTCCGAGCTGTCTCGCTCAGCGCATCCATGTCCACATGGCCATCCGCGCCGCAGGGGAAGGCGTATGCGCGTCCTGCATTGAATATTGACTCGAATCGCAACTCGTAGCGAACGGAACTGGTGCCAACACAAGCGGCTTTTTCCATGGCGATCCCCCGGATGGTGGTTCCCTGCGATACAGGCCAGGTACCTTACATAACGCAAAGGAACCGGACACCCGGACATTTGTAGGGAGAACCCCCCCGGTTTGGTTCACTGCGCCTCAAGGATCTGCTCGGTCCGCTGTGGCCGCCCGAGGTGCTTGGCCGCATCGACGATGGGTCGCGCCTGCTGCACCGATTCCTTGACGGTTTGGGCATAGCCTCCCATCTCAGACAGGCGTTTGATGACCTTGCGAAGAGTCGATGTCGCGAGCTGAATCGGGAGCGGGACCATCCGATGGTTTCTCGCCGAACCGGCTTATTGCGACAGAGCCGTGCCGGCCGGCTCGACGGCCCTGCACGGGTACGACGGCTGGTGCCCGCGATTGCTGATCTGACCGGCCGTGGCAGGTACACTCTGCAGGGTCGGTGTTCCAGCAGCAGCAAAGCTGGAACGGTACTGACGGGCAACAAACGGAGCGCGGCATGCAGAACAAGCTCAGGTTTGCATTAGCGGGTGCCGGCGGCATCGGCGCCTGCCACGCCCAGGCCATCGTGGACATTCCGTCGGCCAGTCTGGTCGCCGTCTGCGACATCGATCCGCAACGCGCCGCCGAGCTCGCGCGAGCCCACGGTGTCGACCGGCATGGCACCGACCTGGCGGCCCTGCTCGCCGATGGCGGCATCGACGCAGTGACGATCTGCACCGACCACGGCTCGCACGGACGGCTGCTCGACGTCTGCGCCGCGGCCGGCGTGCACTGCATCGTCGAGAAGCCGCTGTCGATCCGGCTCAGCGAAGCGACGCGCATGGTCGAGACCGCGGCGGCCGTCGGCATCACCTTCGGCGCGATCTTCCAGCGCCGCTTCTTCCCGGCCGCGCAGCGCATGAAACGCGCGGTCGAAGAAGGCCGGATCGGCCGCGTCACCAGCGCCGAGTGCATCGCCCATCTCGGCCGCGACAAGGCCTACTTCGACCGCGCCGACTGGCGCGGCACTTGGTGGGGCGAAGGCGGCGGCGCGCTGATGAACCAGGCCATCCACATGGTGGACATGCTGCAGTGGGTCTGCGGCGATGCGGTGGAGATCTATGGCCGCTGGGGCACGCTGGTGCACGGCGCCTACGCGACGGTCGAGGACACGGTGGTGGCGACCTGCGAATTCGCCTCCGGCGCACTGGCCACGATCCAGGCGCTGACGACCCTGAACCCGCCCGACGGCTTCCGCCTGGCCGTGCATGGCAGCAACGGCGCGACCCTGGGGCTGCGCGAGGCGCCCGAACTGACCGAGGCGGTGACCGACCTGTGGACCTTGCAGCCCGACCCGCGCGAGGACTGGGAACGTGCCCGCGAGCAGCGACCCGGCTTCCCGCGTTTCCATGCGCTGCAGCTGGACGATTTTGCCCGGGCCGTGCTCGAAGGCCGCCCGCCCGCGGTGACCGGCGCCGACAGTTTGAAGGCGCTGCACATCATCAAGGGCATCTACCTGTCGAACCACCGGCGGCGCCCGGTCCGTCTGCCGCTGAGCGCGGACGACATCGCCGAAGTCGAGACCTTCGACACGGTCGGCTGACCCGCCCAGGCCTGCCCAGGTGCCAGCATTAACCCGGGCCGTCCGCAGCCCGGCGTTGAACGGCCCCGTGCCCGGCCAGTGTTGCCGATGCTGAAGCGACACTCAACGCGCCTCGTTGCGCAGGCCACGCCCGCCTTCTGCACAGCCTTGTCGACCAAGGGCAGGACTTGCCAAACCGCTCACGGGCGTCCATCGCGGACGCACCTTCTTGATCGCAGCACATGCGTAGTTGACTGGTTTTGCCCTTTTCACTACGCTTTGTGCGTGTCGAGCCGTGTCTCATCCCGCCATCTCTTCACCGCGCAGCGGCGTGCGCTGGTGCTGGACTACCTGCGTGGCGCCGGCGCCTCGGTGCCGCAACTCTGCGAAGCGCTGTTAGCGTCGCCGGCGACGATCCGTCGTGACCTCGACTACCTGAGCAGCGAGGGTTATCTCGATCGCAGCCACGGCGGCGCGGTCGCCAAGCCGCTTCTGGGCACGACCTTCGAGGCCGATTCCACCCTCGAGCCCGAGATCGCGCATGACGCCAAGGTACGGATCGGCGGCGCGGCGGCGCAGCTCGTCCAGCCCAGGCAAAGCGTCATCTTCGATTCCAGCTCCACCGTGCTGGAGGCCGCCCGCTGCGTCGCCGCCGCCGACATCGAGCTGACGGCGGTCACCAACGACCTGCGCGTCGCGATGGCGTTCGCGCAGGCCCGGCGGGTGCGCACGGTGCTGCTCGGCGGAATGCTGCGCCGCGGCTCCGGCCATCACGAGCGGCGAGCCCGGCATCGACTTCCTGGGCCGCCTTCACGTCGACCTGACGCTGTGCTCGGCATCCATACGGTTAGCCAGCTGCCGAAACCTCGATCGAGATCGCCGCCATGAAGCGCGGGATGATCGCCGCGGAGCACAAGGTCGCGCTGCTCAGCGACGCATCGAAGTTCCGCGAGCCGACCTTCTGCGAAGTCGGCAGCATGGCCGACATTCACATCGTCGTCACCGAGGCCGGCGCGCTTGCCAACGAATGCCAGGCGCTGCGCGACGCTGCCGTCGAACTGCGTTTTGTCGAGGCGGCATGAGACCGGCGTCCGGCCTCCGCACAGCGCTGACCGCGGCAGCACGCGGCGCACGGGGCGGTTCAAGCAGCGGGCGCCATGAGCGGGCGATGCGATGAGCGCCGTGCGCATGCTGGCTGACGATCTGACCGGCGCGCTGGACGCCGGCGCCCGGCTGGCGAGTCTTGATCCTTCGTTGTGCATCTGCTGGGGCTGTGAAGCGCCGTGCGGCGAAGGCGGCAGCGTCGCCGACACCGAGACGCGAAACCTGCCTTGGTCGCGCGCCCGGACCCGGCTCGAGCGTTCGATCGGGCTGCTGGCCGGCGGCGAAGTGGCCTTCAAGAAATGCATCGACGGCAATGTCGTTTCGCTGTACGCCGCACGCCAGCAGGCCGCTGCTCTGCCGGCTGGCCAGGGCTGGGCCGTGCTTGGCCTGCGCGCCGCACAGCAGCTTGCCAAGGCCGATGCGTCGGCCGCGCTGCTGTCGTGCCTGGCGGCTTCGCACTGCGGCTGGCCCGCGCGGGCCACGCCAAGCCTGCGGTGCCAGACCCAGCACCCGCGGCGTGAAGGCTGCGCATGACGACGCACTCCAGCGCGCGGCCGCACGTCGATGCTCGGTGGCATGACGGCGGGGACGAGCCGCGCGCCGATCTGAATTCCGGTGCGCCGGCGCTGGCCATCCGCGACCTCGTCGTCGAGTTTCCGTCGCCAGACGGCGGCCTGCGCGCCGTCGATGGCGTGAGCTACGCGGTCGAGCCCGGCCGCACGCTGGCGGTGGTTGGCGAAACGGGCGCCGGCAAGTCGGTCACCGCGCTGGCCGCGCTGGGCCTGCTGCCCGCCGGGCGCGTGATCTCTGGTTCGGTCGAGGTCGACGGCGTCGACCTGCTGGCCCTGTCCGAAAGCGAGCGGCGGCGCCTGCTCGGCCGGCTGGTCGCGATGGTCTTCCAGGACCCGTCGGCCGCCCTGAATCCGGTGATCACGGTCGGCGCCCAGCTGGTCGAGGCGATCGCGATGCACCAGCGCGGCTGGACGCGGGCGCGGCTGCGCGCGCGGGCGATCGAGCTGCTGGGGCTGGTCGGCGTGCCGCAGGCCGATCTGCGCGCGCGCCAATACCCGCATCAGTTTTCGGGCGGCATGGCGCAGCGGGTGGTCATCGCGATGGCCATAGCCAACCGGCCGCGTGTGCTGATCGCCGACGAACCGACGAACTCGGTCGACGTGACGATCCAGGCCCAGCTGCTCGAACTGCTGCGCCAGGCCCAGGTGGAGACCGGCGCGGCGACGGTGCTGATCACGCACGACCTGGGCGTGGTGGCCGAGTTCGCCGACCGGATGGTCGTGATGTACGCCGGCCGGATCGTCGAAGAAGGCAGTGTGCGTGACATCTTCGCGCGGCCGTCGCATCCGTACACACGTGCGCTGCTGGCCTCGCTGCCGCGGCTGGACGCGCCGGTCGCTCTGCTCGAGGCGATCCCCGGCACGCCACCCGACATGCGCGCGCTGCCACCCGGCTGCGCCTTCGCCGCGCGCTGCCGGCAGACCGCGGGGCGGGCGATCTGCACCAGTGAGCGGCCGGCCCTGCTGGCGGTCGAAGCCGCGGCCGCCGACGCCAGCGCCGGCCATGACAGCGCCTGCCACTTCCGCAACGAGCAGCCGCGTCCCCGCGAGCCCGTGACGGTCGCCGCGCCGACGCCCGAGCCGGGGCCGCCGCTGCTCAGCGTGCGCAACTTGGTCAAGCACTTCGCGCTCGGCGCGGGCTGGCTGCGCGCCGGCGTGACCGTTCGTGCGGTCGACGGCATCAGCTTCGACGTGCGGCGCGGCGAGACGCTGGGTCTGGTCGGCGAGTCCGGCTGCGGCAAGAGCACGACCGGCAACCTGATCATGCGGCTGCTCGCGCCCAGCGCCGGCACGATCAGCTTCGACGGCGTGGACATCAGCCGGCTGCGCGGGCGCGAGGCGCGGGCGCTGTGCCGCTCGATGCAGATGGTCTTCCAGGACCCCTACAGCTCGCTCAACCCGCTGCTGTCGGCCGGCCGCAACGTCGTCGAGCCGCTGCGCGTGCAGCGCATCGGCAGCGACGCGCAGCGGCGCGACCGGGCCGCCGCGCTGTTCGACGAGGTCGGCCTGCGCCCCGAGCACCTCGACCGGTGGCCGGACCAGTTTTCCGGCGGCCAGCGGCAGCGCATCGGCATCGCCCGCGCGCTGGCGCTGGACCCGGCGATGGTGATCCTGGACGAGCCGGTCTCGTCGCTCGACGTTTCGGTGCAGGCCCAGGTGCTCAACCTGCTGCGCCGGCTGCAGGCCAGCCACGGCCATGCGTATGTCTTCATCAGCCACGACCTGTCGGTGGTGCGGCACCTGTGCGACCGCATCGCCGTGATGTACCTCGGCCGCATCGTCGAGACCGGGCCCCGCGACGCCATCTTCACGCGCGCCCGGCACCCCTATACGCGGGCGCTGCTGTCGGCGGTGCCACGGCCCGACCCGGCGGCGGCGCACGCCCAGCAGCGCACCGTGCTGCGCGGCGAGCTGCCCAGCCTGGTCAGCCCGCCCCGCGGCTGCCGGTTCGCCAGCCGCTGTCCACAGGTCCGGCCGGCCTGCGCCGACACCGACCCATTGCTGGTCGAAGAGACCGACGAGCATGGGCGTGGGCACGGGCACGCTCATGCCTGCCTCTTCCCGGTGCCGACGACCACGGCGGCCTGAGAGGCTGAGAGTATTTCGATCATGCCCGCTCATCACGCCAGAAGACGCCCGCTCGTCGTTGCAAATGCTCGCCATAGCCCGAGCTATGGCTGTGCTTTGCGCCTAGA
>JAJKJU010000055.1 GCA_021153565.1 Rhizobacter sp.
CGGGGGATCGATCGCGGGACTCCGCGAGCGAGGGGCTGTCATGACGCCCGAGCGCCGGGCCGCCCCAAGCGGGCGCCATCCCCTCGGGGGATCGATCGCGGAACACCGCGGAACTCCGCAAGCGAGGTGCTGTCATGACTAAGACATTGATCATTGCTGAAAAGCCGTCCGTCGCACAGGACATCGTTCGTGCACTCACGCCAGTTGTCGGCAAGTTCGAGAAGGCTGCCGAGTACTTCGAGAACGACACGCACATCGTCACGTCGGCCGTGGGTCACCTCGTGGAAATCAAGGCGCCGGAGGAATTCGACGTCAAGCGCGGCAAGTGGAGCTTCGCGAACCTGCCTGTCATTCCGCCGCATTTCGACCTTGCACCCATCGAGAAGGCCAAGACTCGGCTCAATGCAGTCGTCAAGCTCGTGAAGCGCAAGGACGTGACGCAACTCATCAACGCCTGTGACGCGGGCCGTGAAGGGGAACTGATCTTTCGCCTGATCGTTCAGTTTGCCGGCGCAGCCAAAGCGCCGATCAACAAGCCCATCAGGCGTTTGTGGCTGCAGAGCATGACGCCGCAGGCCATTCGCGACGGCTTCGAGAAATTGCGCAGCGACGAAGAGTTGCTGGGCCTGTCGGACGCCGCGCGCAGCCGCAGCGAAGCCGATTGGCTGGTGGGCATCAACGGCACCCGTGCGATGACGGCCTTCAACTCGCGCGACGGCGGCTTCTTCCTGACGACGGTGGGCCGCGTTCAGACGCCGACCTTGTCCATCGTGGTCGAGCGCGAAGAAAAAATCCGCAAGCACGTGTCGCGCGACTACTGGGAAATCAAGGCCACCTTCGCGGCCGAGGCTGGCGAATACGACGGCAAGTGGTTCGATACGAAGTGGAAGAAAAATCCCGACGACCCCGAGTTGCGCGCCGACCGCGTGTGGACCGAGGCCGATGCGCAGGCCATTGCGCAAGCCGTGCGCGGCGAGCCGGCCAGCGTCACCGAAGAGGCCAAGCCCAGCACGCAAAGCGCACCGGCGCTGTACGACCTCACGAGCCTCCAGCGCGAAGCCAACTCGCGTTTCGGCTTTTCGGCCAAGACCACGCTGAGCATCGCGCAGGCCTTGTACGAGAAGCACAAGGTGCTGACCTACCCGCGTACCGACAGCAAGTTCCTGCCCGAGGACTACGTCAACGTTGTCAAGCAGACGATGAAGATGCTGTCCGACGAGGACATGCCCGGCCCGTTGCGCCCGCTGTCGGCGCATGCGAAGAAGGCGATGAACGAGGGCTACGTGAAGCCCAACAAGCGCATCTTCGACAACGCGAAGGTTTCGGACCACTTTGCCATCATCCCCACGCTGCAGGCGCCCAAGAGCCTGACCGAGGTCGAGGCCAAGCTCTACGACATGGTCGTCAAGCGCTTTCTCGCAGTGTTCTATCCGCCGGCCGAATTCATGGTCACCACGCGAATCAGTACCGTGAACGCGAAGGGGCGCAGCCACAGCTTTCAGACCAACGGCAAGGTGATGGTCAAGCCCGGCTGGCTGGCGGTGTATGGCCGCGAGGTGCAGGAAGACGATGCAAACCTCGTGGCGGTGAAGGCCGGCGAGATGGTGCGCACCGAGCACGTCGATGTGCTCGCGCTGAAGACCAAGCCGCCCGCACGCTATACCGAAGCGACTTTGCTGTCGGCGATGGAAGGGGCGGGCAAGCTGATCGACGACGACGAGTTGCGCGAGGCCATGCAGGAAAAGGGCCTGGGCACGCCGGCCACGCGAGCCGCGATCATCGAAGGCCTGCTGATGGAAAAGTACATGCACCGCGAGGGGCGTGAAATGATCCCGACGGCCAAGGCTTTCCAGTTGATGACGCTGCTGCGCGGCCTGCAGGTCGAAGAGCTCACCAAGCCCGAACTCACCGGCAACTGGGAGTTCCAGTTGGCCGAGATGGAAAAGGGCAAGCTGAGCCGCACGAAGTTCATGGACGAGATCGCCGCGATGACGCAGCGCATCGTCGCCAAGGCCAAGGAATACGACCGCGACACCATCCCCGGCGACTACGCGACCCTGAAGACGCCATGCCCGAATTGCGGCGGCGTAGTGAAGGAGAACTATCGCCGCTTCTCCTGTACCGGCAAAGGGCAGGGAGGCAGCCCCTCGGGCGCCGCGGGAGACACTGAAGGTTGCGGTTTCTCGATCAGCAAGATCCCGGGGGGGCGTAGCTTCGAGTTCGCCGAGGTGGAAGCCTTCCTCGCCAACAAGAAGATAGGTCCGCTCGAAGGTTTCCGTTCCAAGGCCGGCTGGCCTTTCACGGCAGAGCTGAAGTTGAGCTACGACGACGAGATCAAAAACTGGAAGCTCGAGTTCGATTTCGGAGAGGACGCGAAGAAAGATGGCGAATCCGGCGAGCCCGTCGATTTCTCGGACCAGGAAAGCCTGGGCGCCTGCCCGAAGTGCCAGGGCCGCGTCTACGAACTTGGCACGTCCTATGTGTGCGAAAACAGCGTTGGCGCCCACGTGACCTGCGACTTCAAGAGCGGCAAGATCATCTTGCAGCAGCCGGTCGTGCGAGAGCAGATGACCAAGCTCCTGGTCGAAGGCAAAACAGACCTTTTCGAAAACTTTGTGTCCAACAAGACCCGCCGCAAATTCAAGGCGCGGCTTGCCTACGACAAGAAGGAAGGCAAGGTGAGTTTCGAGTTCGAGCCAAGGGCGGCGAAGGTGCCCGCGAAGAAGGCCGCGGCGAAGAAGGCGGTCGGCTGAGAACACGCGCGAATCCGCGCGGACGCAGAGGTCTTGCCGAACAATGCCGCTGGCGAGCGTAGAGCGGCTGGGACTTCGCTCGGGAGTGCGGGTCAACTGGATTGCAGCGACAACCAAGGTGGTTTCAGCGAACTCGGAATGTGCGGCCCACATCCTCGGCCGCAATGCGCAGTCTCTTGTCACGCGTCCAGAGGCTCGCCCCTTCGGTCAACACCACCGACGCCAGAAGATGCACGTCGACGTAGCCGATGCCCTTGCCATGAAGGACGTGACATTCGATGAACGCGAGAACCTCTTCTCCCTCGGGGACCACGACGGCTGGCAGGTCATCAGCAGTTCGAGGATCGACGAGCGATCGCTCAGGCCTCCCGCACGCGATCTCGCCGACGACGAATGGATGCATGAGGACGGCACCACGTTCCAGCAGATCGGCGAGTTACGAAATTGACCCACCCCGTCGTTGTCGATTTCAACGAGTGGTGGGGTCTTGAGGGGATGGCATAGGTGCACACCTCGCGTGCCGGTGCCCCACGCGATCAAAGACTTCGACGTTGCCGATGCCAAGCCGTTGAGCTTGGACTTGTCTGCGGCGAGCTTGTCACCCCGCAGGAGCAGGAGAAATTCTTCCGGCTGATTCAGGAGATCAACCAACTGCTGCTGCCGGGCGCCCTGCCCCGCGGCGAATCGTCAGCCAGCGCCGCACAAGCCGTTCGGGTCGATCTGCCGGGCTCCGCCGCACCCTTGCGGCCGATGTTCGACCTGAACGTGGAGCCCAATTTAGTTGACGACGCGCCGCAGTCCCCCGCACTCTCGCCCGTGCCGAACCGGCCCAGTACCCCACGCTGAGCAAGGGGCGCATCCTGGGCTTCTACATGGGCACGGTGCTGGAAAACGAGCATCAACGCCAGCAGGCGCTGGCCACGCACCCGAATCCGAGGTCTATGCGATTGAAGCCAACCGGCGGCGCGACGGCAGCGCGGTCGCCCGAACTGGGGCGGGGCCGGCAAGCGAACGCCGGTGATCTACGGGGGGCTGGGCTCGGCCAACAGCTTGGCGTTCGCCAACACCGCGCTGCGCCTGCCAGACCCGGCCCATCCTGAACCCGCCTACGACAAGGAGCGCATCAACGCGCTGTTCCTGCCTTTCGATGTGGAGTTGACCGACAGGAATGGCGTGCGCCGCAGTGAGGCGGCCGTGGCACGTTGCCGGTCGGTCATGAAAGTCGGCTCCCGGGCAGTCCCACTGGTTGCCGAGCCTTACGCAGTAGCAGTCACCTGTAGCGCTGTGGCCGGCCCGGAGGCAACACGTTTGCGCCCACCCGAGCCCGCACACAGAGATCAGCGCACTTCGGTGACAAACTGCTCGCGGGGCCGACGAACCTTCGTCAGGTTGACCAGCCAGTCGCCATCAGCTTGGCGGTAGCCCAGCGGCAGCATTACTGCACTGCGCAGGCCACGCGAACGCAGGCCGAGGATGTCGTCTAGCTTATTCGGGTCGAAGCCCTCCATCGGCGTGGCGTCGACGTGTTCCTCGGCCGCAGCGATGACAGCAGCGCTGAAGGCGATGTAGGCTTGGCGCGCCGCATGCTGGAAGTTGACTTCCGCCGGACGATTCGGATAGGTATTGAGCAACTGCTGGCGATAGTTCTCCCAATCTTCGTTGCGAAGGCCTCGTACCTCGTTCGTGTAGTCGAACATGTGGTTGATACGTTCCGCGGTGTAGTTGTCCCAGGCCGCGAACACCAGCAAATGTGAGCAGTCGGTGATCTGCGCCTGGTTCCAGGCGATCTCGCGGATCTGTACGCGAACAGCGGGATTGGTCACCGAGATTATCTCGAACGGCTGCAAGCCGCTGGATGTCGGCGCAAGGCGCGCAGCCTCGACGATGCGATCAACCTTGTCCTGCGGCACGGGACGGGACGGGTCCATCTTCTTCGTGGCATAGCGCCACGTGAGCAATTCGATGATTTTCATGGCCTGAGGGGGAGAGTGGTTTTCTGAATTCTCCATGCTCCCGAGAAAGAGCCGTGGGCTGCAGGAATTCATCAGCTATGTTAGTCGCGCCGTAGCAGAGCCGATCGGTCAGCCAAGGAAGGGCAAGACTGAGAGGCTGAGAGTATTTCGATCATGCCCGCTCATCACGCCAAAAGACCCCTGCTCGTCGTTGCATTGCCTGGTGTCGATGCTCGTGCATCGAGCGTCCCATTCTGAGGGCGGCGCCGCATGGCGCCGAGGCGAGTTCTTCGTCCGATCTCGCTTTCGGTTAAAGGAGATTCGCTTCGCTGTGCAGCACTCGGCTGGGAGTTGCGCTGGCACACTTTGGTCACTCCCGATTCACCTTTCGATCTTTCGATGCGGTGGCCAAAGGGATCAGAGCCCGGTCGACGGGGCGGGTTTCGCAAGTCATGTGGCAGGCGAGACATCGCTGCTTGCTCGTGCGGGTAATTTCAGAGGCAATTTTGCCAAGTCAATGAAGAGAAGACTTCGAAATGGATCGATTCGTGCGTTCGTTGCTCTGCTGTCGCAATCCGCAGCAGACCGAAGGGCAGGACCAAGCATCAAGTGGTTCAGCGCCGAGTGCCGGCACGAGACCTCGGCCCACACCGCCAGCAGGTATTCCCGCTCGTCCAGCCTCCTCGCAGGACGATCCAGAGGGGGCCACACATTCCCATAGCCCGCCGTGGCGTGCCAGTGTGCCCGCCTCCACGGCGCAGGCGGACGTGGCGAGCCCATCATCCGCACAAACAAGTACACCACCGGCTGAACTTCCGGGCCCCCCAACAGAGTTGTGGTTGGACGTGGCCGGCAGGATGAATCAGGACACGAGGTCGGCGTTTCGCCTGGTCTGTCGCGCTGCCGCCGCCGTTGGTAAGCCATCCGTGCAGGGCCTGATGGTGCGGAATTCAGATGATTTGGCGCGCGCTTTGAAAGCATACGAGAGCGCGAAAATCGCCAAGCTGTCATTGCACCATGGTGATGAACTCGGGCTTGGTGATTTCACCGACGAGGACCTTCAAGCCTTGCCGCCCTCCTTGCGCGAGTTGTCAGTGATCTCTGCCCCACACATTACCGCTGCTGGATGGGCGCAATTGAACAACTTGCCGAGGCTTGAATCGCTCACGGCACAACAATGTTCCATTCCGGATGAAGGGGCGCGGGTGCTCGCTGGCAACACCTCGATCACCACTCTCAACCTGGCCAACGTCATTGACTATTGGGGTGCGCAAGCTTTTGCGACCACCGCCAACAACATTGGCGCTGCGGGTGCGCAAGCCCTGGCGGCCAACACCTCGATCACCTCGCTCAACCTGACCGCCAACAAGATTGGCGCTGCGGGTGCGCAAGCCCTGGCGGCCAGCACCTCGATCACCTCGCTCAACCTGACCGCCAACGAGATTGGCGCTGCGGGTGCGCAAGCCCTGGCGACCAACACCTCGATCACCTCGCTCAACCTGGCTTTCAACGGGATCAATATTGCGGGCGTACGAGCCCTGGCAGCCAACACTTCGATTACCCGGCTCGACCTGAAACGTAACAACATTGGCGCTGCGGGCGCGCAAGCCCTGGCAGCCAACACGTCGATCATCTCGCTTGGGCTGGGCCGCAACGACATTGGCAATGAGGGCGCGCAACTGCTGGCGGCCAACACCTCAATCACCTCGCTCAACCTGACCAACAACCAGATCCGCGCTGCGGGTGCGCAAGCCCTGGCGCAAAACACCTCGATCACCTTGCTCGACCTGTCCGACAACGAAATTGGCGCTGATGGCGCGCAAGCCCTGGCGGCTAACACCTCGATCACCTCGCTCAACTTGTGGAACATCTATTGCGGCGCTGCGGGCGCAAAAGCTCTGGCTGCCAACACCTCGATCAGATCGCTCAACCTGGGGGGCAACGACATTGGCGCCGAGGGCGCGCAAGCCCTGGCGGCGAACACCTCGATCACCTCGCTCAACGTGGAATTCAACAAGATTGGTGATGCGGGCGCAAAAGCTCTGGCGGCCAACACTTTGATCACCTCGCTCCACCTGGGAGACAACAGAATCGGTGATAAGGGCGCGCGAGCCCTGGCGGCCAACAGATCGATCACCTCGCTCAACCTGAAGGGCAACAAAAACATCGGCGCTGCGGGCGTGCGAGCCCTGGCGGCCAACAGATCGATCACCTCGCTCAATCTGAGTGAGATCAAGATCGGCGATGAGGGCGCGAAGGCCCTGGCGGCTAACACCTCGATCACCTCGCTCGATGTGCGCGACTGCGGTATAGGACTAGCAGGCCGGGCAGCTCTGGAGGCAGTTCGAAATCGCTTTGAATTGCTGCTGCTATGACTGCCACGCTGTGTGGCTCGTTCAGGAACAACGGCACGAGTACGCTTGTGTCGACTTCCCGATAGGTGACGCCGACGAACGACAGGAGATGGCCGACAAGCGGCCTTCGAGGGCAGCTCGCATGACCAGCCGCCGCCGCAAAGCGAACCCTCCCGGGCGGCTTACTGTCTCAAACTTTGTTGGCACGTCTCAGGCATTCATGGCATGTCTGCGACTTTGATGGCACGAACAGCGGGCCGTGATCAGATGCAGCGCCGGTGCTCCAGCGCGGGCAGCTGCGCGCGCACGGACGCAATGCGTGCCGCATCCATCTCCGCCATCACGACCCCTTCGCCCTCGGGCAGAACGTTCAGCACCTCGCCCCATGGGTCGACGATCATGCTGTGTCCCCAGGTGCGGCGACCTGTTTCGTGCGTGCCGCCCTGCGCTGGCGCGATCACGTAGCACTGGTTCTCTACCGCCCGTGCACGCAGCAGCAGTTCCCAGTGGGCGCGGCCGGTGGTGTAGGTGAAGGCCGCAGGCACCGCGAGCAGGTCGCAGGGGCGTTGGCCCGGCGCAAAAGTCAGTCGGCGGTACAGCTCCGGGAAGCGCAGGTCATAGCAGACGCTCAGACCCACTCGCACCGCGCCTGCGTCGAATGCGACGGGCTCCGGCCCAGCACGCAGCACGCGGCCTTCGTCATGGTTCTCCCGCCCGTTGTCGTAGCGGAAGAGATGCATCTTGTCGTAGCGCGCCGCGAGCCGTCCATCGGGCGCGTAGACGCAGCTCGCGTTGAATGCGTAGTCCGGTTCGCCGCTTCGAATCGGAAGCGTGCCGCCCATCACCCACAGTTCATGCTCGCGCGCGGCATCCGACAAAGCCTGCTGGATAGGTCCCTCACCCGGTGCTTCCGCGATCGCGAGTTTGTCGCGGTCGTTCGGTCCCATGAAGCAGAAGTACTCGGGCAGGCCCACCAGCTTCGCGCCGTCCCGGGCGGCCTGGGCGATCAGGCGGCGGGCGGTGGCCAGATTGCGCTCCACGCTGGGCGTGGACACCATTTGAAGTGCAGCGATTTTCATGCCGCGATCATCACCGCTTTGGCGTCTCGGCGGTGGCAGCAGGGTCGATGTCCGGCGCGGGGTCCCCGGCTTTGCGCTGCACGCGGTCGACCTTCGGGTCGCTCCACGGGCCGGTCACGTGGAACTCGCGCGTGCCCGCCTGCGCGAGCGGCTTGCGCAGGAAGTATTGCGCGAGGAAGGTGCCCAGCCCGATGGCAGGGTTGATCACCGCATACGCGAGAGACGCCGTACCCGCATTGATCTCAGGCACGACGATGACGCGCAGGTCCTGCGTTTCGTGCTCGATGTCGGCGCTGCCTTCCATGAGCACGGCTGCCTGCACGCCGCGCATGCGGAGGTTGTTGGTGTGTGCCACGCCCTGGTTGATGCTCACGTCGCCGGTCAGGCTGTCGAAGGCGAACCCTTCCTGAAACAAGTCGCGGAAATCGAGCGCGAGTCGACGTGGCAGCGACTGCAGGCTCAGCACGCTCAGGAGCCGCGCTGCGCCCGGCTGCACCTTGAGGAATTGGCCTGAGTCGATGGCGACGTTCACCTGTCCCGACAGGCTCGGGTAGTCGAGCGCCAAGGGCGAACCGAGCCACGACACCTGCCCCGCGAGACTGCCCTTGCCGCCGCGCACTGCCTGGGCCGTGCCCAGGCGGTCGAGCAGTGCGCCGCTGTCGGCGAGGTCGAGTTTGAAGTTGAGCACGGCGCGGCGCCGCGCCGGCACGTGGGAAGAAATCCATTGCCCGTTGGCCACGAACTTCGCTTCGGGTGTGGTCATCGCGAGCCGTGTCAGTCTCCATTCGCGAGACGTGTCGCGGCCTTCCCCGCTGATGCGGTTGAGCGCCTCGATCTCCACCCGCCCGAGTCGCTTGCCGCGCAACTCGAGCTCGTCGACCACGATGTCGAGCGCCGGCACGCTGGTCGGCTGCTGGTCTAGCAGCGTCTCGACGTTGTCCGCGTCGCTCTTGGGCAGGGACAGGCGCGACAGCCGCGCGAACACGCGTCCCGCTGCACCGCTGCTCGCGCCGCGACGGGCGGGGCGGTACTCGATGTAGCCATTGAGCTGCTCGGCGTCGAGGTTCGCGCGCCAGAGTCCATCTTCCTGGGATGCCCCGATCACGACCTTGGTGAGGCGGCGCGAGCCGGTCACCATCTCTTGCGCACGGACCGCGAAGATCGTCGGGATGTATCCACCGGCGGGCGAATCGGACGCAGCGTTCGTCGACACAGGCCCCGCCAGCTTGTTGCCCGCGGCTTCCCACGCGTCGGTGTTGACGCTGGTCAGATTGATATTGGCCGCGACGCCCGACACGGGCGTAGGTGCAGCCTCCATCACACCGATGCCTCCGCGCAGCACGCGAGCTTTTTCGCCCGACACGTCGCGCACGTACTGCGCGTTGACGAGGTTGCCGAGTTCGAAGCGCAGCGTGTCGCGCGCCGCCTGGCCAGTCGCCAGCGAATCGGGCGCGACCGAGGTCGAAAGGCGCGTTGCCAAGGCGGTATCGGCAGACTTGCGCAAGGGTGGCGGCAGATCGAGAGCCATGCCGACGAGGGAGCTCGTGATGCCGAGCTCGGCATGCCCGTGGTTCATGCCCAACGTCATCCGGTAGGCCGTTTGTCCTGCGAAAGCAGTTGCCAGGCGCGTCAGTCCTCCAAGCTCGCTGGCTCGGCGCAAGCCGTCGGCGGTAACAATGCCCTGGCCCGAGATGCGCAACGACCCGTCGGCGAGTGTGCCTCCCTCGAAGCTCGCGTCGCCGCCCAGCACGCGCGCCATGCCGCCGACGATGGTGAAGCCCTTGTGCGTGAAGTCGACCCGCGCATTGGCCGCGCCCAGGAGGGGCGTGTCGGGCGTGATGCGGATATCGTTGCCTGCGAAGGCGATGCTGCCCTTGACCGTCGAATGATCGGCGTCGGCGAACGGAATCGAGAGCGAAAGCTTCAGATCTGCAATGCCCGTGCCCACAGCCTGGGACAGGGCCTTGTTCGTCCACGTGCCGACAGGCGAGGCATCGACGTAGCGAAGCATGTCCTGCAAGGGCCCGCGCGCGCCGCCTTCGATCGTCAGGACCGAACGCTCGGAGAGGTTGCGGATGCCTCCCGATACCTTGGTGAGATCGACGCCGTAGACGCGCGCCTGCGCATTGCGGATTTCCATGGTCGCGCGGTCGAAAATGAGTTCCCCGCGCATCTTCGTGAACGCAGGCCACGGAGAGTCGTAGGCCGGTCGCGAGCCGCTGGCGGGAATGCTGGGCACGTAGGCGAAGTTCACATCGTCCACATGGGACGCAATTCGGAATTCGCCTTCCTTCGGATTGGTCAGGCGGTTGAAGGGGAAGTCCCACAGGTCGCCCTTCACCCGCAGCGTCATGTCGCTCACGTTGCCGCTCTTGACGGCGTGCGTGACGTAGGTTCGCGTGTCTTCGGGGATGCCCAACGGAAGGTAGCGCGCCACGCGCGTGGCCAGCCCGCGCGACACCTTGCCGTTGAGTTCGATCCGGCCGGGATAACGCCCGCCACGCGCGAAGCCTGTTCCCGGGCCGGTAGTCCAGTTGCCGGAGAGTTCGCCTTGCAGGTCGGCATTGACGAACTTCATGTCCTTCAACTGCAGCGACACCTTGGATGGCGTGCCCGCCGTTTTTGCGGAGTCAATGTGCCATTGCAGCGCCGCGCTCATCTGGTTCAAAGGGACGACGCTTTGCGCGAACACCCCGGGAAAGTCGAGGTCGCCGTCGTTCATGCTCAGCTTCGCATTGCCGCCCTTTTCGGTGGCGTTGAGCGAGATGGTCGCGTTGTGCAGGCCGGGCCGGCCGACGCCGTTCGCCTCGGCCGCGGGCTTGGCTGCGAGCGACAGGCTGTACAGCATTCCGTTCACCTGATAGGCCGTGGGCGCATCCAGGGGGCCCGTCCATCGGGCCGACAGGTCGCGGGCAACGCCCTTGGGGTCGAGTTCGATCAGCAGCTTGTTCACCGCCTCGCCCAGCGGCACGCGCGAGGCCACCTGTGCCATCAGCGCGAGGTCGAGCCGCTGGGCCGCGAATTCACCCCCCATGGGCGGCTGGCCTTCCACCTGATTCCAGTGCACGGACATGTCGCCACGCGGCCAGCGAATGCCGTCGCCGGTGACGAAGCCGAACTGCTTTGCGGCCAGCGACCAGCCTTCGGGCCCACGTTGTGCGGAAAGCCGGCCTTCGATTTGCTCCAACACCAGCGGATCGACGGTCTTGGACAAGCGCATGGTCACCTCGCGCAAGGCCAGGTCCACGCTCGCGGCGAGCATCTTGCCGTCGCGCACGTTCAACCAGCCGCGCAGCGCGCCGTCGCCCTCGCTCAGCTCGAAGGGCAGGCTCACGTAGCGGCGAAGCTCGCTCACGTCGGCGCGAGGCAATTGCGCGAAAAGCAGTCCACTCCAGCGATTCCAGTCGCCGCTGTCGGTGAGCAGCGGCTGGGTGAACCGCCCGCGCAGGCTGAATCGCTCGCCCCAGGCAGCCGGCGGCGTCGCATCCAGGCGCATTTCGTGGCTGCGCAAGCCGTTGCGGATCACGAGATCCACATCGGACAACGACAGGGTCGGCGCGCCCCGTTGCTCGTCCGTCCAGTTGAGCGACCCGTTGCGGATCACGAACTCGGGTTGGTTGAAGAACCAGTCAGCGGCGTCGTTGTCGCCCCCCTGATTCGGACTGTTCACCTCCAACCCGGCCACGAAGACCCGGCCTTGCTTGTCTCGGCGGATTTCGAGCTGCGCGCCGTCGATGAACAACTGCTCGAAACGAAGCTCCAGTACGAGCAGCGATCGCGCCGACAGGGCGGCGACCACGTGCGGCAACTGCAGGGCGGGACGTGACTGCTTGTCCTCCAGCACCACGTCTTTGAGCTCGAGGGAGGGTATCCACGCACTCGATCGGACGCTGATGTTGCCAATCCGTACAGGAACCCCGAGTGCGCTACTCGCCCGCTGTTCGATCTGCGGTCGCCATTGTTCGATGTGCGGCAAAATCCCCCAGTGCAGTGTCAGCCAGGCGATAAGCAATAAGCTCCACGCCGCAATGACCAGTCCCGTCAACACCCGCGCCAACCAGCGCAAACGCCGCGTCACCAAGGCTCGGCGGGTGAGCGGCACTGATCCAGCGGCAGTGACAGGCGCAACGATGGACATGAATGAGTTGGGGGGCCGAAACCGGCGAAACGAGTGGGCGGCAACAGGCCGTCTGTTGCAGGCATTTTCACCGCGTTTGGCTGATGCCCCGTCAGCATCCCATGCGTGGGCATTCCTGCAGTGACTCACGGACGTCCCATGGGTTCCCTGCCTGACCTGCCGCTGCCCGAATCCCTGTTGCCGGCGACCCCGCTCTCGGCCCCACCCGCCGGCGCTCTTCCTGTTGAGGCGCCCGCCGCGCGCGCCGACCATAGTCGCTTCGTGCAGCGCATCCGCCGTCGCTATGTGCAGGAACTCGCACTGTTGCCGAGCGGCCTGCCGCGGCGCGACGACATCATCACGCTGATCGAAAAACTCCAGTTCGCGGGGCGCCCTCTGGGTGCGGCCCTTCGCGTGGCCCGCCAGCTCGTGCTGGAACGGCTGGCCGTGCTCGACATCGAGCAGAACGCGGCGATGGAAGCCGTCACGCTCACGATGACTGAACTGGCCGAGGCCACGCTCGATCTGGCGCTCGCACAGGCCCGTGTCGCACTCGACGCCCGTTACGGCGAGCCGCTGAACGAGACCGGCCAACGCATCGACTTCTGGGTCGTCGGCATGGGCAAGCTCGGTGCGCGCGAGCTGAACGTGTCCTCGGACATCGACCTCATCTACGTGTACGAAGAAAGCGGCCAGACGACGGGGCCGCAGCAGATTTCGGCGCACGAATACTTTTCGCAAATGGCGCGCGCTCTTTACACGCTGATCGGCGATACAACCGAAGACGGCTTCGTCTTCCGAGTCGATCTCGCGCTGCGGCCCAACGGCAATTCGGGTCCGCCGGTTGTCAGCCTCGCGATGCTCGAGGAATACTTCCAGGTGCAAGGCCGCGAATGGGAGCGATTGGCCTGGCTGAAGAGTCGGGTCGTCGCCCCGCTGGCGAGCGTTCGCAATGGCCGTGCGCTGGCCTTGCGTTCGATGGTTGCGGCCTTCGTCTACCGGCGCTATCTCGACTACGGCGTGTTCGAGGCACTGCGCCAGTTGCATCGCAAGGTGCGCGACGAAGCGCAGCGGCGCGCCGCTGGTCGGCCCGAGCGGGCCAACGACGTGAAGCTTTCGCGAGGCGGCATTCGCGAGATCGAATTCATCGTGCAATTGCTGCTCGTGGTGCGCGGCGGGCAGTTCCCCGAGATCCGCACGCGATCGACATTGAAGGCGCTCGACAAGCTTGCCGCAGGCGGGCTGATGAAGCCAGACAGTGCCAAACGGCTGGCCGAGGCCTACACCTTTTTGCGTCGCGTCGAGCATCGCATCCAGTTCCTCGACGACCAGCAGACGCATTTGCTGCCGACGGTCGACGGCGACTTGGCATGGATCGCGCGCAGCCTGGGCCTGGTGTCGCGTCAAGCCACCAATGTCGGCTGCTCGCTTGCTCTCGAAGCGCATTGCGGCGTTGCGCCTCCTCGCCATAGCGACGGCCATGACTCGTCGGCGCGCCTTGCACTGCGCTCCGACA
>JAJKJU010000056.1 GCA_021153565.1 Rhizobacter sp.
AGCACAGCCATAGCCCGGGCTATGGCGAGCATTTGCAACGACGAGCAGGGGTCTTTTGGCGTGATGAGCGGGCATGATCGAAATACTCTCAGCCTCTCAGCCCGCCTCATGAGAATCCAGCATCGGCGCGGCTTGCAGCCAATTTCTCTCGTACGGGAAATCCGCAACCCGTTGGTCGACCTGTCGATGCTGACGGAGGACGGGAAGGTTCGCCGATAGGACCATCGAGCGGTCCTATCTGCTCGCTGGCAGGCCTGCGCAGCCGCGGGTAAACTGGGTCGCCTCACCCCTCAAGAGGCCGTGCGAGCTGCGGAGCAAACCCATGCGCCTGATCGAATCCATCCTTGCGGACGCGGCCGCCATCGCGACCGTTCGGCGCGACATCCACGCCCATCCTGAACTCTGCTTCGAGGAGCAGCGCACCTCGGACGTCATTGCCAGGCAGCTCACAGACTTCGGCATTTCCCTGCACCGCGGCATGGGCAAGACCGGCGTCGTGGGCATCATCAAGAACGGCACCAGCGACCGCGCCGTGGGCCTGCGCGCCGACATCGACGCGCTGCCGATGACCGAACACAACACCTTCGCCCACGCGAGCAAGCACCACGGCAAGATGCACGCGTGCGGCCACGACGGTCACGTGGCGATGCTGCTGGCGGCGGCCAAGCATCTGTCCAGGCACCGCAACTTCGACGGCACCGTGTACCTCGTGTTCCAGCCCGCTGAAGAAGGCGGCGGCGGCGCACGCGAAATGATCCGCGATGGGCTATTCGAGAGGTTTCCAATGGAAGCGATCTTCGGCGCGCACAACTGGCCAGGCATGCGGGTCGGCCAGTTCGCGATCAAGAGCGGCCCCTGCTTTGCGTCGAGCAACGAGTTCAAAGTCACCATCCACGGCAAGGGCGGCCACGCCGCCATGCCGCACAACGGCATCGATCCGGTGCCCGTTGCCTGCCAACTGGTTCAGGCTTGGCAAACCATCATCTCGCGCAACAAGCGGCCGATCGATGCGGGCGTGATCTCGGTGACGATGATCCACACGGGCGAGGCGACCAATGTGGTGCCCGATTCCTGCGTCATGGAAGGCACGGTGCGGACCTTCACCCTGGAGGTGCTCGACATGATCGAGCGGCGCATGAAGGAGGTGGCCGAGCACACTGCCGCGGCCTTCGGTGCAACCTGCGAATTCGAGTTCGTGCGCAACTACCCGCCCACCATCAACCACCCGGCCGAAACCGAGTTCGCTCGCAAGGTGATGGGCGAAATCGTCGGCCCCGAGAACGTGCAGGAGTTCGAACCCACGATGGGCGCGGAAGACTTCAGCTACTTCCTGCTCGACAAGCCGGGGGCGTACTTCCTCATCGGCAACGGCGATGGCAGTCACCGCGAGGGCGGTCACGGCATGGGCCCGTGCATGCTGCACAACCCGAGTTACGACTTCAACGACGACCTGATTCCGCTCGGAGCGACCCTGTGGGTGCGCATGGCCGAGCAGTGGCTGGCGGCCAAGCGTTGATCTGGCAAGCGATGACAGCCGCTTCGCATTTCGCGCAGACATACCGGGAAGCGCGGGAGAAGTTTCTCGCCGCGGCCGAAGCGGCTGGTCTCGACGTCGAATCGCATGCACATCCGATGCTGGGCCGCGATGGCGAGGCCTTGGCCATGGACGTGGCCCTCGGCGGCTCGCGAGATGCATCGCGCCTACTGCTCATCACCAGCGCATGCCATGGGGTCGAAGGCTTCTGCGGCTCGGGAATCCAGAACGCTCTGCTGCATAACGACGCCTGGCGCGAGGCTGCTGCCGATGCGGGGGTCGCGGTGCTCTACATCCATGCGCTCAACCCCTATGGCTTCTCCTGGTGGCGCCGCGTCACACAGGAAAACGTGGACCTGAATCGCAACTTCCACGACTTCTCGAAGCCCTTGCCTGCGAACCCGGCTTACGACGACATCGCCGGCCTTCTGGTGCCGCCGACGTGGCCACCGTCTGACTCCATCAACGCGAAGACGATGCGCCTGGTGCAGGAGCGAGGCCTGGACGCATTGCAGGCCGTGATCTCCGGCGGCCAGTACGACCATCCGGAGGGTTTGTTTTACGGGGGCCACAACCCGACCTGGAGCAACCAGACTTTGCGACATGTGTTGCGCGAGCACGGTCAGCGCTGTGAACGCCTCGCGTGGATCGACTTGCACACGGGCCTCGGGCCGAAAGGGCACGGCGAACGCATCTTCGCGTGCAAGGACGACGATGTGGCGTTGGCGAGGGCGCGCGACTGGTGGGGCAACGAAGTCACCTCGACCTACGACGGCAGCTCGGCGTCAGCACCACTCAAGGGTTTAGCGTGGCTCGCCGCCTACGAGGAATGCTCGCAGGCGGAGTACACCGGCATTGCGCTCGAATACGGGACGGTCCCCTTGATGGAAACACTGAACGCCCTGCGCGGCGATCAGTGGATTGAGAACCATCCAGAAGCTGACGAGGTGTTTCGTGCGCTTGTGAAGAAGCAGTTGCGGGATGCGTTTTATATTGACGAGGACGGGTGGAAGACGCGCGTCGTGGAACAGGCCTTTGATGCCGCACACGGGGCGATACGTGGGTTGAGTTCGTAGCCCGGGGCAACCCTTTCACTGCACTAGCACAATTCAGGTCCCTTCCGCCCTCCCTTTTTGTAGCGGGGATCCCGCCGCAGTCCATTACGATTTCGCCTTCCGACCATTGAAAGGGACGAGACCATGAAAGTGCTGCTGATCGACGACCATCCGCTGATCCTGTCGGCATTGCAATCAGTGATCAAAGGCCTGGGCGACCATGTCACGGTGGTCGGAGTAGGCAGCGCCCGCGCCGCCCGCGAGACGCTCGCCGCCGACAGCGATTTTGACCTCGTGCTGCTCGACCTTCACCTGGGCGATGCCGACGGCTTCGACGTATTGGCCGAATTGCGCACCGCTTATCCTGCCCTTCCTGTCGTCGTCGTGTCGGCAAGCGACCGCACCAGCGACGTCATCCGCTCCATTGATCTGGGCGCCATGGGCTTCGTGCCCAAGCGCGCGACCAACGAGACACTTTTCGAAGCGCTGCACATGGTGATGTCCGGCGGAATCTTCGTGCCGCCGATGGCGATGGGTTCGCCCGACAAGCCGTCCCATTTCGACAGCGACACCTCGCCAGGCGGACTGCAGGGTGTGCGGCGCAACGCATCGGAAAGCAACTTCCAGACGCCCGCGAGCATCGAATCGCTGGGTCTCACGCCGCGGCAGCGCGACGTGCTGTCGCTCCTGCTCAAGGGCCATCCCAACAAGCTGATCGCACGTGAAATGGGTCTGTCGGTCGAGACCATCAAGGACCACGTGGCCGCGGTGCTTCGCGCCCTGAATGTCAGTTCGCGCACGCAGGCGGTGCTGGCCATCGGACAGATGTCGCAGCAGCCGGGCAGTCAGTCCGCCTGGAGCAGGCCCTCGTGAACGCCGTCGCGCCGGCACAGGCAGTCGCTCTGCCCGAAGTGGCTGCCAGTGACAGGGCCGAAGCCCACCTGTCGGCCTTGCCCGAGGAAGTGAGCAGCGTCTACGCGTACATGCCAGCCACGCTCGCCGGCTACATGGCTGGCATTGGCGTCATTGCGTTTCTGCACTGGGCCATCACGCCGGCAAGTGTCATGCTGCCCTGGCTGTCGGCCTTCGGGGTCGTCTGGCTCGGGCGCGCCTGGACGGCACGGCAATTTGCGCGGGCCACGCCGCAGACAATGGCCGACTGGCAGCGCTGGCGCATCTACGGAAATATCGGCACGCTGTGTTCGGGCGCCCTGTGGGGAGCGACGGCCTGGATCTTCTATCCGACCGGCGACAACATCCAGCAGGTGGGGCTGATCATCCTGGTCTACACGTTCTGCGTGGCCGCGGTTCCGGTTCTCTGCTCACAGCCGCGCATCTACGCCGCCTTTGCGACGCTGTGTTTCGCACCGATGGCGGTGCGCATCGCGAGCGAGGGCACGGCCTACTCCTACCAGCTTGCGGGTATTCTGCTGCTCATCATCAGCCTGACCAACGTACTCGCGCGCAGCTACCGGCAGGCCTTGCTGCGCGTGATCGACCTGAAGCTGCAGGCTGACGAACTGCTGGTGCAGCTTCGCGTCGAGAAACTGGCCGCCGATGCTGCGCGGCGCGAGGCCGAGGTGGCCAATCGCTCGAAGACGCAGTTCTTTACTGCCGCGAGCCATGACCTGCGCCAGCCGCTGCATGCCATGGGCCTCTTCGCCGAGGCCTTGCGCAACAAGAGCCACGACGACGAGGTTGCGCACCTGGTCAACAGCATCAACGCCTCAGTCGATGCGTTGGAAGAACTGTTCTCCGAACTGCTCGACATCACCCGCATCGACAGCGGCGGCGTGGCGGTGAACCCGCAGCATTTCGAGATCGGTGACATCTTTCGCAAGCTACGGCTGCACTTCGAATCCACAGCTTTCGAGAAGGGCTTGGCGCTGCGGCTGCGCGGTGACAAACACATGGTGCACGCCGACCCGCTGCTGGTCGAACGCATCTTGCGCAACCTTGTGTCCAACGCGATCCGCTATACGCTGGACGGCACAGTGCTCGTCGGCTGCAGAAGGCGCGGCAACCGCGTGCTGCTTCAGGTGTGGGACACGGGCGAGGGGATCAGCGAGCAAGAGCAGGATCGAGTTTTCGAGGAGTTCTATCAGGTGCCGGGCTCGAACGTTGCAAATACACATGAACGCAAAGGCCTCGGACTGGGCCTGTCCATCGTCAAGCGTTTGGCGGGTTTGATGGAAGCGCCGATCACCATCCGATCGCAACTTGGAAGGGGTACGGTGTTCACGCTGGAGTTGCCGCCGGGCAAGGCGATTCCTGCTGCCGTTACCGCCGCCCCTGACAAGTCGCCGCTCGGGCTGACGCTGGAAGGCCGGCTGATCGTGGTAGTCGAAGACGAACCCGCAGTGCGCAGCGGCCTCGAAGCGCTGCTGCGCAGCTGGGGCGCAAACATCGCGTCCTTCGACAGCGTGGCGAGCTGCAGCGCATGGACGCAAGAAGCCGACCCGACGGTCACCATGCCCGACCTGCTGATCGTCGACTACAGGTTGGAGAACGGCAAGAACGGGGTCGAAGCCATCGCCGTGCTGCGCGACCGCTTCGGCATGCATGTCCCCGCGATCATGGTGACAGGCAGCACAATGACCGGGCACGAGAAGGAAGCCCAGGACAAGAACTTCCATCTCCTGATCAAGCCCGTGGTGCCGAACAAGTTGCGAGCGATGATCGCCTTCAAGCTCGGCGTGAAGTCTGGGCCCCCCAGTCGCTGACGCTCCTGCCCCCAAGGGGCGCCACCCGGTGGGCCGGCAAAGCCGGTCCCACGGGCGTTGCTTGATCAGTGTGCGGCGCGGTCGGCCCATCGGGTGGCGCCCCCTTGGTGGCGCGGGTAGGAGCATCAGCGACTGGGCGGGCATCACCCGGAGATGGGCGCAGCCAGCCGGGCCTTTTCTTCCACTCGGTGGCGAGTGAGGGCACGATGTTGAGCTTCTTGTCACGGCCCATGAGACGTCATAGATCTGCCATTCATCGCATTGGCCAACGACTCGGCAAGTCTCCCGCGCTGGCTCAGCGAAAGGTCTGGGCCTGGGCAGAGCAGGCAAGGCCCGCCGCAATGCACAGTAGCGACAGCGAGTGCTTCATCCAGACAACTCCGCGTTCCGAAACGCGAGTGTAGAAACACAATCCGCTGCGTATGCCCGCTGCGTATGCCCGGTCAGGCAGACTCGTAACCCTCTTCAGCCAAAGCCTTTGCGAAATCCTCGCCGGGGCGTTGCGAACCGATGCGCACGCGATGAGCGGCAAGATCGATGTCGACCGTGGCTTGCGCGTCGACTTGATGCACGGTGTCGGTCACCGTGCGCACACAGTGGCCACAGGTCATGGTGGGAAGAATGAGTTCGATCATGAGAGCGCTCGGCGGGTGTCGACACTACCCAAGTGTCGTCCTTGCCATGATGGAAGGGCAAGGATATTCGCAGGCTGGGTGTGCCGGTGTGCGGTGAAGAGGCACAAAAAAGCCGCTGGTCAACAGCGGCTTCTTGTCGGGCGCGAAAGACCTTTACTGCGCGTGCGTCTCGTTCATCTTGAAGCGCGGTTGTGGCACCACATGCAGATCACCTTCCAGCGATCCGATGTATGTCGCCAACTGCTTCAACTGCTCATGTGTGAAGTTCGCAGCCATACCGCTCATCACCGGATTGGAGCGGCCGACTTGCGGGTTGTTCTGCGTCTGGTAGGCCTTGAGCGCAACGAAGAGATAGTCCGGATGCTGACCGGCCAGCTTCGGGTAGGCCGCATCGATGGGCTTGCTGAAGTTGCTGCCGTGGCAGGACACGCAATTGACCTTCTTCAGCAGCTCCGCCACTTCGGCCGACGGCTTGTGTGCAGGCTCAGCCGGCAGCGTCTTCTTGTCGTGGGGCAAGGTCTCGTAAAAGGTGGCCAGGTCGGCAATGTCCTGGTCGGTGAGCGACGCCGCGATGGCCTTCATCGTCGGGTGCTTGCGGTCGCCGGTCTTGTAGGCGTTGAGCGCGCTCGCAATGTACTTGGCGTTCTGGCCCGCGATCATCGGGACCTTGTGAACTTCAGGAAAGCTCGCCTGGTAGCCGGGGATGCTGTGGCAGCCGATGCACATGGCGGCCTTCTTCTCGCCACCGGCGGCGCTGCCCGTCGCGGTCTGGGCGGCCACCTGGGAAGTGAAGCCTGCGAAGGCAGTCAGGGCAACGAGGGAGGCAAGCAGTTTTCTCATGTTCCAGAGCGCGTGAATTCAATGCAGCGGCGGATTATATGAGGCCCCCCAGTCGCTTCGCTCCTGCCCCCAAGGGGCGCCGTCCGGCTTGGGACGGCCCGGCGCCGGACATGTGCCCCCCAGTCACTTCGCTCCTGCCCCCAAGGGGCGCCGTCC
>JAJKJU010000057.1 GCA_021153565.1 Rhizobacter sp.
GCGCAGCCATAGCCCGGGCTATGGCGAGCATTTGCAACGACGAGCAGGGGTCTTTTGGCGTGATGAGCGGGCATGATCGAAATACTCTCAGCCTCTCAGCCCTTCTCTTTCGCATCACGCCGAGCGATGTATTCGCTTTCGAGCATCGACATGACGATCAGCGAATCGAAGCCATCATCGGTCTTCACGCTGTCGCGCAAGCGGCCTTCCTCGACGAAGCCTTCGCTGCGATAAAGCGCAAGTGCCCGCTCGTTGAGCGACTTCACGTCAAGCCAGAACCGATGTGCGCCAAGATCGCGGAACGCCATTTGGGTGAGCAGACGCACGCAGGCCCGGCCCAGGCCCTGCCCCTTGGTCTGCAGCACGATGCGCTTGAGTTCCACCGACCGATGCGGGTTGCGACATCCTTGCAGGATGACAAAACCTGTCGATCCATACGTGGGCCCCGCCTCGACGATGAAGTGCCGGAAGTCCGGGAAGCGAACCGCTCCTTCATGCTGCGTGCGTTCCCATGGCGTGATGAAAGGCCGGTTACGCTCGTCCTGCTCGACCGAGATGACGAAGTCGAGGTCCGATAGCATCGTTGGGCGCAGACGGATGTTGGACCTCTCGGCCATCAAACATCTACCTCGACCGCATCGCCATGCATCTCCATCAAGTCGCGGCGCGCCTGCGCTTCGCCTTTGCCCATGAGCTTGGTGAGCGACTCAACGGTAGCCTCGAATCCGAGTGCAGCGAACTCGATCTGGAGCAGGCGGCGCGTGTCGGGGTTGAGCGTGGTTTCCCACAATTGCTCGGCATTCATTTCGCCCAAGCCCTTGAAGCGGCCAATGCTCCACGAGCCTTCGCGTGCGCCTTCCTTGCGCAGCTTGTCAAGCGTGGCGGTGAGTTCGCCGTCGTCGAGCGCGTAGATCTTGGCCGCCGGCTTCTTTCCACGCGCTGGAGCATCGACGCGGTACAGCGGTGGCTTGGCGATATAGATGTTGCCCCGTTCGATGAGCTTCGGAAAATGCCGGAAGAACAGGGTGAGCAAGAGCACTTGGATGTGCGACCCGTCCACGTCTGCATCGCTCAGGATGCAGATCTTTCCGTAGCGCAAGCCGCTCAGGTCAGGCGTGTCGTTCGCGCCATGCGGATCGACGCCGATCGCCACCGCGATGTCATGGATTTCATTGTTTGCGAAGAGGCGGTCACGCTAGACCTCCCAAGCGTTGAGAACCTTGCCGCGCAGAGGCAGCACGGCCTGTGTCTCCTTGTTCCGACCCATCTTCGCGCTGCCGCCCGCGGAGTCGCCCTCGACGAGGAAGAGTTCGTTCAGGTTGAGATCGCGGCTTTCGCAATCGGTCAGCTTGCCCGGCAGCACGGCCACGCCGGACCCCTTGCGCTTCTCCACCTTCTGGTTGGCGCGCTGCCGCGTCTGCGCTTGCTTGATGACGAGTTCGGCGAGTTTCTTGCCCAGGTCCACGTGCTGGTTGAGCCACAGCTCCATGGCCGGCTTGACGTAGGTTGACACGAGGCGCAGGGCATCTCGGCTGTTCAAGCGCTCCTTGATTTGCCCCTGGAACTGGGGGTCCAGCACCTTGGCGCTCAGCACGAAATTGGCCCTCGAGAACACGTCTTCGGGCATTAGTTTTACGCCATTGGGCAGGAGGCTGTGCAGGTCGATGAAGCCTTTCACCGCGCCGAACAGGCCGTCCTTCAAACCGGACTCGTGCGTGCCGCCGGCCACGGTAGGAATCAGGTTCACGTAGCTCTCGCGCACCGGCGCACCGTCTTCAGTGAAGGCCACACACCACGCGGCGCCCTCGCCTTCCGCGAAGTTTTCGGTTTCGCCACCGTCGGCGTAGTGCTCGCCTTCGAAGAGCGGAATCACCGGATCGGCCGTGAGCGTTTGCATCAGGTAGTCGCGCAGGCCGCCTTTGTAGACCCAGCTTTGAGTCTCGCCTGACTTCTCGATGTTGAGCGACACCGTCACGCCCGGCATCAAAACGGCCTTGCTGCGCAGCAGATGAGTGAGTTCGGTCTTTGGGAATTCGGCACTTTCGAAATACTTCGGGTCCGGCCACGCACGCACCGTCGTGCCGTTCTTGCGGTCGCCCGCAGATGCGCGGCGCACTTTGAGCGCATCCACCACATCGCCTCCCGAGAAGCCCAGTTCGGCGACTTGGCCTTCGCGCCACACTGTCACTTCGAGTCGCTTGGCCAAGGCGTTGGTCACGCTCACACCCACGCCGTGCAGGCCGCCTGAGAAACTGTAGGCGCCGCCCGCCCCTTTGTCGAACTTGCCGCCAGCATGCAGCCGCGTGAAGACGATCTCGACCACGGGCACCTTTTCTTCGGGATGAAGTCCGAACGGAATCCCTCGACCATCGTCCTGCACGCTTACCGATCCGTCGGTGTGCAGCGTCACGTCGATTCGCTTGCCGTAGCCCGCAAGCGCCTCGTCGGCGGCGTTGTCGATGACTTCCTGAATGATGTGCAGCGGATTGTCGGTGCGGGTGTACATGCCCGGCCTCTGCTTGACCGGTTCGAGACCCTTGAGAACGCGGATCGACGCCTCGCCGTATGAGCCGTCGCCTTTGGGACTGGATTTGCTGGGGGGTTTGGTAGCCATCGCGGCGGATTGTAGGCAGCAGCCGGGTTGTCCCTGCCCCGGAGTTCCCGGACGCATCTGCGCTGCAAGGCGGAAATGCGCTCCCCGTCACGAATCGCGGCTTGTACCGGCGCTTCGGGCCGAAGTCTTTCGCAGCATGGATCACATTCAAGCGAAACAGGCACACATGCATCCACGGATTTGCGTTCGCGCAGCAACGAGAAGCCTCTCGATTGGCTACATTCATCGGATGCAAGAAACTGTATCTCCCAAGCTTTCCATGACCCAGGTGCTGCTGTGCGGCGCCGCCATCGTCACCTTGTCCATGGGCATTCGCCACGGCTTCGGCCTGTGGCTCCAGCCAATCACCATGGACCGCGGCTGGACGCGCGAGACCTTCGCTTTCGCCCTTGCAGTCCAGAACATCGCCTGGGGCATTGCCGGCCCATTCGCCGGCGTGCTGGCCGACCGCTACGGCGCCTATCGCGTCCTCATCATCGGCAGCCTCTTCTATGCCGGAGGTCTTGTGCTGATGGCTGTGTCGACCAGCGGTCCCGCCTTCATGGGGAGTGCAGGCCTGCTGATCGGCATGGCGCAATCGGGCACGACCTACGCAGTGGTGTATGGCGTGATCGGACGAAATGTCGCGCCCGATAAGCGAAGCTGGGCGATGGGTGTGGCCGCTGCAGCCGGATCGTTCGGCCAATTCTTGATGGTGCCTGTCGAGAACAAGCTCATCGGCAACTTCGGTTGGCAGAACGCGCTCTTCATCCTCGGATGCGTTGCGCTCGCGATTGCGCCGCTTGCGGCTGGACTGAAGGAATCCGATGTCCAAAAGGTCACCGGCGTGCAGCAAAGCATCGGCCAAGCGGTGCGCGAAGCCTTCGCCTACCCGAGCTTTCGCTGGCTGATGGCCGGCTACTTCGTGTGCGGCTTCCAGGTCGTATTTATCGGCGTCCATATGCCGAGCTATCTCAAGGACCACGGCCTGTCGGTCGATGTCGCGACCACCGCGCTCGCACTTATCGGGCTCTTCAACGTGATCGGCACCTACACTGCCGGCTCGCTCGGGGCACGCCTGCCCAAGCGCTACATCCTGTCGACGATTTACGCGCTCCGCTCGGTCGCGATTCTCATCTTCCTCAATGTGCCGCTCACGCCGCTGAGCGTGTACATCTTCGCGTCAGTGATGGGCGTGCTGTGGCTGTCCACCGTGCCGCCGACCAACGCCGTGGTCGCGCAAATCTTCGGGGTGCAATACCTGTCGATGCTGGGCGGCTTCGTCTTCTTCAGCCACCAGATCGGAAGCTTTCTCGGAGTGTGGCTTGGGGGCAAGCTCTATGACACCTCCGGCAGCTACGACGTGGTGTGGTGGATCGCGGTGGCACTGGGCATCTTCGCGGCCATCGCGAACCTTCCGGTGAAGGAGTCCGCCATCGTCAGGGCCACGCCGGCCGCGGCATGATCATGAAAGCGCGGCGCAGCTTGATCTGGCTGGCTGTCAGCGTCGTGCTCGTGCTCGTGTTTGCGGCATATCTGCGTCCGGATGTCGCCGTGACGCTCGCGAACCAGCTATGGAATTGCTTCTGATTTCGAAAATCGCCTGCGTTACAGCGGCGTAGCAGCAACACGGCGCATGAGCTTGTCACAGCCCCACTCTCATCTCGACCCGTCCGCCTGGGTGCAGCGCTGGTCGCACCTCGTGCCGCAAGGTGGCACCGTGCTTGACGTGGCCTGCGGGTCTGGGCGGCATGTGCGCTGGTTCTACAGGCACCATTGCCGGGTGACCGGCGTTGATCGCGACGCAACTGCCATCGCGTCGCTTGCCGGCTTTGCCGAGACGGTTCTCGCCGACATCGAAGCCGGCCCCTGGCCTTTCCCCGGCCGCCGCTTCGACGCCGTCATCGTCACCAACTACCTTTGGCGGCCGCTGTTGCCGACCATCGTCGATTCGGTGGCTGAAGGCGGCGTGCTGATTTACGAAACCTTCACTCAAGGCAATGAGACGGTCGGCAAGCCCTCCAACCCCGACTTTTTGCTGCGCCAGCAAGAACTGCTTCAGGCCGTGGCAGGCTGCCTGCGTGTGATCGCTTTCGAGGACGGTTTCATGGGGGAACCCTCGCGCTTCGTTCAGCGGATCGCAGCCGTCCGGGAAGCCCCCGGGAGCACCGGCCCAGCTCGTTACCCGCTGTGACTGCTGCGCCCGGCTAAAATCGTTCGATTCAGAGGAAACTGCATGAACCCCATACTTGGCAGCATCGTCGCGTTGGTCACGCCGATGCATGAAGACGGCAGCGTCGACTACGACGGACTGCGCCGCCTCATCGACTGGCACGTGGCCGAAGGCACTGATTGCATCGGCGTGGTCGGCACCACCGGAGAATCGCCGACGGTGTCCGTCGAAGAGCATTGCGAAATCATCCGCGTCACCGTCGAACACGCCAAAGGCCGAGTGCCCATCATGGCCGGCGCCGGCGGCAACTCCACCCTCGAAGCCATCGAACTCTCGCGCTACGCCAAGAAGGTCGGCGCAGACTGCACGCTGTCGGTGGTTCCCTACTACAACAAACCTTCGCAAGAAGGCATCTACCAGCACTTCAAAGCCATCGCCGAGGCCGTTGACATCCCCACGGTGCTTTACAACGTCCCCGGGCGCACAGTCGCCGATATGCACGTCGACACCGCGCTGCGCCTTGCACAGATTCCATGCATCGTTGGCATCAAGGAAGCCACCGGCGAAATCGACCGCGCCGCCTGGCTCATCAAGCAGGCACCCAAGGGCTTCTCGATCTACTCCGGCGACGACAGCACTGCCGTGGCATTGATGCTGCTCGGCGGCCATGGCAACGTGAGCGTCACCGCCAACGTCGCGCCGCGCCTGATGCACGAGTTGTGCATGGCCGCCATCGAAGGCCGCTCCCGCGAAGCAGCTGCCATCCACCTGAAGCTGCTGCCGCTGCACAAGAACCTCTTCCTCGAACCCAGCCCCGCACCGACCAAGTGGGCGATGAAGCAACTCGGGCTGTGTGGCGACACCATGCGCTTGCCCATCATCCCGCTCACGCCTGCGGGGCAAACCGTCGTGGGCCAATCGCTGCGCGACAGCGGCCTGCTCTGAGAGAGCTGAGAGTTTTTCGATCATGCCCGCTCATCGCGCCAAAAGACCCCTGCTCGTCGTTGCAAATGCTCGCCATAGCACGAGCTATGGCTGCGCTTTGCGCCTAGATCAGACGCCTTTTGACGTGCTGCTCGGACACGCTCGAAATACTCTCAGCCTCTGACGTCAATCGATCCAAGCAGACGGTTCCAATTGCAAACACCGGGCCGGCCACAACAAGCCGATCCCTCCGGAGACTCCTGACGTGACTGTTTCGTTTCGCTCTACCTCTGTTCGCCTCGCTTGCCTGACGCTTGTTGCCGGCCTGTCGGCATGCTCGTCGGTCGAGAACTTCATGGGTGGCGACAAGGTCGACTACCGCTCCGCTGGCAGCACCCGTGCGCAAGGGCTTGAAGTGCCGCCCGACCTGAGCCAGCTCAACCGCGACACCCGCTTCCAGCAACAAGGCGGCACGGTCAGCGCCACGCAGTTCCAATCCGGCAATGCAGCCGCCACGGCCGTCCCGAGCACAGTGGCACCCAAGGCCATCGGTATCGTCAAGCTTGAGCGTGAAGGCAACCAGCGTTGGCTGTCCGTGCCGATGACGCCGGAACAAGTGTGGCCTCAGTTGCAAGCCTTCTGGAAAGAACGCGGATTCACGCTCGTGCTCGACCAGGCAGAGACCGGTGTGATGGAAACCGACTGGGCCGAGAACCGTGCCAAGCTGCCGAATGACTTCATCCGCAACTCGATCGGCAAGGTCTTCGACTCGCTGTACTCCACCGGCACGCGCGACAAGTTCCGCACCCGCGTCGAACGCACACCCGACGGCAGCGAGATCTACATCACGCACCGCGGCGTGGAAGAGATCTACAGCGGCGACCACAAGGACACCACCGTGTGGCAGCCGCGCCCTGCCGATCCGCAACTCGAAGCCGAGATGCTTCAGCGCATGCTGCTGCGCCTGGGCGTGAAGGAGGAGGTCGCGAAGAGCACGGTGGACTCGCCAGTCACGCTGCCGTCACGCGCCCGCGTGGTCGAAGGCCAAGCCGCGGCGACGCTGCAGGTGGACGACGGATTCGATCGCGCATGGCGCCGCGTGGGCCTCGCGCTCGACCGCAGTGGCTTCACTGTCGAAGACCGCGACCGCGCACAAGGTGTGTACTTCGTCCGCTACGTCGACCCGGCGCAGGCCGGCAAGGACGAGCCGGGCTTTCTGAGCCGCATGTTCGGCAAGAAGAAGGACGATGCCGGCGGCCCGGTGAAATACCGGGTGCAGGTCAAGGGTCAGGGTGAGATCAGCACCATCACGGTGTTGAACGCGCAAGGCCAGCCCGAGAACGGTGAAGCCGGCAAGCGCATCGTCAGCCTGCTCGCTGAAGACCTGAAGTAAGGACTCTCATTTCAAGATGCTGCGCTTTTGCAGCCTTGGAAGCGGAAGCAGTGGCAACGCCACCCTGGTCGAAGCGTCCAGTGGCACGACGACCAGTCGGGTGCTTGTCGACTGCGGCTTCACACAGCGCGAGTTGCATGCTCGGCTCGCGCGGGCCGCGCTGACCATCACCGACATCAATGCGATCTTCGTGACGCACGAGCATGGCGATCACATTGGCTGTACGGTTGCGCTCGCCAAGCGCCATCGCATTCCGATCTGGATGAGCCGCGGCACTTGGCGCGCCGTGGGCGAACCCGAGCTACCCGACCTGCTTCATTTCGCGCGAGATGGCGAGGCCATTGTCGTTGGCGATCTCGAGCTCTCGCCATACACCGTGCCGCACGATGCGCAGGAGCCCTTGCAAGCCTGCTTCTCGGACGGCGCGCATCGCCTGGGTGTGCTCACCGATGCGGGCAGCATCACCAAACATCTGATCGAGCAACTGCAACGCTGCGACGCGCTTCTGCTCGAATGCAATCACGACCGAGAGATGCTTGCGACCTCGCGCTATCCCTGGTCGCTAAAGCAGCGCATCGGCGGCCGCTACGGGCACCTTAGCAACGACACTGCCGCCGAGATACTCGCGTCATGCATTCACAGCGGATTGCGTCATGTGATGGCCGCGCATTTGAGCCGCGAAAACAATCGCCCCGAACTCGCACTCGCGTCGCTTGCCGCAGCAGTCGGCGCGAATATGAAAGACATGCGCGCGGCAGGGGCCGAATGGGGTTTTGACTGGATCGAACTGCGCTGAAGAAGTTAGTTAGGATTTGGCCCGGAATAAGTTCCCGTTTTGGGGGCGCTGGGCGGGATGCGATGCAAGGCGCTCCGAGCGCCGTGTGTCGAGCCACACAAGTGAGGAGCAACGCCGCAGCGCGCCCGCCCAGCGCCCCCCCAAAACGGGAAATTGTTTCGGGCCAAGTCCTTAAACCTCAGGCAATAAAAAAGCCGCCCGAGGGCGGCTTTTCATGAACCGGAAGAAGCCGATTACTTGGAGGCAGCGGTCGCAGCGGCCGAAGCAGCCGAATCAGCAGCCGAAGCGGACGACGCTGCAGCCGAAGCAGAAGCGTCAGCAGCCGAGGCAACCGGTGCAG
This sequence comes from Rhizobacter sp., assembly GCA_021153565.1. GTDB lineage: Bacteria > Pseudomonadota > Gammaproteobacteria > Burkholderiales > Burkholderiaceae_C > Albitalea. The sequence continues at coordinate 8,220 of JAJKJU010000057.1, forward strand.
GGGCGGGAGCAGCCATCGGAGCCGGGGCCGGAGCTGGCGTCGTGACGGTCGTTTCTTCCTTCTTGCTGCAAGCAGCGAGAGCAACAGAAGCAACCAGGGATGCCAACAGAAGCGACTTTTTCATATTTATCCTCAATCAATAGGTCGAACAATTACCGGTAATTGTGGGACCCCTCCAATTCCTCAGAGCCCCAACGTTCAAAAGACCACGAGAGCTCGAGCATCTCAGTGGCCTAGCCTGCGATTATATGCGGAGCATTTCACAGACCGAGTGTCGAGGCGGGGAACGATTCCACCGAGCGTTGCGAAACAGCATCAATGAGTTCGCGATTTCGGAGAATATCGCCCGTATCTCGCGAGACGCTTCCACGGAAATGGATGCGATCGAACAAGCGGACGCACACCAATGAAGGCGCCAGCAAGAGCGTCGGAAGCTCGCGATTTTCGGCTTCTTCCTGGGCTCTGCACTCGACCACATGTGACCATGTGCGCCGCCACTCGACCCAACGCGGATGCTTGCGAAGCATCTCGTCGTAGTCGCGCGCGAGCACTGTCAACTTGCGATGTGGCATCGCCCACTGCGTGAGCGCATCGATGAGCGCGCCATCGTTCAGCGGCCAATCAGCAAAGTCTTCGTCGCACATCCAGATTTCGCGGCTGCCGATGCGTGCGCACTCGATGAACGCGGCACGCAATGCCTCTTGAAATTCGAGGCGCGTTGCAATGAGCGATGGCTGTGGGTCCGTCATGCTGTCACCTCGTCGTCTCCTGTCGAATGCATCCAGCCGGCTTGCGCCCATTCTGCTAGCAATTCCCTCGCTTCATCGCTTGCGCGCCCCCACTGGGCGGCAGGTAGAAAGCGATGATCTGCCAGGTAACGAATGAGCATTGCATCTTGCCCACCGGCGCGAAACGATTCACCGTTGATGAACACATGCTCGTCGTCGTAGAGCATGCGCGTGCGCCGATCGAGCACGATGTCGGCCTCGTGCCGCAAGGGTGCCCCTTCATCGAAAGCCACCAGCGGCTTTGGTTCGCTCAGCCATTCGCCAAGTGCACATGCGAGTGCCTTGGGGCTCTCGACCAGACGAGCAACGGCTTCCTTGGTGAACTCTTGAAGCGTCGATGGAATACGCGCGGGGGTGTCCGTCGCGGGCTGCGACGGATCGCGGTACAGCGCCGAGTTGGCGACCGGCTCTTCGCCGTCCAGCAGGCGCTGCAAGACCTCGCGCCCCACCTCGTCGCGAACCGGTGCGCGAAACCCGATCGAGCAGGTCATGCACTCGCCGTCAGCCACGCCGTCGTGGGCCCACCGAGGCGGCAAATACAACATGTCACCCGGCTCGAGAACCCACTCTTCCTCGGGTTGAAAATTTGCAAGAATTTTGAGAGGCAGATCGGGTATCAGCGCGGCATCGTTCATGTGCCCGATGCGCCAGCGCCGTTTTCCCTGCACCTGCAGCAAAAACACGTCGTAGGAATCGAAATGCGGGCCGACACCGCCGCCATCGGTGGCATAGGACACCATCAGGTCGTCGAGCCGTGCGTCAGGCACGAAGCGAAATCGCGAAAGCAGTTCGTGCGCTGCGGGAACATGCAGGTCGACACCTTGAATCAGCAGAGTCCAGGCAGGGGTCTTCACGGTGGGCAACTGCCGTTTGACAAACGGCCCCTGCCGCATCGTCCATTCGCCCGCCTTTTGCTGGACCAGGCGGGATTCGATGTACTCGTCAGCGGCCATCGAAAAGAGGTCGTTGCGACTGACCGGTGGCTCGATGCCAGGGAAGGCCTGGCGGATCAAAAGCGGCTTTTTTTGCCAGTGGCGGCGCATGAAAACCTGTGGGGTGAGCCCGCCCAGCAGGGGGGAAGCAAGAGCAATGTCCATGGAACGGATTGTGGCCTGTGCGATCATTTCCATGATGAACATCAACGCACCCTGTGTCGTCAGCCTCGTATGGCGACTCGAAGATGCCCACGGCACACTGATCGACGAACTGAAGGATCCGGTGGAATTCTTCTTCGGCGGAGACGACCTGCTCGCCAAGGTCGAAGAAGTCCTGAGCGGGCAGGCCGTGGGCTTCGAAGCCCAGCTGCACCTGGAGCCCGAACACGCCTTTGGCGATTACGACCCCGACCTGGTGTTTTTCGAGGAACGGTCGATCTTCCCTGAGGCGGTCGACCCTGGCATGCAGTTCGACGGCCTTCCTGAAGGCGCCACCACGCAAGGCATGCCCGAGGACACGACCTACACCGTGACCGAGGTGTACCCGACGCACGTCGTGCTCGACGGCAACCACCCCCTCGCGGGCATTGCGCTTCGCCTGGACATGAAGGTGCTCGACATCCGGGAAGCCACCGAAGAAGAGATCGAAGCCGGCAGCGTGGGCCAGCCGGTGTTTACTGTGATGACCAGCGCTCCGTCGGGATCTCAATTGCACTGAGAGTGCTGAGAGTTTTTCGATCACGCCCGCTCATCACGCCAAAAAGGCCCCTGCTCGTCGTTGCAAATGCTTGCCATAGCACGAGGTGTGGCTGCGCTTTGCGCCGATCAGGCGCCTTTTGAAGTGCCGCTCGGACACGCTCGAAATGACTCTCAGCCTCTGACGCCGCCATCCAGTACTCGCACCAGTCGCTCGCCATTCGCCACCGTTTCAGACCACTCGCTCGCGGGCTCGGAATCGGCGACGATTCCGCCGCCCATCTGGACCATGACGCGGCCTTGCGCCACCACTGCCGTTCGGATCACCACCGACAAATCCATGTTGCCGCGGCAATCGAGGTAGCCGATGGAGCCAGCATAGAACCCTCGCCGCAAGGGCTCCAGCGCCTCGATGGCCTGCATAGCGGCGAGTTTGGGCGCGCCAGTCATCGAGCCCGGAGGCCAGCAGGCGCGCAGAAGGTCGACGATGCCGCATTCCTGGCGCAGGGTGGCCTGGACGGTGGAGACCATCTGCCACACGCTCGAATATGGCTCCAAAGCAAACAGACTGGGCACACGCACGCTGCCAAGCTCGGCGACGCGGCCGAGGTCATTGCGCATCAAGTCCACGATCATCAGGTTTTCGGCACGGTTTTTCTCGCTCGCAGCGAGCCACGCCCGGTTTGCGGCATCTTCATCGGGCGTGAGTCCGCGAACCACCGTGCCTTTGATGGGTCGTGCCTGGACCGTCCTGCCTTGCACTTGCAAAAAGCGTTCCGGAGAGCAGCTTGCGATCGCGAACTCAGGCGCCTCGAGGTAGGCCGCGAACGGTGCGGGATGAGCCGCCACCAGGTCTTCGTAAAGTGCCCAAGCATCGCCCTCGAAGGCAGCATCTTCGCGCCGCGTCAGGTTGACTTGCAGCACATCGCCCTTGGCAATGCTGTCGCAGATGTGCCCCACACCCGCCTCGAATTCAGCTCGATCCATTCGTCGGATGCGTGGCCCGGTTTGCCAAGCCATCTTGGATGCCAGCGATCCCCGCGCACGAACCACGGTGTGCGCCCAATCGGATTCGCGATCTGCCTCGGACCGTGGCCACGCGTGAGAGCCGGCGCCTTCCGACGTGCACTGCCACCACTGGCCTGTCGCATGGTGAAAAGCCAGCACCTGATCGACCGCCATCCACCACATCTGCGGGAGCATCGGATCGTGCAGCGCCTGCTGCGGCAGCCGATGCAAATGCCTCGCAGCGTCGTATCCGAGAACGCCGACCCATCCGCCGACGAAGTTGAGTCCGGCGGGCGGCTCGCCGTCGATCTCGACCTCACCGACGGCGCACATCGCCGCCATCGCCGCGAAAGGATCTCTCCATTGCGCCATGACCTGCCCGTTGCGCTGTAACCGGGTGCCCTCGCCGTCTGTGTACAGTGTGGCCCGCGCCGGCCCTGCGATGTAGGACCACTGTGCCTGGCCTTCCATGGTCATGGCGCTCTCGAGCAAGGCATGACGCGCATCGCCTCGAAGCTTGGCCATCGTCTCCCGCGGTCCGTGCGGGAGGTCGAGCGGCCTGATCCTCACTCGAATGCTTGTCATGTCTTCAAACTTTTCCACCCCGACCGCCCGGCGCGAACAATTCGCCAACCCGGCTGCAACGCCTGCCGACGCCGCGCATCAACGGCGGGTGCTCAAACTGCTGCTCGCGCAAGACGGCTCGACAACGCGTTTGTGCGAAATCGTCGCGGGCGGGCCCATCGAGTTGCATGTGCTGAGCCAGCATGCGACGAGCGACGTGCCTGCCATCGTCCGCGCGCAGCTTCCGGGTGAGCAATTTATTGAACGTATCACCTTCCTCGCCGCGCACGGCGAAGTCTTGATGGACAACCTCACCTACATTGCGCTCGACGGGCTTGAACCGCAACTGGACGTCGAACTGCGCGCCGGCACGATGCCGATCGGCCATCTGCTCGCCCGCCTGTGGGTACGCCGCGAACGCATCGCCGACGCGCCGGAACTCATGCGGCGCCTGTGGAACGCCGTGGGACTGCCCGACCCGGCAGCCACGAGGGCATACCGCATCGCCACGCCGGAATCGGCCCGAATGCTGATCGCCGAGACCTACCGACGCGGCATGATGATGGATCGCGGCTAAGAGGCTGAGAGTATTTCGAGCGTGTCCGAGCAGCACGTCAAAAGGCGCCTGATCTAGGCGCAAAGCGCAGCCATAGCTCGTGCTATGGCGAGCATTTGCA
>JAJKJU010000058.1 GCA_021153565.1 Rhizobacter sp.
CGCCGGCAAATCCTCAAACAGGCTCGCGCTCAGCGGCTCTTTGTCTGGCTCAGGTTGCGTCGTCATGCCGGCATTTTCAGCCAGTCGCACGCTGATCCGGGGTGGGTGGGAGAAAAACTCTCAGCCTCTCAGACTAGCAGAACACGAACTGCAGGCCGAAGAGGTTGAATTCGCCTTCTACGGCGGCCTGTTCAGAGGCGCGGAGATTGTTCGCTCCGCGAGTGACCCAGGCGCTTCGAGCGATGAAGACGGCTTCGATGAGGAGCTATGGACGCAGATCTGGCGCTCGGCCGCCGAGGACAAGCCAGGTCAGGTGTTTTCCCCCGACGACACAGTGCGCGGTACGCCCGCGGCTATTCAGGCAGCGCTGAATGCGCTATCCCGATTGCCCTACTTCGCCGGACTTGCGATGAGCGCCGCACGGGGCGACCTCACGCAATTACGTCGGTATATGCGCGAACCCACCATCAGGCAGAAAGCGCAGGACAGCGTCAATGCCGTGATCACTCCGCAGACAAGGGTCCTGGTGGCGCACTCTCTCGGGTCGGTGGTTTCGTATGAGGCCCTGCACCGCTTCGCGACGACGCCCAACTGGTCGAACGTCAACACCTTGGTTACGCTAGGATCTCCACTGGGCATTCGCAATCTGATCTTCGACGCGCTCGATCCGGCTCCTCACAACGGGCGGGGCCGTTGGCCGGTGCTGCTGCAACGCTGGACCAACATCTCCGACGATGGCGACGTCGTTGCGCTTGAGAAAAAGCTCTCGACGAGATTTGGTGAACGCGTGGTCGACATCGGCATAGACAACGGAGTCACGTCGCACCACCTCTCCCCCTATCTGAGTGCGGCCGCCACTGGAAGGGCCATTGCCAGTGGGCTCTGACCCGGTTCGACGCTACATCGTCGGGATCGGCGTAGGCGAGTACGACTTGCCGCAGTTGCGGCTACCGCGGGTCTCATCCGACGTCGATAGCATCGTGGGCTGGTTCGAGCGACACCCTCGCTTTGTCCACGAGCGGGCGCTGCCTGAACTGAGCCTCAATCCGACCTGGGAGCGCATGCAGTCCGGTCTGCGCGGGTGGCTCGAGGGACGCACTCCTGCCGACGTCGTGGTCATCTACATCGCGGCCCATGGTGAGTACGAGGGCGGCCGGGCCTACCTCTTCGGCAGCAACACCCCGCGGACCAGTCTGGCCGGAGCCGCGCTCGAGGCGCAGACGCTGGGTGCGATGCTCGGTCAGTTCCGCGCCCACAACGTGCTGATGATCATCGACGCGTGCGTTGCGGGCAAGCTGGCGAGCCAGATCCAGCGTGCCGCGGAGGATGCGGCAGACGAGCGCAACACCCGCGAGCCTCAACGCGCGTGGGCCCAGGTGATCCTGTGCAGCACGTTCGGCCGCGACCCGGCCTTGGATGGGCGGTTTGCCCGGGCTTTCATCGACGTCGTGAACAGCGAGAAGTGGACGGGGACGACCCGACCCTGGGTCGACATCGATCAGTTGATGCGCGGAATCAACGAGGAGCTTCGCAACATCTCTGCGCCCCAGGTGGCCGAGCGCAAGGTGTGGGGACCGAGTCCGGCCGAGCTAATTCCGAATCCGAACTTCGCCACACGCCAACTCGGGGTCCTGGTGGCAGAAGAGGAGCTGACGGCACACTTCGATCCCTCGGCGCGAGGCGTCTCGCGAGGCGAAGCGGGCATGTTTTTCACCGGCCGAGAACAGGAGCTCCGACGGCTGTGTGGCTGGCTGTCCAGCGCCCGGGCAGACACGTCGGCGAGTCGGCTGATGGTCATCACCGGATCACCGGGCAGTGGCAAGTCAGCCCTGCTGTCGCGACTGGTGATGCTCAGCGACAAGGAGCTCCGGGCTAGCGTTGGTGACCTCTCTTCCCTGCCCGCGGGCACGCTGCCGCCATTGGATGCCTTCGATGTGGTCGTCTGGTGCCACAACAAGTCTGCACGGCAGGTCGTGGTGGAGATCGGCAAGTGCCTGGGAGGCGAGGTCGAGACCACGAGCTCGCTGCTCGAAGCCGCCCGAGGGCAACGGTTGAGTTTGGCCATCGATGCATTGGACGAGGCACAGATCGGCCAAGCCTCGATCCTGGCCACCAAGGTGATCGCCCCCTTGGCCAAGATTCCTGGCGTCCGGATGCTGGTCGCCACTCGGCGCAGCCCGGTTCGCGTGGATCAGGACAGTTCCGACTTGCTGAAGGACCTGCAGGCCGAACCGGCTCAAGTCCTGGCACTCGATCAGTCGCGAAACACAAGCCAGGACATGCACACCTACGTCCAGGCGCGCCTGACGACCGGAACAGGGGCTGCCTCGTCGGTCTACGATGCCGATCCATCGCTGACTGCGAAGGTGGCGACGCGGATCGTGCAGGCCGCTGGAGCGTCGTTCCTGATCGCCGCTATCACCGCCAAGACGCTTGCCGCGTCCGACTCGGTCGCCGAGCCACAGACCCTGAGCCTGCCCACGGCGGTCGGCGACGCCATGGCGGGATATCTTGACAGACTGGCCAACCCGGAAGCGGTGCGCGACATCTTGCGTCCGCTGGCCTGGGCGCAGGGAGCTGGCCTGCCCTGGGGAGAGCTTTGGCCGCGGATAGCAACCGCACTTGCCACCATGGCTTCGAACGGACTAGATGAGTCGGCTCCTCCCCCGACATACGGGGACGCCGACGTGCAAATGGCCCTCGACGCCGCTGGCGACTTCATCGTGGAGTCCGTCGAGAACGGCGATCCGGTCTATCGCCTATTTCACGAAGCATTGGCCGAGCATCTGCGCGGATCCCCCTCAGCCGATTCCGAAGACATGCTCGCCCGCGTTACCGCTTCGGTAGAGAGCAGCGTCGCAGCCCATGCCGTGATTGCCGACGCACTGGTGGAACACATGGGCGGTCGACCGTGGACGACCGCCCCGCACTACGTCGTCGCCCATCTGAGGACGCACCTCCTCATGTCGTCCAAAGATGCTTCTGCGCTGGTCGAACTGGTCTCGGATCCCCTGTGGGAGCGCGCGCGCCGCGAACTGTCACGAGGCGTGACGGCCTGGCTGGAGGATGTCGACACGGCCCTCCTTGGGCTCATGGCCAACGATGCCAACGACGCGCGGCAGGTGGGCCTGTGCGTGCTCTACGCCCGGAAGCTCGCAACGGCGCCCCTGCCAATCCTCAATGTCCTTGCACGGACCGGGCAACTGAAGCGAGCGGAACTGCTGGCCAACAATCTGGCCACAGCGAGTAAACGCGTCCATGCGTACTGTATGCTGGCTGCTGCCTATATGGAGGTGGCGGATGCCGACTCTGCGAGGCGCTGCCTGGATCGCGCGTCGAGCGCTGCCGCCGTCGTCGAAGGCACGCATCTGCCCAGGGCCAAGTACTACTTAGTCGATGCGCTGGTGGCCTGCCGGCAGCCCGACCGAGCCTGGGACGTCGCCTCGGAAGCTCTACAGGCAGCGCTGGAATCGAAGCGGCATCTCGAGTCCGCAAATGACACATGGGACGTACCCAACGCCTTGTTTTGGGCGGCCAAGGCCCTGCGACGGATCGGCGACACCGAGGGCCTGGCGGCGCTCCACCCTGAATTGGCAGGCCTAGTGCGATTTTGCAATCTGACCCTTCAGTTCGCTAGCGTGATCGGGCATCAGGAATTTCTCAGGGCATGCCTGAAGACGCTCAAGGAGGAGTTGGATGCCGGCCACCCTAGCAGTATCCGCCCGGGCAACCTTGCGCTGGCACTTGCGGATGCAGGAATGTCGGCCGAGCTGGACGAATTGATATCCCGCGTGAGTCCGAGCAGTCCAGCCGCTGCGGGCGAGGCGGATGCCCAAAAGCGTTTCGTCTGGGGCCTCGCCATCGCCACACGCATGACGGAGGCTTTGGCGGCGCTTGAGGAAATAACCGTGCTGGAGGAGCGTTTGCTCGCCGCAATCAAGCTCGCTGAGCTGGCGGCGCAACGAGGCGATGCTGGAGTGCTGAGTCACTTGTCTGACTGGGCCATGTCGGACACGACGCCAAGAGAGGTCGCGCACGAGGTTCTGGCCGCACAGCTGCTATGCCTCACGGGCCACCATGAGGCGGCACTCCTCATCGTCGAGGACACATTGCGTCGGCCTGACCTGTCGTCGGCCTCGTCAGGTCATCGCTCTTCAGCGAAACGTTCATTGGTCGCGGATACAGGCAGCATCGACGGCTCCGAGATCGTCCCTCGCGTGGCGGCGATGCTCGCCGAGCATCGAACCGAGGAAGCGATCAGCTTCGTCTTGTCATTGGCGTACCCGGTCACATCGAAAGAAGGGATCCCGCGCAGCCCGCATGATCGCGGCCCGCAAGTCGTTCCAGCCGAGCTGGCCAGCGCACTGCGCCTGATTGCCACTCATGTGAGCGACCCCCAGACGCGACGGGACATCTGGTTCGAGGCCCTTCGGCAGGCGCGCTTCGCTGGCCACGTCAGCCTGTCAGAAGTACTGGCGGACGGCCCGGACACCTTCCATTCAAGCCCCGGACCGCAATGGGAAATCGTAGAAGAGGAATTGATCGGTTTGGATCGCCGCTGGGAAATCGAAAGCTTCTCGGAGCAGTTCGACACCCTGCGCAGTGCCTTCGGCTCCGGCTTTCAACGGACCACGCGCATGACCAGTCTCATGTTGGTGCCGCGTCGGCAGTCCGCGCATTGGCGACCCGAAGAACTGCGGCGCGCCGTCCAGGACGGGCAGCCGGCCCAGCGTGTCTTCGCGCTGGGTCTGATGAGAGGCAACCCGGCGCTGGTGGACCCCGCGCTTGTCATCGCCGCCATCTCGCAGTCCCACAGCGCTTTCGAGCAGTACCAGGCGCTACGAGTCGCACAGGACACACTGGGGAAGTTTCAGCCGGAGCATCGCCAGGCGCTCGCTGAAGCCTTGGCCGCGGAGCTTGCAGATGACGGTAGCGGCAGGGGCCAAATCGGTGACGATACGTCCAGGCGCCGCATCGCATGTAGCTTGCTCGAGCAACTGGGCGTGAAACTGAAGACTTAAACGGCGCCACCATTTGGCGCGCCATCCTGCAGCCCCCATTGCAACGACTCTGGTTGTAATATTGGTGCCACATAGCAACCGGCGATTTCCGCTCTGAAGACGGGCATTTCTGCGGAGGAGATCCCTTGTCGATCACGACTGCCGTGGCATCGGCGACGCCAGTGGAGCCGCTTTTGCCGGTAGCGCACCTCACTGGCTACCGGTTCTTCGAAGCGAATATGTCCTCTCGGGCATTGCCACTCAACAGCAAGTGCCCCAGGCTGGGGCGGCCGGCCACCTACTTTTTCTATGGTGCGCCGTTCTACCGCCTCCCGCACAAGGCTACGTATGAGCTCGACATCGAGGAAGTCGATGACTTGCCGGTAGCCGTGCTGATACCGCCCGAGCAGATGAGTGGTATAAGGACGGAAATTTATCCGTTTGACACCGGTGCATGGGCCAGGGGCTTGTACGAGGGCCTACTCCCTAAGAAGGATGATGGTGCAAACCTTGACGACTTTGTGACGGAGTCCGCCGATGCGCCGACGGATGCGGCAAGGCTAGTGGAACTGTTGTTCGGCACCAATCTCGCGTATATCCGAGGCACGAAGATTGCTTCTCGATCTGCTGACGCGGGCGACTTCGTGCATGCTGTCAAGACCTTGCACCAAGCCAAGCTCAAGGCCGACATTCGACGGCGAGCCATCGAAGTCATCGCCCTGGAGCCAGTACCTTGGCCTGCAGAGGGTTTGGTGGTCATCGGTCCGGAGTACCAGATAGCGCGGCGAAGGAAAGGCAAGCCGGAACTCGATCAATTGCTCAATTCGCGAACAACGACCGTGATCTATTATGCGGACATGTATCCCTTCTCGCCCACGAGCGAATCGCGGGCGGTGCTAGAATATGCCGTTAAGTGGTTGTCCCAGCAAGGCTTTTTGCCGGATGTGTCATGACCCTTGTCGGATATCTAAATCGCAGCAGGAGTTATCCGTCGCCACTGATTGCGGTCGGCGCGGACGGTGACGGCCTTTTCGCGGTCTATCCCTCCGGGGACAAAGTGCGTCTGCGTGGCGTCGAGTCGCTCGAAGCACTGAGAAAGCGCGATTCATTCGTACCCGCGCCGTCTGAAGACGGAAGTGTCCCGAACCTCGCCTTCGGGATTTCACCCCGGCAAGTTATTGCGGGCAAGCAGACCGATGTGGGCCGATTGCTCCGCTCCTACGTTGCCCAGCAGGGACCGCTGGTCCAGGGTGACGATGTGGAAGCGATCCGCGCGTTCCTGCTGTCGATCGGAGAGTTTGCGGGGCGAATCAACGCGCGTGAACTGCTGGACGTGCTGTCCGGCAAGCGGCGGGTGACTGCGAGGATCAACGAACGGCGGCTTCGACGCAGCAAGCTGTCTGCGCAGACCCTCGTGGTTCAACTGGAAGGCAAGCGCCAGACGAAGACTCTATATCGCAAGGGCCTGCCTCACGGAAATCAGCCCGCAGACGTTCAGATCCCGGCCGCCACGATTGGCTTTCTCCAGCAAAGGCTCTTCAATTGATGCCCTGATCGACGTACTACGCAAGGCAAGGGGAACAAGGCCATTCGTGGAGGCGGCCTGCAGAACCTGAACGCCGCAGGGGCGCCGAACGCCTGATCTGGGACGCCCCGCGAGCCATCAAGGCGCCGTTCGACCAACGGCTGGTGGTTGGTCCGTCGAGCAGCCACTGACCGCTGTAGCCGGGGGTCGACCGGCCGGTATGGGTCGGGTGCGTGAGTCCGACGCTGTCGGCAGCGGTCATTGGGCCATCCAGACTGCAGGTCGAGTGCGGGCGATGTCGGCAGTACCTCCGACACCGGCCATTGGCGAAGCTTCAAGACGGGGAGTCCATTGACCGCAATGGAACCGAGACTGTGAGTTGAGCGGCCCCCCCTGGGCGAGCGACCGGTAACGCTGCACACTTGACATCGACCGCGTCAGCTCGAACGCCACACCGGTCCTCCGATATTGGGCGGCAGCTATGCGCCGCAGACCTGCCGTTTGGCGCCGTCGGCTGGCCGATCCCTGACGGCCATGAACGGTCGGTCGCGAACGTCAGCTACGAGCCTGTGGTGCATGGCGTCAGAGCGGCTTCACTGGGGTGTGCCAACACTGCCGCATTCGCAGAGAACCGTTTGGTGGACGGCCTACGCCCCGCTTTGAATCTGCCGCTCGGTACAGAAACTGCACAGGACCTTGGTCTTTTCTCCTACTGGAGTGCGGCGTGAGCGATGAGCTCAAGATACGGAGAGGTATCGGAACAGTCTTGCATGACGTTCGCGCCCATTGACCGGCGCATATCCGCGACTGCCATCTTGGCATCGAAGTTCCAAGCACATATTCACCTTCTCATTCCTCCTTCACTTCGGCATCTTTCTGAGGCGAAGCCTCTTTCCCACCTGCCTTAGTTTCGGGTTGGCTTTCTCCTGTCAAGACTGGCTCGGCTGGTTCTTCTTTCACAGATGATGGCGCATCTTTCTTGGGCTTATTTTGGGGCGGATCCGGAGGTGTAGCCCAGTAATCCTTTCGCAAGTTTCTGCCGCCTTCCATCGTGCGACGCGACGCCGCATACATGAAATCAGGGCCGTCAGGAGCCCAACCGCCCACCATCAATACTCGACCCAGCGGTAGTTCCAGACATTTCATGAGGTCACCCTCTGGAATGTCTTCAAGTGCAAGCATCTCGCGCGTGGCTATCATCGATGATTTGGAGCTGAGCTTCATAACGGCGCGATTTTCACATTCGGACACGACAAGCGGATCAAGTTTGTCAGGCCTTTGGCTGACTAGTATCAAGAAGAGCCCGTACTTGCGCCCCTCTGCGATTATGGTGCGGAACTGTTCTCTAATCGCGGCCTCTGCTTGGCTTCGAGTATCACGTGGCACAACGTTATGTGCCTCATCGACAACTACGAACGTGGGAACGCGAAAATCTTCGTTTGGTCCTTTTGCAAGTGCTAAGTCCCATGCCGCACGGGAAGCTTCCCATTCGGCTTCTATGCAAGCACTGATAGCTAGTAAACGGGTTTGTATTTGAGGTATGGATGGCAGATCTATAATTTCAATTCGAGAGCGGTTATCTTGTTTGTTGGATTCAGACGATATCCCGGTCTCGACTACACCTGCTGACCTAAATCCACTTAGCTTACCAAAATAAAAACGCCTAGTGTCCTCGCTAATGTACCGAGCTGCAGTTATTGCTCTCTCGACACTTCGTTCAATCGCGAAGGTGACCTCACTCCTTGTGGAGCCTTTAAGCCCGAGCCTAAATGTCCCATCCCGTGTGATCATGTGCCAATCCGCAGCTGGCCGCTTTTCCGAGCCAGAGACCTTTTGCGGGGTGTTATCGAAGCCTTCCAACACGAGAAAAGCCAGTGAGTCGAGTCCATCCGCAAGCCCGAACGACGCCGCGCACG
>JAJKJU010000059.1 GCA_021153565.1 Rhizobacter sp.
GCTGAGAGGCTGAGAGGCTGAGAGTATTTCGATCATGCCCGCTCATCACGTCAAAAGACCCCTGCTCGTCGTTGCAAATCCTCGCCATAGCCAAGCTATGGCTGCCTTTGCGCCTAGATCAGGCGCCTTTTGACGTGCTGCTCGGCACGCTCGAAATACTCTCAGCCTCTGACTCGACCACCCCATGCAGCGTGTCGGACACCAGCGGCCCGGTCGCGCCGCCTACACCCAAATCTTCGAGCACTCTCAGGTCGCGTGCGTCGTCGAGTCCGTCGGCAATCACCTGGACGCACATCGCACTGGCCACGTCGACGACTGCGCGGACGAAGGCCTGCTGGCCTGTCTGCGCATGCGCGCCGACACAGAATTCGCGGTCGAGCTTGATGAAGCTGACGCCAGTGCGGCCGAGCCGCGCCAGGAACGAAAAGCGATGCCCGAAGTGTTCGATGCCGACCTTGCAGCCGAAGGCCCGCGTTGCCGCGCTGAAGCGCAGCAGTTCGTCCAGTGACTCCGACAAACCCATCTCGTCGACTTCGATCCACAAGCGCGACGCATCTGCGCCGGCACCGCTGAGTATCTGCTCGACGCGGCGCTGAAAGATGGGCCGGCAGATCGAATGTGGCGAGACGTTCACCGCCACATCACCATCGCAGCGCGCGAGTTCGGCCAGGGCCAGTTGGATGGCACGAAGGTCGAGATCGACCACGCGGCCAGTGCGGATCGCCGGCGGGATGAAGGCGGAAGCCGGCATCAAGTCACCGTCGGGGCTCCGCAAGCGCAGCATGGCCTCGCGATGCAGCAAACCAGTCCCCGCTCCCTTTACCGGGTAGAAGGCGAGCTGGACATGGCCGGTCTCGAGCGCGGTTTCGATCATCACCCGCCACTGCGCCACGGCGATCACGTGCAAGGGTTCAGCCGGCGTGGTGATGCAGTAGCGCTCGCGGCGCGTCTCGGCGGCCATCACCATCGCATCGGCACGGGTCAACACCTCGCCGAGCGCCTCGTCGGGCCTGTAGGTGCTGGCGCCGATCCACGCCACATTCCAGGATTCGGCGATGCGCTCGTCGTGCAAGGTCCCCATGGAGTCGGCAACGCTCGTCAGCCACTCGTTCAGCGCCACCTCTGCCACGCCGGGCAGCAGGATGCAAAAGTCGGCGCCGTTCAATCTCGCCAGCAGGCCGCCCTGGGTCTCCAAGGGATAGACGCGCGTGCGCAGCACGGTCGTCACCGCGCGCAGGAAGTCGTCGGTGCGCAGACGGCCCACGCGCTGGTTCATGCCCACCAGATCGTGGACACGCACGATCACCACGGCGCCGCTGCGCTGGCCCTGCGGGTCGCTCAGCTCGCGCTGCAAGCACTCCATGAACGCACTGCGACTGGCCACGCCCGTGAGCGGGTCGTGCGCCGTCTCGTTCTTCATGGCCGCGAGGCGGGCGTCTTTCTCGTCAAGCATCAGGCCGACCCGCGCGACCATCACGTTGAGAGCCCTGGACAGATCCACCCACTCGCTGACACCCGGCTGCGCGATCGAGATGAAGCGCCGTTCGCCGAGCGCGCGGATCTGCTCTTGAAAACCCTCGAGCGGCCGTCTGGCCCAGCGCAGCACCGAGGTCAGTGTTGCCACCAGCAGAGCGCCGCACAGCGCCACCGCCAGCAGCAGCGCCCAGGTGAGCGTCCACAGAAACTCATACGCGCGGTCGGTCCGCGCAAGCACGGAAACCGCGCCCCCTGCATTGTCGGGCGCTGAAAGCAGCGCGCGCCCGGGTGACACGTTCAGCGGCACGGCGCGGGCGAACCACGCGGGCGCCTCGCCTGCGGGCCGCGGATTGGCGAGACGCATCAGCACGCGACCGTCTGCATCGGACAGCTCGAGCGCGGCCCATTGTTCCTGCATCGCCCGTGCCGTTGCGGGCGTCGCGCGGGCAGCAGGGTCGGGTCCCGGCTGCGCCAGCGCGGTGGCAGCTGCCACGCTGGCGCGGCCGACCTCTTCGGCAACGTGATGGCGCGCGACGCCAATCGAGAGCAGCAGGCAGGCCAGCATCGCCAGCGAGAAGCAGGCGGCGATGCACGCCCACGTCAGGCGAATCACGGACATGCGCGGTCCTTCATGTCGGCGCGGGCAGATCTTTCATCTGCTCGTAGCGCTCGACAAACGCCGTGGTGGTGACGTAGTCGTTCAACGCCAGCCGCTGGAGCAGCCCGGCATCGAGCTTGGCGATGGCCTTGGCCGCGCTGTCGCCTTCGACGACCGAGATTGCCACGTCTCGCGCCACGCGCACGATGTCCGAAAGCGGCGAGTCATCTTCGCCCACACCGGGGTCGACGCTGCTGGTGATCGCCCGCGCCACCTCGCGCGGGAAGCCCAGGCGGTCCACCCACAGCGCGCCGATGGCTGGGTGGGCGGCGCCGAATACGGCCACCTCGCGCTCGGCCAAGGCTTGGCCGCGCAGGTTGCGATAGCGAGTGAACTCGGCGGCCGCCGCGAGCGGATACGCCTGGCACAGGATCAGGTGTCCTGTTCCCAGTAGCAGGCCCGCCGCGTGGGCGCTGTGCACGTCGGCGTGAAGATGCTGCGCGAACAGTTGCGCAGTGGCTGCGGTCACAACAGCGTCGAGCCAGAACTGGCGCAGGTTGACACCGGGCACCTCGGTAAAGGCCGACGACACCCCGCAGGCCATCACCAAAGTCTGCAAGGCGTTGGTACCCACAAGAGCCACCGCATCGTTGATCGACGCCAGCGAGCGCGCTCCGCTGTAGAAGGACGAATTGGCCAGACGCAGGACGCGGGAGCTCAGCACAGGGTCGCGTGCGAGCTCGAGCGCCAGATCGTTGAGGTTGATGTCGCGGCGGCGCAGTCCGGCGATCAGCCGATGCACCACGCGGGGAATGGTTGGCAGTGCCGTGCGGCCACTGACCACATCGTCGATGAAGTTCATGCGTACAGGTGATGTCGGAGTGATCACGGCCGCGCTCCATCAGAGAGGCTGAGAGTTCATTCGGCCTCCAGCAGCTTGCGCAGCGCAGCCTTTTCGCCGTTCCATAGTGTCGCGTCCAGGCGCTTGACCACGCTGTTCTGCGCCTGCACCTCGCCCAGCAGTTCGCCCGTTCGCTGTTTCATCGCATCGACCTCAGCGGTCAGGGCGCCGACATGGCCGAGCGCTGCCTTCAATTGATCGAGCATCTGGCTTTGGCCGGGCAGGAATTCAAGCATTCTGGCAACCCGGTCGCTGGCTTCGCGCGACTCACGAAAGACGCCGCTGGACGCGCTCGCCAGTTCACCCAGCACGGGCACCACGTCACGCACGCCGCCCACCGCGATCACGGTACGTTCCAGCACTTCTTCCTGCGAGCGCAGCCTCTCGCTCAGGCCCGTCGAGGACAGCGCCGCGTCCCGCACCTGCGGTACCAGCTCACCCAGCTGGGCGCTGACGCCGTCGAGACGGCTCAAGGTCTGGCGATGCTGCTCGAGGATGTCGCCGAGCAGGTTTGCCAGAAAGCGCTCGGTGATCTCGACATTGGTGTTGACCTTGGTTTTCTCGGCCAGCGAGAGCACTTCCTCGCGGACCTTGTCGACGAACACACTCACCGTCTTGCGCACCAGGATCATTTGGAAGCCCAACATGATCGAGCCGATCAGGCCGAACATCGATGCTGAGAATGCGGTGCCCATCGACTCCAGTGGTTTTTGCAAACCACCGACGATGCGCGCAAATTCCGATTCCATTCCACCGCCACCAGCACCACCACCGCCACCGCCCACGCTGCTGGCGATCGTGGCGATCAGCGCGCTGGTGTTGATGAGTGTTTCCAGCAGGCCCACGAACGTGCCCAGCAGACCCAGGCCGACCATCAGGCCGACGATGAACTGGGAGAGTTCCTGCCTTCTTTCGAAGAAGGCCTCGAGGTCCTTGAGCTCAGGCTCCATCACCGTGGTCTGGATGTAGACCTGATGCCCCAGCCCGAGCTTTTCCAGCCGGCCTAACATGCCCAGCACATGCGCCTTCGGGCCCAGCTTGGGATCGGGCTCGTCGCTCCAGGCGCCCAGCCGCAGCCAGGCCATGCCGGCATGAAAGACCTCGTTCTCACGGTACACGCGCCGCACATGGCCCACCATCGTGGCGCAGCCACAGCACAGCACGGCAAGGATCAGGCCGTTGAGCGCCGGGTTGGAGACAAAGGCGAAGGAGACGAAGTGCCAGGCCGCCACGGCCCCGAGCACGACGCAGAGTGCGGGCGCCCAGATCAGCAGCGCAAAGCGCCTCGGCAGCCGCCCTTCGTGCTGGACCTGGGGCTGCGCCGGCCGTTGAAGCGTGATGGATTCGTTCACTTGTGATCCCTGAACGCGGTTGCACCAATGCCCCGTATGGGCGAAAGCAGGTACTGGAGAATCGTGCGGTTACCGGTCACGGCATCCGCGCTGACGGTCATGCCGGGGCTCAGCACCTGTCCGAACTCGCGCCGGCTTTGCGGGTCGACCGTCACGCCGACTCGGAAGTAGCGTTCCCCATGCTCGTCGATCAGCGAGTCGGCGCTGATCTCGTTGACCCGGCCCGCCAGCGTGCCATAGACCGTGTAGTCGAAGGCGGCTACACGGACGACCGCCTTCTGCCCCAGCTGCAGTGCGCCGCGCTCGGCGGGCAAGGCGCGTGTCTCGATCACCACGGCCTCGTCGTCGGGCGTGAGTTCGAGCAAGGTGTCGCCGGGCTTGACGACACCGCCGACCGTGTTGAAGAGCAGTTTGTTGACGCTCCCCGCGGCGGGTGCAACGACCATCGTGCGCTTGACGCGATCGTCCTCGGCATGGAGGTCCTGGCGCAGTCGCTGGATCTCGATCTGCGTATCGGCCAGCGTGGCGCGCGACTCGCTGCGGAACTGCGCCACCGCCTCCGCCAGCCGGGCCTGTAGCTCCAACGCGGCCGATGCCAGCCGCGGCATGGCGGTCTCACATTCGCGAATCTGGGTCGCCAGGCGTTCGACCCGGGCCCGCGCTTCCAGCAGCTCGAGCTGCGAGCCCGCGTTCTTGGCGAGCAGGCCGGTGATCAGGGCCAGCTGCTGCTGGGCAACCTCACGCTCGCCTGCGAGTCCACGCCGGCGGGCTTCCTGTTCGGCGCTCTCCTGCCGCTTCTGGCTGATCTGCTCCTCGAGCACCCGCGTGGTCTGGTGCAAGCGCGCGCGGCGGGCCTGGAAGGAAGCGCCCTCGTTGCGAACTTCGGGCGCGTTGGCCTCCAGGCCCGCGGGCACGCTGAAGCGCTCGGCGCCGTCGGCCTCGGCCTGCAGGCGCGCGGCTCGCGTCTGCAGGCCGCGGAGTCTGGCGTTCTTCTCGCCGCGCGACGCGTTGGCCATCAGGTCCGACACGGCCAGCAGGTTCTGGCCCTTGCTCACCACATCGCCCTCCTTGACGAAGACTTGCGAGACGATGCCCCCCTCCAGGTGCTGCACCAGCTGCGGCTTGCCCGAGGGGATCACGCGCCCTTGTACGCGCACCACGCGATCGACGCGGGCCGAACCAGCCCAGACGAACAAGAGCAAGGCGGCCAGGCTGGTCGCGTAGAGCAAGGCTCGCGGTTTGCGCAGTCTGCGCGCTGCTCCGAGCTGGCCGTCGAAGTGGAACAACACGCGCTGCAGGGACGTCGCGCCATCGGCGGCGAGTGATGGGGCGTTCATGCCGGGTGCCTCATGGAGCGGTGATGGAAATCGTGACCGCCGGGTGCGCGGCCTTGCTGGCGGTGTCGATCCGCACGCCAATGCGGCTGGCGGCATAGCCTTGGTCGAGCAGCTCGTTTCGCACCGCCATCACACGGACATAGGCCGAGCGCTGGTTCTCCGTCAACTCGAGCGCCGGGCCGACGGCCACGATCTGCACCCGGGCCTGCGGCGCCGCGGCCTTGCCGTTGGCAAGTGCCTCGCGCAGGCGCTGCGCGGCAGCGCTGTCCAGGGTCAGCGCGGCGTCGGCGAAGTCGAGCTGGAGCAGGTTGTCGACCTTGCTTATCCGTCCCCCGGCGGCCGAGGCGGCACGCTCGTTCCCTTGCACCGCGATATGGGTTCGTCCGGGCAGCCCGCTGCGGGGCGCGGCCTCCTGCACCGTCGTATGCGCCTGCACAGCTGCCGCTGCCGCTGCCGACGCCGCTGCCGACGCCGCTGCCGCCGCCGAGTGCTGCTTGACCATCTCCTCGGCAACGCGCTTGCCCATCAATTGCGCAGCGAACGAGAGCGCGATGGCCAGCACGACGATGACGAACACCATCGCGATCACGACGTTGGTGAGCGCGTCCACGAAGCCGGGCCAGTAATTGGCTGTCTTTCCGCCTTCCACTGTCACCCCGCTTTCAGTGCCCTGCCCTGTCGGCCGCCGGCACCGTACCGAACGCACTCATGAGCGTGCCGGTGAGGTGGGCCACCTTCAGGTGATTTTGGGTTTCGCCGATCACAAGCGCAGTCATGTCGAGCTGCGTCTGGTACAGGCGTTGGTAGGCGTCGAGAACGTCAAGCAGCGAACGGTTGGCCGCTGTGAGCTGGGCCTGGAAGGCCTTGACCACGGCGCGGTCGGCATCCAGCTCTTCGCTGACCGAACGGTAGCGATCGGCCACCGCCTCCAGGTTGGCGTAGGCGGCCTCCAGCTCCTGCAAAAGCTTGCGTTCGACCGTGAGCGCGAGTTCGTTCTTCTCCTCGCGCTGCGCGGTGCTGGCGCGCATTTGCGCAAGGTCGCTGCCACCGTTGAACAGCGGCACCGTCAGCACCATCATGGCCTTGGTATCGCGGAAGTAGGCCTCGGTGCCGGCCGCGTTGACGTTGCGGTTGTGGCTGACTTCGAGCGACACCCTGGGCAGGAAGTGCGCTTGTGCCGCCGAGCGCCCCCAGTCGGCTGCCTCGGCCTCGGCGCGTGCGGCGCGAAGATCATCGTTTTGCGCCAGGGCCAGCGTCTTGGCAGCGTTCAGTTCGCTCGGAATGCCCAGGCTCGCCGGGCCGCCGACATCGAGCCGCGCAGGTGCCGACCCGACCAGGCGCTCGAGGTTGCGCAGCGCCACTTTCAGGCTTGCGCGTGCGTCCGCAATGTTGGCCCGCGCACTGGCGACTCGGGCGCGCACGCGTTCACGGTCGGCGACGCTGGCGCCTCCGCCGGCCGCGCGCTCGGAGACGAAGCGCAGCAACTCGGTGAGCATGGCTTCGTAGCCCTGGCTGACCTCGATCGTCAGCCGCGATTGCAAGGCCTGCAAGTAGGCCCCCGCCAATTCGAGCCCGGCCGAGGATTCGGCGCCACCGACCTGACGCAAGGCCGAATCGGCGAGCACGCCCTGGCGGCGCCACTCACGTCGCGCAGGCTCGTCGATCAGCGCCTGGGTCAGCTGCGCGCTGCCGTCCTTGCGCGGCAGCTGGCTCCATGGGTCGACACTTTCCAGCCGACCGCGGCCGACGGCCGCGCGTAGATCGACGTGCGGCAACAGCGCACCCAGCGCAGCGCGACGTGTCTGCTCGAAGGATTCGGCGCGAAATCGAGCCGCCCGAACGTCGGGGCTGTAGTTCAGGCCCTGAGCGATGGCGCCGCGCAGGTCCATCGTGGCCGCTGCATCGTCAGCCGTGCGGCCTTCGCCGGCGACGGCCAGGCTCATGGGCACCTGCAACACTTCGGGCAGATTGTTCATGCGCAGCGGCCGACGCAGCGACGCGGGTGCAGTGTTTTCTTGCGCCGACGACGCCAAGACCGCGAGGCCTAGCGTGCAGGCCAACGTCGCACAGCCGATCTGATGGTGCAGCCGGTTCATGAGGCAACGGCGGCAAGGGGTGGGGTCGCGTGCTGTGCCGCACGCGGCGGCGCCGCGTGAGCGCCCAGCAAACGGCTCGGCGGCGCGTCGGCGACGATGCGACCGCCCTCGAGCACGAGCACACGGTCGGCACACTGGATCACTTCGGCGGCGTGGGTCGCCACGACGACACAGCGCCCGGCGCGCAAAGGGCCCAGTTCGCGCAGCACCTGTTCCTGCGCCGGCCGGTCCAGGCCGAGCGTGGGCTCATCGAGCAGGATGACCTCGCTGCCCTGGGCCGGGTCGGGCGGCGCGTCGCCGCCGTACAGGGCGCGCGCGAGCGCCAGCATCTGTCGCTGCCCCCCTGAGAGTGCACTGCCGTTGGTGCCGACCTCGGAATTCAAGCCCAGTTCACCACGGTCCAGCGACGGGCCGAAGCCGGCGCTGCGCAGCGCGCGCACCAAGGCTGCATCCGACGCCGTCGCGGTGCCCGGCGCCACGACCTCGCCAAGCCGGCCGCGCAGAAAGCTTGGATCCTGCGGCTTGAACCGCACCTGCGAGCAGAGCCAGCGACGCTGGAGATCGTCGCCGATCACATGGCCGCCGAACGCGAGCTGGCCGGCGCTGTGCGGCACGTGGCCGGCGAGCACGCGCAGCAGCGTCGACTTGCCGGCGCCGGAGGCCCCGACCACCGCCACCAGCTCGCCGGGGCGAAGGTGCAGCGTCAGGCCATCGAGAATGCTGCGCGCCTGGCCCGGGTAAGCAAAGCTCACGCTATCCAGTCGGATGCCCTCGGTGGCCAGCGCGCCAGCAGCCGCCTGCAGCGCGCTGACCGGTGCGACATCGAAGTCGACGGTGGCGCCCAACTCGCCCAAGGAGCGCGAAAACTCTTTCCAGCGCGAGACGATCGGCGCGATCGAACACAGCGTCGCGAGGATCCGGCTGCTGAGCAGGCTGACCGAGATCAGCCCGCCAACCGACAGAGCCTGCGCCTCGACGCGGAACACGCCCAGCACGAGCAGCAGCACGGTCGAGAACGACATGGCGACGGGAACGGCCTGTTGCGACAGCTGCGACCACAGCCGGGCCTGCGCTGCGGCCCGCGCCCCGGCCAACGCCGGCAGGCGGTAGCGCGTTGCGGCGACATCGGCGGCGGACTTGGACATCAGGCTTTCGCGAGCGCAAAGCACATCGACCAGCCAGGTCAGTTTGGCGCTCTGGGAGGCACTGGCCCGGCGCTGCCGGCTCATGCTCACCGACTGAAAAACCGCCGTGACCACGAGCAGCACTGCCCCCACGCCCAGCGGCACGCAGACCAAGGGCCCGGCAATGATGCTGACTGCAAGCACGAAGAGAAGCAGAAAGGGCAAGTCGGCGATTGGCAGCAGGAACTGCGCGCTCAGGAGATCGCGCGTACCGGTGACCTCGCGATAGCGCGAGAGCACGTCTCCGATCGCCAGCGTCTTCGACATGGGGGCGGCCAGGATGCCGCGCATCAGGCGCTCGTCGAGGTGTGCGTCCCAGCGCGCGCCCGCGTGTTCGACGATCAGGACACGCGACAGCCGCAGGCTGATCTCCAACCCGAACAGGATCAGCATGCCGCCGGACAGCGCCCACAGCGTGTCGTGAAGCTCGTTGCCCATGGCCTTGTCGTAAACCAGCATCGAGAACAGCGGCAGCGCGAGCACGAAGGTATTCACCAGCAAGCTGGCCAGCAGCATCTCGCCGACATGGCGGCGGTTGGCACGCACAAAGTGCCAGAGCGCGTGTTTCACCGTCCACCCCGCGGGTGGCCTGGTGTCGCGTCAAGCCACAAGTGTCGGCTGATCGCGCCGCTGTCGGAGCGCAGTGCAAGGCGCGCCGACGAGTCATAGCCGTCGCTATGGCGAGGAGGCGCAACGCCGCAATGCGCTTCGAGAGCAAGC